>JASBUF010000094.1 GCA_030148085.1 Methylophaga sp. | reverse complement strand
TCGAGGAAGCGGTTTACTTCCTGCTCGTGAGTGATTTTGCGTAAAAAGCCGAGCGTCGGCTTTTTAATCCAGGGACTGGTGTGTTGAAAACGGGGGAATTTCTGCTGAACTGCCTGTTCAATATTTAGCATTTCTCATCTCTACCTTGCCTTTCGTGGCAAGCATAGAGAATCGTTGTTACAGCTCAGTGGCAGTTTGATGACGCTTCAGTGACAGCGTTGTGTTTAATGTTCTTCGGAGTGAGACAGATACAGCGCCAGAGCAATCAGACCAATACCACCGGCCAATGCCAGCAAGTCCAGCGGACCATGGAAGTCCATGCTGATCGCGTGTTCGAAGAAGTTCACAATCAGAATCATCAACACCACACGACCGAGACGTGCTTTCAAGTCATCCAGACTGTTAATGGCGAGCACCTTGGAGTGATCACTGTCTTCGGCCTCGTCTATCTTGCTGATAAACAGTTCGTACAGCCCCAAGGAAAAGATAAACAGAACGGTGGCGAGCAGGTAACCGTCAATGACTTCAACCACATGGGTGACCGTATCCGCACGGAAATCCGCACGCGCTTCACCAACTAAGTCTGGTGACAAATAGTCCCCCAGATGACTGAGCAGAAAATACACATCGACAGAGGCCATATAGAACATAGCCAACGCTGTCAGCAGACTGGCAATAACCGCAATCAGTACAATAAAGCGACTGTTCCACAGTGCGCGTTCAAACAGTCTTTCCATGGGTGTTCTTTTGGGATCTATCACGCGGCCTGAACAGGAATGGAGTGACGCATATGCGTGATATCGTTGTTCTCGTTGAGGTAAACCAGCGTTGGTTTGTGGTTTTCAACTTCTTTGGCATCCAGGCTGACGTAAGCACAGATGATAATGCGGTCGCCCGGTGAGGCTTTATGTGCAGCAGCACCATTCACAGAAATGATTTTAGAACCTTTTTCTGCGCGAATCGCATAGGTGGTGAAACGCTCGCCATTGGCGACGTTGTAAATCTGGATTTGCTCGTATTCGTGAATACCAGCGGCTTCCAGAAAGTCACTATCAATGGCGCATGAGCCTTCGTATTCCAGCTCAGAATGCGTCACACAGGCGCGATGTAATTTTGCTTTTAACAGTGTCAGTTGCATAGCGGACAAATCTTGTTAGTTAGCCCGATATTATCGCCTTTTAGCGAAACTCAGGCAAGGTCACACAGAATATTATCAATCAACCTGACTGACCCGAGCCGCGCTGCAATCAGAATACGCACAGCAGTTTTCTCGCCTGCTTGATAGAGCATTAAATCCTGCGCCTTACGTAATTCCAGATATTCCGGCTCGAATCCGTTTTCCTGTAGCTGAGTTTGCGCACTGTTGAGCAAGGCGTCAAGGTCTGTTTCACCATTCTCCAATGCGGCTTTTATCGCCTGTAATTGCTGATGCAACAATGCCGCCTGTGTGCGCTCTTCATCACTGAGGCGGTTATTACGTGAACTCATGGCAAGGCCACTGCTTTCACGGTGTGTCGGCGCGCCGACAATATCAACAGGAATATTCAAATCGTGCACCAGCTGCCGAATCAGCAATAGCTGTTGATAATCTTTTTCACCAAATACCGCGATATCCGGCTGCACCATATTGAATAGTTTGGTGACCACAGTAGCAACGCCATCAAAATGCCCCGGTCTGCCGAGACCACACAGCTTGTCATCCATTCCGGGCACGTGGACACTGGTTTGCAAAGACATGCCCTGTGGGTACATCACTGTGTCATCCGGGGTGAACACCAGATCACAGTCCAGTTCCGTCAGCAGATGAATGTCTTCCTGCAAGGTACGCGGGTAATTAGTCAGGTCGCTTTTATCATTGAACTGCAGCGGGTTCACAAAAATACTGACAACAACCTTATCGGCCAGCTCTCTCGCCTTTTGCACCAGTGATAAATGCCCCTGATGCAGATTACCCATGGTGGGTACAAAGGCAATGATCTGGTTCTGACTACGCCAGGTTTTAACGCGCGTTCTTAAGCCAATGACGCTATCAACAACCTGCATCAGAATTGCTGCTCGGCGTTGGGGAATTCAGCTGATTTTACGGCTTGTACATAGCTGCTCAATGCGGCCTGAATCGAGCCAGTGTCGGCCAGAAAATCATGACTGAAACGTGGACGTCGACCCGGCGTTAACCCCAGCATGTCGTAAATCACCAGCACCTGACCATCACAGTCCTTACCGGCACCAATACCAATCACCGGAATCGATAGCGCTTCGGTAATACGTTGAGCCAAAGTTGCCGGCACGCATTCCAACACCAACATATCAGCGCCCGCCTGTTCCAGACGAATCGCGTCAGCGAGTAATTCTTCGGCAGCCTGCTGTTCACGGCCCTGCACAATATAGCCACCCAGACGATGTACAGACTGCGGTAACAAACCCAAATGGGCACAGACCGGAATACCTCGCGAGGTCAATTGCTCAACGGTATCGGCAATGACTTCGCCACCTTCTAGTTTGACCATTTGCGCGCCACCTTCTGCCATCAGCCGTGCTGCATTGGCAATGGCCTTGTCGGCATTGGCGTAGCTCATAAACGGCATATCGGCGATGATGAACGGCGTATCGCAACCACGCACCACATTGGCCGTGTGATAAATCATATCGTCGACAGTGACCGGAACCGTGCTTTCCTGCCCCTGAATAACCATGCCTAGCGAATCACCAACCAAAATCACTTCAACACCGGCCTGTTCCAGCGCATGGCTGAAACTGGCGTCATAGGCAGTTAATACCGCGATTTTTTCCTGCGCCGCTTTCATCTTGCGCAGGGCAGTCAGGCTAAGACGACTCATAATTATTTCTCTTTAACCGGAAGCGGGTTGTAGTAATGACGACCACTTTGAATAGAGCAGATTTGTTCCAGCAATTGCTGATAATCCTGTTCACTATTGACCAGATCGATCTGCTCAGCGTTCACAATTAACAGTGGCGATGCATCGTAGTAGTGGAAGAAGTCAGCATAGGTATCCGCTAAACGCTTAAGGTAGCCCTCTTCGATATGCTGCTCATAGCTAATGCCGCGCTGAGCAATACGCGACTTCAATACCGGCAGCGTCGCTTGCATGTAGATAACCAGATCCGGCGTACGGTGGTGCAAGGTCAGGTTGTCATAAACCATGTGATACAAAGCGAGCTCATCATCATCTAAAGTGATCTGAGCAAACAGCTTGTCTTTTTCCACCATAAAATCAGCAATATGCAGATCGTTAAACAGATCATCCTGATTCAAGGTTTTGCCCAGTTTCACCCGCTGCATCAAAAAACTGAGCTGGGTCGGTAAGGCAGACTGCTTGGGATAGACGTAGAATTTTTCCAGAAACGGATTGTGCTCGGGTTGTTCGAGCAGCTCAGTGCCGCCAAAGCTCTCGGCCAGACGTTTGACCAGATGCGTTTTACCTACGCCTATCGGTCCTTCAACAACGATATAGTGATGTGGCATCGAGAGATTCATTTATGGTGACTCATTCAGTTGCTTTAATCCATCCAATGGGCAATTTGCCTTGATATCTGCCAGCTTGCCCTTGCCCGGGATGGTTAAATCAGGCGCGATTTCTGCCAGCGGATAGACAACAAAGGCACGTTCGGCAATGCCCGGATGCGGCACCGTCAGCCGCGTTTCATTGACGACCCTATCATCCACCAGCAAAATGTCCAGATCCAAGGTCCGTTCACCCCAATGACGTTTGCGTACGCGACCATGCGACTGCTCAATGTATTGCAGCGCATCCAGCACCGCCAATGGCGCTAACTCAGTTTCTACGGCAACCACGGCATTAATGTAATCCGGCTGATCTTGTGGTCCCATTGGCGGGCTGTGATACAGCGAGGATTGCGCCACCAGCTCAAGTCCGGCAATGGCCTCAATATCCCGAATCGCTGTCAGAATCTGCTGCTGTGGCTGCTCCAGATTACTGCCGAGACCGATATAAACGCGCATCAGCTGTCCTTCTGCACATTCTTGGCGGCAGGTCTTCTGCGACGGCGACGACGCGGCTTTTTGCCAGTGCCCTCACCACCCAGCGAGTCGACCATTTTCTGCTGTTGGGTAGCAGAGGCTTGTTGGAACTCTGTCCACCACGCCACCAGCTCGGTGAACGGTTCACCAGACTCCGCACGCAATGCCAGAAAATCATAACCAGCACGAAACTTGGGATGCAGCAGAGAACGAAATGCGCGCTTGCCTTGCCGTTTAATCAGTCTGGGTTGCAAATTCCAGATATCGCGGGTGACCAGGCTGAAGCGTTTGGGCACCGCCACGCGCTGAACTTGCTCAATAATGACTTCGGATGAGGCCCGCTGCATGGCTGTAATATCCGGCATGCCGTTTTCCATCAGCAACTGGGCACGTTGTCGTACCGGCTCCCAAAGTAGAGCAGCAAACAAAAAAGCCGGGGTCACTGGTTTATCGTCATCAATACGCTTGTCGGTATTTTCCAGCGCTTTCATTAGCAAAGTGCGCGGGTAGCCGTCTTTTTCCTGATGCAATAAGGCAGCTGTCTGTGGGTACATCTCATCAAACAGACCATAATGGCAGAGCAATTCGTGAGTGACTGCCGCATTGCCGGTGAGATACAGCTTGAGTGTTTCATCGAACAGCCGGGCTGGCGGAATATCCTTGAGCAGACTGGCTAACTGGAAGATGCCTGCCTCGGTATTTTTATCCAGCTTCAGGCCCAGCTTGGCGACAAAACGCAAGGCCCGCAACATCCGCACCGGATCTTCACGGTAACGGGTTTCAACATCGCCAATCAGGCGGATCAAACCGGCATTCAGATCCTGAATACCACCGGTGTAGTCGACAATCGAGAAATCACGGATGTTGTAATACAGCGCGTTGACGGTGAAGTCACGCCGCCAGGCATCCTGCTCCAGATTGCCATAAACATTGTCCTGTACGATCCGCCCCTGCTCATCGACATGGTTGTTCTCTTCAGGTGGCGCACGGAAAGTAGCCACTTCAATCACATCACGGCCGAAATGCACATGAACCAGTTTGAAACGGCGACCAATCAGACGACTACGGCGAAACAGTTTATGTACCTGCTCAGGCAAGGCATTGGTTGCCACATCGAAATCTTTCGGTTCGTGCCCCAGCAACAGGTCTCGCACACAGCCACCGACCAGATAGGCCTCATAACCGGCATCTTTCAGCGTATACAAAACATTCAGTGCATTCTGACTGATTTGCTTACGCGAAATACTGTGTTCTTCACGGGGAATAATGACCGGATCAGCAGAGCGACGGCCGTCACTGCCGCTTTTTCCCTTGACCAGTTTGTTGATGAGTTTATTCAGAGACAACATAAGCCGTGAATAATACCACGGTAGGAGCGATTTGATACCAGCCGCGAGCTAATAAACCTTCACCGTCTCAGATAGACAAACTTGATGTCTTCATATTTGTCTCCGGCCGCTATTGCCACCATTTCCTGCTCGCCAAAGTTGGTTCGCAGCGATTTTGCTTTTGACAGGCTATAGACACCGATGATCTGGTCTTCTTCGTTCTTCAGTAGACCCCATTCAGTGCTATCCATAATCGGGTCTCTGTATAACTGCCGGAGGTGATGTCTAGGCACCATTGTACGGTTATCAACCAGTAACTCATCCAGCGTCTGCGGATAACGTTTCACTGACACATAAGGGTTTTCATAAAACATCCTGATAGCGTTCGCATACTGTAGCCCAACAAACAATAGTTGCGTTTCTCGCTCACGCTTTGCTTGCTGATATTTATCAGGTAACGCAGTACCGAGTGCCAGTGAGGATGCAAAAATCACCACCAGCAGAGCCATGTATGCAAAACCGCTATGCTGCGTCTTTATCACCATTCTGAGTACAAGCTTCCATCTGAAGCCTCTCCATCAGCACCACTACGAACATCATAGACAACCGTGGGGTCATGTGGCAGCCCGATGAGAAGCCAAGTCTCATCGCTCTCGGTAACTGGATCGACTGGAATTTCGCGTATGTAGCGTTCCTCAACGAGTACTTGCAAAGATGCCGGGTAGCCACCCTTATCAACATAATAGTCATCGATTGCTTCACGCATCACAAACAGGTCTTCCTTAAGAACCGCTTCCTGAGCTCTCTCCAGCCCAGAAAAATAACGCGGTAATGCCACCGTTAAAAGCAATGCGATGATAGCGAGTACTACCATCAATTCAACAAAGGTAAATCCCCACGGCCTACCACTCATTGTATGGCACTCCATTCAAACCAATATCCGCACTCAGGGAATAAACATCAAAAACATCCGAGCCTGATCGAGGTGCATCCGGGGGGCTGTCATAACTACGTTTCCCCCACGTCTCTGCGGCAGGTACAGCAGGTCCAGAATACATAGGGTCCTTGGGCAAGCGGCGCAGAAAATAGATGGTTTTGTGTCGTGGGTCTTTTACATCAGGCATCCCCTCAACCAAGACCTCCAGTCTCGGTGGATACCCTGAGGCATTGAGAGGCAAGGCAATATTGCCCTTTTCTACCGTTTTTTTAAAACTATCCAGCGCCGTCCTGATTTCACGAAGACTGTACCTCAGCTCGGCTTCTTTTTTACGTGTTACCGATAACTCAACGTAAGGCACTACCACCGTCGCCATCAGCGCAACAATGGCGACGGTAAAGATGAGTTCAATGTAGGTAAAACCTCGCGATTTCATATGTACTTAAAACTCTGAACTCAATCCCGGTGGCAGTTCGATATTCAGTCCCTGTGGTTCTTGCGAATCAGATTCATCTGGCTGGCTACGAGGCGCCATAGCAGGTGGCGTTCCGGGTCTGATTAGCCTGGATATTTCTTCCCGGCTACGGGGTTGCGTGAAACTTCTGCCTGCTTGTGTCTCACTTCCTACCCAGTATTGGCTCAAGTGAGCATCTGGTGAACGGCTTTGACGCAAGATACGAGGTGTAATCATTAACACCAGTTCTGTTTTCACTTTTTCGTCGCTATGCGTGGAGAACAGTCTTCCCAAGCCGGGTATATCGCCAATCCCAGGTATCTTACCGATGTTTTTACGGTCTGAATCATTAATCAAACCGGCCAGCACTTGCGTTTCGCCATCATTAAGTCGTAGATGTGTCGATGTGCTGCGCGTGCCAATTTCATAGACCAACGACCCGGAATTAGTAACACGGGAATTACCGATGGAACTGACATCCAAACTCAGCTTGATGTCCACATCCCCACCCAAGTTGATGAGAGGTTCAGCATCCAGCTTAAGACCGACATCGATATACTGGACGTTTTCCGATATAACCCCTGTTGATGAGACATTAGAAGTAATAATTGGTAGCCGGTCACCAATGTGAATCTTGGCACTCTGACCATTTTTCACACGAATTCGGGGATTGGCTAACAAATTGATTTGTGCATCCTGACCACCGAACAACAGCGCGGGATTAGGACTTACACCAATTGTTGAACTATCAGTATTTCTCAATTGCTCAAGCGTTAATGTAGCCTGATCACTGAGCACCGAGAGTGATGTAGGCCAGCGTACACCCGTGTCCTGCCCAAATGTGCGACTAACCTCAATGATTTCCATTTCCAGCATGACTTCCGGTTCAGGCACGTCATAGGCCGCTACTAGCTTCTCCGCTAACGGCATTACTTCAGGAACGTCTTTGAGTAAGATCATGGGTAACCTTTCATTGATCTCGATTTGGTTAATCCCAAGGATCGATCTCAGTAAACCGGCCATAGCCGCAGGATCGGCATATTCAAGATAGAAACTGCGAATGATAAGATCCTGATACTTGCGCACCGAAGTAGCCTTGTCCGGGTAAATAACCACTGAATCTGCGGTCAGCACTTTCATTCGCAGGCCATTGGATTGCACCAACATTTGCAGTGCATCCTCAATCGGCATGTTTTTGACAAATATCGATGCAGTCAGATTACGCGGGATATCATTATCCAGCGTGAAATTAATCCCCGTACCTTTTGCGACTGCTTCAATGATGACCTTGAACTCGGTTTCACGAAACTCCAGAGTAATTGGTGCACTGTAAGCCAGTTCTACGCGTAAGGCTTCTATCCTGCGCCGCTCCTCCTCTGCACGTATTGATTCATACAACTTGTTAGCCTCGGTGTTGTATGGGTTTTCCAACAGAATCTTACTCAGTAGATCTTTTGCTTGAGCTTCTTTATCAGGCGATTTTCCTATCAACGGCTTGGCTTGTGCTAACCATTTTTCATGCTGCCTGTAACTCTCGGCCCGACGCAGACCTTCATGAGCCCTAGGGTTATGTTCATCTTGCACCAAGACCTTGTTGTACGCCGTCTTGGCGTCATCGAATCGACCACTACCAAGCAAAGAGTCTGCCTCATCAAGTAGACGTTTGGTTTCCTGCTCGGCCGCTACAACTTGTTCCATCTCCTCAGGAGGGTTTCGTTCACCCGGCCCGTACTCAATCAGGTTATCCCTGACATTCAAATTGCTGCATCCAGATAACAGAAACAGCACCGCCCCCACCATCAATAAGAATGGCGAGGAGATATCTCGAGTTAATTTTATTGTTTTCATTGGTCCATACTCATCTTGTGTGTTTCATTTGATGGCAGATGCAGCCAGACCAGCTGGTTTTTTACGATATCAATACGTTGCAAACGAAAATGCTGACTGACAACATCCCCCTCCTGTACCAGGAAGAGCTTTGGCCCCTCCATGACAAACAATGTGGTAGCAGGTCCCGAACGGAACATGCCCACATAACGAAATGGCACCTCAACACGTTGTTGCGGTGTGATTTCAATCGGTTTTTTCACTTCCGGGGCAGGCGCCAGTTTCGGCTTGGTCGGTGATGAAAACAAATCCACCGTGTCCTTCCCATATTGTCTGGGATTAAGCGCCAGCACGGAGGCTGCTGGTGTGGGCTCTGCCACTATCACCGTGTTCGGATCCTGATCCCGTTCTGCAGTCACCTTACTGGCCTCAACAATATCCGTTTGTTCTAATTCCGGTGCCTGCCAGACCAGAATCAGGGTCAACGCCAGTAAGGCGAGCAGAACAAACCATGTTTTTATGTTCCCCTTACTCATTGTCACGCTCCAGAAAGAGCCTGAATGTGAGATGAGCCTCTATCTGCGGGCTATTAATGTCCTCACGTTCCAGTTGTATCTGCTCCAGAGCGAGATATGGCATGGCTGCCAGCATATCGAGCACAAAGGCCTTGATCAGTGGATAGCTCTGGATCACCGTAAAATCAACGCTGTACCGTAAAAGCGGTTCATCCTGTTGTTGCTGATCCTGATACACCACCTCCTGCAGATTGAGCTGGTGCTGCTCAGCAAGGTGATACAAAGTCGCAATCGCTTTTGTCACCTGCGCAAGCTCTGGCGCAGCCGTCAACAGCTGCAACTCCGGCGACACACGAAGCACTTGAGATTCAGCTTTTTGCATTTCTACAGGAGAGTCAGCAGAAACCACTATTTCTAGTGGTGCACGTTGCAGCAGCATCAGTAAATAGCCGGATGCCACGACTAAAACAAAGACACTGCCCCATGCCAACAAAGTTAGCCATGGCAGGCTGTCCAGCAGACGTGACCAATACCAGTTAAGCCTATCCATGACGCCACTCCAGCTTGAGGGTGAACTGCATGCCATCCGCTTTTGGAATGATTTGCTGCTGGTTCAAGGGTAAGGCTGAACTGAATGTCTCCTTCTCGTTAAGAGCATCGACAAAGGCGAGTAAGCTATCCAGCGTTTTCGCCTGTCCGCGTAGCATGATTTGCTGATTGGTCACATCCGGCGATATCGCTATTAAAAAGACCTCTGGATGTTCCTGCTTGATCAACTCCAAAGATGACAGCAGCTCATACCAGGGTAAGTTCAGACTTTGCACCATGGTTTGCAGCTGGCGCTGTTGGCGTGGTTCGCTCAATAACAGTTCGATTTGACTTCGTGTTTGCTCTGGCCGGCTTTCAACTTTAGTCACACTGCGTTGCTGTTGCAGCTGACGACTCTCAGTCAACACCACCATAATCAGCACAGCACTGAGCACCAATACAATCCAGTCACGACGTCGCTGCTTACGCAGACGTTGACGCGAAAAATTGAGCGACAAGGCTTTCATGTCTGCCCCCTGTCACTGTCTGAAGGCAACCAGTCTGCGGGGATGGCTTTTATCCCCATCTCCTTCAACACAGCTTCTGTGATTCCACCATCACCACAGAAATAGATCTGACGTTTAGGGTTTTCGTCGCCCAGCTGTTTAGCCTGTTGCAGTAATAAGGCGATATCCCGGCTTAACCTGTCAGCTGAAGACAATAAGCGGCTAAACCGTTGCCATACTCCCCCCTGAGATTCGGCCAGCAAGACATGATGCTGCTCCACCAGCAAGAGCCAAGCTTCTCCATGCCAATGACGCCGATAACGGTTGACGATGGCGGCAAAGGTCGGCTCTGTGGCACTGATCTGCCAACTACAGCTGTCAGCCAGCTGGTCCATTCCCTCTGTCAACGACTTGTCTGCGGCTACAACAATTACAGGCTGCTGGTAACCCTGAAAACAGAGTTGCACATCCCAACTCAAGGCATGATGACCGTACAGTTCACGCAGGTGGCTAGTGGCTAGAGCCAACCAATCTTTACGTGCATACACATTGGCCTGCCAAGGTAATAGCAGGTAGCGCAGCCAGGTGCTGCCTAACACCAGCCTTATTGGTTTGCCGGACAGTTTTTTCAGCTGTACCGGCATGGCTGTTGTTAAAGCCTCAAAATCTATGGCACCACTGCGTTGCAATGAAAGCGGTGCAGACCAGCTTTTGCGGCCACGGCGTAAACTCAGCGCCTCGCTGCCGAGGATCAGCCGATCAGGTTCAGCCCACAGCCGTAACACGGTTCACCTCCTCTAGCGTTGTCATGCCTTTCCAGACCAGATCCAAGGCCGCATGCCGTAATAAACGGGTGCCTTGCTGCTGGGCATAGGCTTTAATCTGGCTGATCGGGGCACGTGAGGCGATCATCTCGCGAAGTTCGTCATCCAGACTGAGAATTTCCGCCACGGCCCGGCGGCCCTTATAACCGGTACCACGACACAAGCCACAGCCACGGCCCTGTTTCGGCGTGGCGTCAGTAGGCGCTGAAGCGACAGCCTCGGACAGGGCTTCTGCTGTTAATAGCAACGGCTCACTACAGCCTGAGCAGTTGGTCCTGAGTAAACGCTGAGCGATGATGACATTCAGTGCCGATACAAAGCTGTAGGGGTCTACCCCCATATTGAGAAAACGGCCGAGCACATCAAACACGTTGTTGGCATGCACGGTGGTGAATACCAAGTGCCCGGTCAATGCCGACTGTACGGCGATTTGCGCCGTTTCCGGGTCGCGAATTTCACCTACCATGATCTTGTCCGGATCATGGCGCAGGATGGAACGCAGACCGCGAGCAAAGCTCAGCCCTTTTTTCTCATTAACGGGGATCTGCAATACCCCTGCGAGCTCATATTCCACCGGATCTTCGATGGTGATGATTTTGTCGAGACCACTATTGATTTCACTGATAGCCGCATACAGACTTGTGGTTTTGCCGCTGCCGGTAGGACCGGTCACTAGGATCATGCCGTAGGGGTGACGGAAATGACGTCTCAGCGTGCTGATGACCTGTTCATCAAATCCTAGTGCATCCAGACTCAAACCCTGGCCGGATTCGGTCAACGACTTTTTGTCGAGTACACGGATGACCACATCCTCACCATGCACACTGGGCATAACCGATACGCGGAAGTCGATCTCCCGCCCCTTGTAATGCGCCCTGAAGCGTCCATCCTGAGGCACACGGGTCTCGGTAATATCCAGTTCCGCCATGACCTTGATACGGGAAATGATCTGCTCGGCCAGACCGGATTCTTTGACTGTGCCCATCGGGTTCAATACCCCGTCCAGCCGGTATTTTATTGCCAACCCATCAGGCAGCGTCTCAATATGAATATCACTGGCATCGGCTTTTAAGGCGTCATACAGCGTCGAACGCACCAGCCGCACAACCTGACTTTCATCGCGGTCAATGGAGTGTAGTGAGAGGTCTTCCACCAGCCTCACGGTTTGCTGGCCGGCCACCACATCAGTCAATGCACTGTCCACCGCCCGCATCGACTCTTCCTGTGAAGCGAGAAAGCCGTTTATATCCGCCTCCTGCGCCAGCTTCATAATAAATGGCTGTTTGGCCTGTTCGACTACCCAGGCGGTCAAACTGTCATCAAACACATTCGCGTAGACTAATAGCAGTTGTTCCTGCTGATTACGCACCAATACACAATGTCTGCGCATCGCTTCTGAAAAATTGAGTAAATCGAATACAGGGCTGCACTGAACCAGCTCTTCATAAGCGATGGTTTCCACAGCAAAAAGCTCTGCCAACTGATTGAGCAGACTCTGGCCATCCAGCTGTGCCTGTTCTTCCAGTTGCCTGTATTTCACAGCCGGATCTGACTGTTGCTGTCGCAGCGTTCTGATAAGGGTAAGTAATTGCGGCGCTGTTGTTTTCATCATGCTCACCCGATACCACTTGCCAGTTCGAATATGGGCAGGTACATGAGGAACACGATAAGCCCGATCACCACACCTAACAGGGCCATCAGCACCGGTTCCACCAGCTTGCTGAAGGCATCAACCCAGCGCATCATTTCTTCTTCATGAAACTGGGCCGTGCGTTCCATCATCACGTCCAAGTTGCCTGCACTTTCCCCCACTCTGAAAAGCTGTACCGCAACCGGCGTGACCAGCTCTGCCATCTGCATGGATTGAGCAAAGGTATTACCATCCAGAATTTGCTGCCGCGCCTGATCGACATGGCTTTTTAGTGTTGCGCCCAATAACTGGCTCACCATCGCCAGCGCAGATACAACCGGTATTCCGCTTCGTAGCAGCATGGCAAAAGTGCGATAAAACCTGCTGAGGTGATAAATGCGGATGCGTTCGCCAAGTACCGGTAAGCGTGTCAACGCTTCCCCCAGTCTCGCCCTGACTTTCTGTCTGGAAAACAGCATGCCGAGGGCTACGATGAACAGTAAGAAACCTGCCAGTAGCCACGGTCCGTATTGGTCAACGGTATTACCGATAATCAGCAGCACTTCCGACGCGGCCGATAAATCGGTGCCACGTGACTGGTAGATTTGGCTGAACCGAGGCACGACATAGCCAAGCAGAAACAGCATGACCAGCAAGCCAAAACTCAA
Source organism: Methylophaga sp. (assembly GCA_030148085.1). Lineage (GTDB taxonomy): Bacteria > Pseudomonadota > Gammaproteobacteria > Nitrosococcales > Methylophagaceae > Methylophaga. The sequence goes on along the minus strand of JASBUF010000094.1, from coordinate 19,375 downwards.
TATCAATGCGGGGTATATGGAAGCCGCTATCAGCCGTTTTTTAAGCACATCGACTTGTTCTAAATAGTGTGCAAAACGACTTAGGCCTTCCGCCAGATTACCGGTGGTCTCACAGGCACGAACCATGGCGATAAACAAGCTGGGGAAACAATCCGGCCTTGCTGTCATTACATCGGATAAAGGCCTGCCGGAACGGATACCCTCGACCAGTTCAACCAGTACCTGCCGCACTTCCTGACTTTTTTCTTTTTGTGAGAGCGTTTCCAGCGCCTGCGTTAACAACAAACCCGACTCAAGTAAAACCGTCATCTCCTGACTGAACAGCAATAGAGGAAACGCCTGTCTGCGTATATGCAGCCCTGCCGCATTAACGGAAAGCACCACAAAACCACGCTTCTCAGCTTCAGCGCGGGCCTGCTCGGCAGTGGTCGCTTGAAGTCTAATTTTATGAGGTGAAGTTGTGGCGTTGACCACTCTGAGGCGGAAATCCATCGCCCCTACTCCTGTTAGCGATTGTATATATCCGCGTTTTCACCCGAACCTCCAGGCTGACGGTCTTTTCCATAGGAAAACAAGTCATACTCCCCCCTATCCCCGGGGATTTGGTATTGATAGGGTTGGCCCCAGGGGTCTAAAGGAATGTTTTTTTCAAGATACGGTCCCCGCCATCGAGGATTATTTTCGGCAGGGTCAACGAGGGCTTGCAATCCTTTGTCCTGCTCTGGATAAAAGCCCATATCCAGACGGTAAATATCCAGTGCAGTTTCCAATGCGTCAATTTGTGCCTGAGCAGCATTGATTTCTGACTTGCCCAGTTGGGCAAAATATCTAGGTGCAACATAGCCGACAAGTAGTCCAATAATCACCATGACTACCAGCAACTCAAGCAATGTAAAGCCTCTTTGCCGTTGCACATCAATCCTTTTTTTCTTGTTATTAAGTCATTCAATTAACTATGTAACTATCATGGTAGTTTTGGGGCAGACATGAAAAGCCCCCCTTTAGAGGGGGGCTTCCCAGTAAAGTGACGGCTAGACTGATGATCTTTTTAATCAGCTGACCCGACAACGACACCAAAGTTAACCGCATCATCAGGATCAGCGACACCACAGGCTGGCTGTTCAAAGAGCGTACTGACATCGGTATCAAGATAGAGTGTATCGGTGTTAGGTACACCATCATCAAGACCAAGTTGCATTCTCAAGTTGAATGCCATTGCCGCATCTCGACATGAAGTGTCACCAGATACACCAACAGCCCCAACTTTGGTACCACCTGAATAAAGTGCAATACCACCCCCAAAGACATTTACACCACCAGGACGTTTGTTCTTCATAGGATCTGCATTTGTGCCATATGTATTTGCTGATCCTCGATATACGATTCCCGCATTAACAGGGTTACTGTGTTGCAAGCCGTACAAACTTCCTCCGGGGTAAACCGCTGCAGAAATAGCTCCAGTAGGAATGGACAACTCATCCAGACTGAAAAAGTTTGCTGTTGATGCTTTTTGCATTGAGATAACCCGGCTTCCTAACCAAGCAGTGTTGCCTGCATCAGCACCACCATTTGCAGCCCCTACGCCACCATCGACAGAGTAAACCGAACATACTTTGCCAGAGGTATCCATCAGCGTGGCCCACATACCTAAGCCAAAACCCGTTCCTATCGTGGCATCATAGGCAGCCTCAACAGCACTGGTAAATCCTCCCCAACCTCCAACTATAGAGTTCAGTTCACTACAGCTAGCACCGGCATTGGCATTAGCAGAAAATACAAGTGCCCCCGCTATTGCCAAGCTATTTATTTTTTTTGAAAACTTCATTGTTGCTCCCTCACTTGTTGTTATTCACCGAGTGTGTACAAACACACAACCATCGTATGACTGAAGAAACACCGAAGTAACCCTTACGAATGGGGGTATCCCTCCCCCTCTTTAGAGTGGCGTCTATGGTTGTTACGTGTAGAAATATGTATTACGATGCATATAAGCGAATGATATATATGGATTAATATCCATGAACATAGACGGATGACCAGCTCAACCAGTCTGCTCAGATTGCAGATGCTCTCACAGCTTTCCCTGCCTGAGAACGTCTTTCTTGCGGCGTTTTTATCCGAATGTCACCAGTATCTAAACTCTGTTTCAAATAGCTATTGTCTGATTGATAACAAAGCTCGACTCACTGATATATATGATGAATTGAATCATCACGCGCTCACTGAGGCAGTCTCATCACATCTCCGGCGTTCAGCTCAGCTCGACTCAACTTCACTTCTTACTGAAGACTACATCCTCACATCGCAAGCTAAGTGGCTTAAGTCCGAGTATCAAAAAGCCTATCACCATACATTTGTTCGAGTGGGCTACCATCAGTCACTAATTTTGCCAGTCCAAAAAGCTGGCAAGCCGCATGGCTTATTGGTGTTTAACCGATGCAGAACAGAGAATGCCTTCAGCACAAAAGACATCAAACGGGCAAACGTCATTCGAGAAGCACTTGAAGAAGGTCTAGTCTGCAATCAATACCAAACAAAAACCACGATGGGCTGGCGATCTGGACTCATCATCGTAGATAACCGGGGTGAACTGACACAGTGCTGTCCGGAAGGACTTAACATTCTGACTTTGGCTTTACAAAAGCGAGCAGGCAGTCTTCAGCGTAGTAGTTTTTCGGATGTGAGAAATTTGCCTGGCGTGTTAGAAATGATAGATAGGTTATTGGATAGTACGACTCCCATGACCAATGCCGAAGTGAATGTATCTAGTCTGTGGGGGGATTTTCAAATAAACGGCTTTCCCGTCTTTGATCAAGGAGGGCATCGTGCGCCTCAGGTTTACTTGAATATTACTTGGCAAGTTCCGTTCTCGCTGATGCTCTTTCACAATATTCAATACATGTGCTTTACACCGAGGCAACAATTCATCGCCCTACTCTATGCCTCTGGCGAATCCACAAAATCCATCGCTAATAAACTTGAGTTAAGCCTGTATACCGTCAAAGAACATATTCAGCATATCTTTGAAAAACTCAGTATCCATAGTCGGTCAGAGCTTATTGAGCACATTATCTGTCGAGACTGTAAGACCTGTATTGATGAGCTAGATCAAAGCCAATTGAACAGGGCTGAACGACCGTCGGTGAATCTCAGTCGGTCCTAGAGTCATCAGCGCCTGTTGATGTTGCTTCGTCGGGTAGCCCTTATGTTTGGCAAAACCGTATCCGGGGTAAATCTCTTCCATCGCCTTCATTTCCCTGTCACGGGCAACTTTAGCAAGGATTGAGGCAGCTGCAATGGCCGGTTCTTTCTGGTCGCCTTTGATCACCGTAGTGACCTGACAGCCGAGTGCTGGCGCGTGAATCCCGTCCACCAGCACGTGTCCGGGCGTATGCGTGAGCGCTTCCACCGCCCGTTTCATCGCCAGCAAGGTGGCCTGCAAAATATTGAGTTGATCGATTTCTTCCGGTTCAGCTCTGCCCAAGGCCCAAGCCAAGGCACGTGCTTTAATAATCGGCTCCAGCGTTTCCCGACGCTTCTCGGTCAGCTTTTTGGAGTCGGCCAAACCGTCAATGGGCATGTCCGGATCCAGAATCACAGCGGCCGTCACGACAGGACCGGCCAATGGCCCTCTACCGACTTCATCCACACCTGCGACCCACAATATTGAACTCATGTCTGTTTTTCCAGCATCGTGATAATGGCCTGCGCCGCATTATCAGCACCGCCTGATGGCCCCAAGGCTTCCAATACATTCAAACGAATCATCTCAGCGCGTTGTTTAGCCTGAGGGTCGGTCAACAGCTGTGTCAGGTGCTTATCCAGATTGTCGACGGTCACTTGCTCCTGAAGAAGCTCGGTGACTACATTTTTGCCAGTGACGATATTACACAGACCGACATAAGGAATTTTCACTAACCGTTTAAGAATGCGATAACTCATCGGTGCCACGCGGTAGACGAGTAGATGAGGTACGCCCATCAAAGCAATTTCTAACGTCACCGTACCTGACGCGGCAACAATGGCATCACAGCCTCGAATCACATCGTAAAAGTCGCCAGAGACCACTTTAATCTCTAACGTCGAATTGGCCAGCAAGGGCTTTAGAAACTCAGAATCCAAGCCTGGCGCCTGCGGCAAGACAATTTCCACATCAAAATGCCGGTGGCGAATCTGCTCAGCGGTTTGCAGCATGATGGGCAGCAAAGCTTCCACTTCACTGCGACGGCTACCGGGAAATAAGCCCAGCACACGATGCTGTGGCTCAAAACCGAGTTTCTGTTTCGCCTGTTCAGTGGTCAGCGAAGAGCTAACCGCATCGACCAGCGGGTGACCGACACAGCTGACCTGGACTCCGGCATCCTGATAAAGGGTTTCTTCGAACGGAAACAGCACCGCCATGTGATCGACATAACGGCGGATAGTTTTCACCCGCCCCGGCCGCCAGGCCCAGACTTTAGGACTGATGTAATACATCACCGGAATGCCAAGCTTATGCGCTTGCTTTGCCAGCTTTAGATTAAAGCCGGGATAATCGACAAGGATCAATAAGTCCGGCTTTTCCTGTTTCAGACGTGCAACCAAATCATTAAAAATGGCTTTTATCTGACGGTAGCGTTTGAGTACCTCCACCAGCCCCATAACGGCTAACTCAGAGAAGTCGGTAAATATTTCAGCCCCTGCCTGCCTTAAGGTATCCCCACCAATACCGCTGACCTGAATCTCAGGACGCTGTTGCTTCAAGGCGGCAATCATTCGCCCAGCATGGGCATCTCCAGACGCTTCCCCTGCGACAATGACAATCCGTTTAGCCGACATCAGGGGGCGTCATCCTCGAAATAGCCTGTCAGTTCCAGACCAAAGCCGGATACGCCGGTCAATTTGGTCGGCGTACCGATAACGCGCATTTTTCTGACGCCCAGGTCCGCTAGGATCTGTGCGCCGACACCAAAGGTACGAAGGTCCCACCCGCCTTTGACCGGGGTAGTCGTTTCTGCTTCGTCTTCCTGTTGATAACGCGCGATCTTGGCGGCCAGTTGCTTGTTTTGTTCAGGTTGACGCAAGACCACCAGCACGCCTTTACCAGCCTGCTGAATCTTCTGCATCACATCGGGGATTGCCCAGTGGCTCGGGTCACGCATGGAGCCCAATAAGTCCCCCAATGGGTCGGCCATATGGACGCGTACCAAGGTTTCCTGTTCAGGTTCGACATCACCATAGACCAGTGCCAGATGCACCTGACCGTTGACCGAATCCTGATAGCTGTGCAGAAGGAAGTCACCGTAGTCAGTCGGGAAATGGCAGTGTGACAGTTGCTTGATTGTCATCTCATTTTCCAGACGGTAGCTGATGAGATCGGCGATGGTGCCGATTTTCAGATTATGCGTCTGCGCAAATTTTTCCAGATCAGGACGACGTGCCATGCTGCCATCGTCATTCAGAATTTCGACGATAACGGCAGCCGGTGAGCAGCCTGCCAGCTGTGCCAAATCACACCCGGCTTCGGTATGTCCAGCACGGGTCAATACACCACCTGGTTGTGCTTTTAACGGGAAAATATGGCCGGGCTGAACCAGGTCATCCGGTTTCGAGTTTTTGTCCACCGCGACTTGGACCGTCAACGCCCTATCTGCTGCTGAAATACCGGTGGTAACACCACGGGCAGCTTCAATTGAAACGGTAAAGTTGGTCGAATACGGTGTCTGGTTATCACTCACCATCAACGGCAAGCGCAATTCGCGACAACGATCTTCGGTCAAAGTCAGACAAATCAGACCACGGCCAAAGCGTGCCATAAAGTTGATGGCTTCTGGCGTCACCTTCTCGGCCGCCATAATCAGGTCGCCTTCGTTCTCGCGATCCTCGTCATCCATAATGATGACCATTTTTCCCTGTCTGAGATCGTCCAGAATCTCAGCGGTTGAATTCAGCTTCATTTAAAGGGTTCCGTAATCGGCAAAGGGTGTCGCTTCATCAGTTGAATTGCCAGGCAGCAATCGTTCCAGATAACGGGCAATCAAGTCCACTTCCAGATTGACGACCGAACCCTCTTGGTAGTCACTGATAATCGTTTCCTGCATGGTATGAGGAATGATATTGACCTCAAACCAACCCGGTCCGACCTGATTAACGGTCAGGCTGGTGCCGTCAATACAGATCGAGCCTTTTTCAGCGATATAGCGCTCTAATGATGTGGGTACGGCAAAGCGGAACTTCACCGAACGTGCCGAAGCTTCCATCAACGCAACCTTGCCAAGACCATCAACATGGCCACTGACAATATGCCCGCCTAGGCGCTCGCCCACAGCCATGGCTTTTTCCAGATTCACGGATGAACCGGGCGTCGCCTGACCAAGGCTAGTGCGCTCCAGAGTTTCTTTAGATACATCAAAAGCCAGCATTGTCTGCGCAATTGAAACCACTGTCAGACAGACACCATTGATAGCAATACTGTCACCGAGTTTCACATCGGCTAAATCCAGATTGCCGGCATCAATAGTCAGTCTTAAATCACCGCCGCTGGGTTCGACAGCATCAACCCGACCAATAGCCGCAATAATTCCGGTAAACATGCTTAGAAGTCCTCGTTATATTCAGGAATAGCCGTGATTCGCCAATCACGACCGATCGCCCGCATATCGGTGACATGCAGGGAAATATTCTGTGCCATGGTTTCCATGCCCGGCAGGTGGAACACACCGCGAGCCATATCACCCATGATTTTAGGTGCCATATAGATCACCAGTTCATCAATGAGTCTGGATTTAAGCAAAGCACCATTCAGTACACCACCCGCTTCGACCATCACTTCATTGATTTCACGCTGCGCTAGTACGGCCATCAATGCGTTTAAGTCAATGATATCGCCATCGGCAGGAAGCACAATGGTTTCAGTATTTTTAGGTGCCTGCTTATCCACTGCCGTTGCCAGCAGCACTTTTTCCTGCTCAAGAATACGTGCATCCGCAGGCATACGCAGATGACCATCCACAATCACACGTAGAGGCTGACGCACTTTTTGACCTGCGGGGTACCAGTCACGACCGCCTTGCTCAGGGCGAACATTCAGTAAGGGGTCATCTGCAAGTACGGTACCAATACCAGTCAGAATCGCGCTGCTTCGGGCTCGTAATTTCTGCACATCGGCACGCGCTAATTGGCCAGTGATCCATTTGCTTTCACCCGAGGCCATCGCGGTACGGCCATCCATACTCATGGCGAGCTTGCTGCGGATATAGGGACGCCCCATACGCATACGCTGACAAAAGCCGGGATTTAGTTTTTCAGCCTGAGCCGCAAGGATGTCGGTGTGAACTTCAATGCCAGCCTCCTGCAAACGGCGCACACCTGCACCAGAGACAACGGGATTGGGATCCGTCATCGCGACAAACACGCTTTTGACCTTGGCATTAATCAGCGCATCGGCGCAGGGAGGGGTTCGGCCAAAATGGCTGCAAGGTTCAAGCGTGACATAACAATCGGCACCAGCGGCATTGCTACCGGCCTCATGCAGGGCATTGACCTCGGCATGGCCTTCGCCGGCACGCATATGCCAGCCTTCGGCAATGATCTGGCCATCTTTGACGATGACACAACCTACCCGGGGATTGGGATCGGTTGTGTATAGTCCTCGTTCGGCCAGTTGTATGGCTCTGGCCATAAAATGTTCAGGTGTCGGCATAACAAGCTCTTTCTGAACGGTTTAAGTCAATCAGACCTTATCACCATCATCGGTGTCAGTCTTACTTTCCATCCGCTCTATTTCTTCACGAAATGCATTCACGTCCTGAAAACTACGATACACCGATGCGAAGCGAACGTATGCAACTTCATCAAGTTCACGCAAGGCATCCATCACCCAGTCACCGACCAGAAGACTATCCACTTCGCGTTCACCGGTCGCCCATAAACGTCGGGTAATAACTTTCACCGCGGTGTCAACGGCGTCAATGCTGACCGGGCGCTTCTCCAGTGCCCGCATGATGCCTGCGCGAAGTTTATTCTCGTCAAATAATTCACGTGAACGATCGCGCTTGATCAGTCGTGGCAGGCTAAGCTCAGCAGTTTCATACGTAGTGAAACGCTCGCTGCACTCCACGCACATGCGGCGCCGGCGGATGGCATCGCCTTCCGCCGACAGTCTGGAATCGACAACCTTGGAATCATCGGCTCCGCAGAATGGACAGCGCATTGCAGCTCCGTATTAAGAGTACACCGGCAGACGCTGACAAACAGCGCTGACTTTGTCTTTAACTTGATTAATGACGTCTTCGCTACCTTTAGCGTCAATCACATCACACATCCAGTTTGCCAAATCACGACACTCAGCTTCTTTAAAGCCACGTGTAGTCACAGCTGGTGTACCAACACGAATACCCGAAGTAACAAACGGTGATTGTGGGTCATTCGGTACGGCGTTTTTGTTAACCGTGATATGCGCTGCACCCAGCCAAGCATCGACTTCTTTACCAGTCAGGCCAGCTTCAATAAAGCTAACCAGGAACAGGTGATCGTCAGTACCTTTTGATACAACATCGTAGCCACGGCTCATAAAGACATCCGCCATGGTATTTGCGTTTTTCAGTACTTGCTCTTGATAAGTTTTGAACTCAGGCAACATGGCTTCTTTGAACGCTACCGCTTTTGCTGCGATAACATGCATCAAAGGTCCACCTTGGAAGCCAGGGAAAACGGCTGAGTTCAGTTTTTTCTCGATCTCTTCATTGGCTTTAGCCAGAATCAGACCGCCACGTGGACCACGCAATGTTTTGTGGGTGGTGGTGGTTGTAACGTCGGCAATTTGTACCGGATTTGGATACAGACCGGCGGCAACCAGACCTGCGACATGCGCCATATCAACCAGCAGGTAAGCACCAACCGAGTCAGCGATATCACGGAATTTTTGCCAGTCAATAACACGTGAGTAGGCAGAAAAACCAGCGACGACCATTTTTGGCTGATGTTCTCTCGCCAAAGCTGCAACTTCATCGTAGTCAATTTCGCCAGTTTCGGTGTTAATACCGTAAGACACAGAGTTGTAGATTTTTCCTGAGGCACTGACTTTCGCACCGTGAGTCAGGTGACCACCGTGAGCCAGGCTCATACCCAGAATAGTGTCACCCGGTTGTAGCAGAGCCAGATAGACAGCCGCATTGGCTTGTGAACCTGAGTGAGGCTGAACATTCGCATAATCAGCACCAAACAGCTCTTTCGCACGTGAAATGGCGATATCTTCAACGGTATCGACATGCTCACAGCCGCCATAGTAACGCTTGCCTGGATACCCTTCAGCGTACTTATTGGTTAATGACGAGCCTTGCGCTTCCATCACGCGTGGGCTGGTATAGTTCTCAGAAGCGATCAGTTCGATATGATCTTCCTGACGCGTATTTTCGGCTGAAATGGCATTGAACACTTCATCGTCAAATCCAGCGATGCTCATGTTTTTCTTGTACACCGTATTCCCCTGTGTCTGCTATAAAATAGCCTGCTATTCTATCTCACAACGCTGCCATCATCTATGGCATAGTGACAGTTTTATTCTGCTGAGGAACTGTTAACAGATCATGAATATCGGATTAATCGGCACAGGCCTGATGGGACAAGCGCTGGCGGAACATCTACTGGCCGAAAACCAAAGCCTCATTGTCTTTAATCGCAGCCCGGAAAAAAGCGCTGTTTTGGCTGACGCAGGAGCCTCTGTTCGTCAGAGCGCTCAACAGGTGCTGCAAGATGCTGATATCTGCTTGTTATTTCTCAGTGATGCCGAAGCCATTCACAGTGTCTTTGATGCCATCGAACCTGCCGCTTTTCGGGATACCTTGATTATCCAAATGGGGACGATTGCTCCAGAAGAGTCACGTGAAATGGCAGCACGGGTGCGTGACCAACGAGGCCGTTATCTGGAGTGTCCGGTACTGGGTAGCTTGCCTGAAGCCCGAAGTGGCAGTTTGATTCTGATGGCCGGTGGCAGCAAACAAGATTATGAAACAGCGTTACCTTTGTTGGAAATGATCGGTAAAGAGCCTCAACATATTGGTGATATCGGTCAGGGCGCTACCGTTAAACTGGCGATGAACCAATTAATAGCGGGACTTACAGCGAGCTTTGCACTGAGCCTAGCCTTAGTCGAAAAAGAAGGTATTGAAACCGAGCAGTTTATGAAAATTGTTAGGGACAGTGCGCTCTATGCCCCTACCTTTGATAAAAAACTCACACGAATGCTAGAACGTGACTTTGCTGATCCCAACTTTCCCACCAAACATTTAGCCAAAGATACCCGTTTATTTTTATCCGTTGCAGAGCAACTCGGACTTAATACCAGTGCTTTAGAAGGTATTGCTCAGCTACTCGACGCCACCTTGAAAATGGGGCTGGAGAATACGGACTACTCCGCCATCATGGCCGCTGTCTCTCCCCAAAATAAACACTAGCCACAAATAAAAAAGCCCTCTTTCGAGGGCTTTCTTTTTATACCTTGAAAAGGTCTCGGCGAACAATCGTCTCGCAACGATCCGGGCCTGTCGAGATAATGTCGATTGGCACACCCGCCAGACTCTCCACTTTCTCGATATAAGCACGTGCGTTCGCTGGCAGCTTGTCATACTCAGTGATACCCAAGGTCGAGTCTTTCCAGCCCGGCATATCGATATAGACAGGTGTACAACCTTCAAACTCATCCGCACTCAAGGGCAGAATATCAACTGGCCGGCCATCTTTCTCATAAGCCACACACAGACGAATAGTTTCAAGACCATCCAACACATCCAGTTTGGTCAAGCAGAGACCAGTGATACTGTTGATCCAACTGGCACGATTCAACGCAACCATATCCAACCAGCCACAACGACGGTCACGGCCAGTCGTTGAGCCTTTTTCCATACCCACTTCGGCCAGATGTTTACCAACACTGTCGAACAATTCAGATGGGAAAGGGCCGCCACCAACACGGGTTGCATAGGCTTTAGTAATGCCCAACACATAGTCGATATGACATGGGCCAACACCTGCACCGGTTGCACTACCACCGGCAGTCGTATTCGATGAAGTCACATAGGGGTAAGTACCGTGGTCGATATCGAGCAAAGCACCTTGTGCTCCCTCAAACATCACGTTTTCACCCGCTTCATGATAAGCCTGCAGCATCGCCGGAATATCAGCAATCAGCGGCAACAGGACGTCGCGCATCGCTAAGGTTTCTTCCAGTACTTTTTCGTAGCTGACAGGATCAACCTGATAATAATTGACTAATGAGAAGTTATGGAACTCCATCACTTCCTTCAGTTTTTCTGCAAAGCTATTTGGATCCAGTAGATCACCTACACGCAGACCTCGACGGCCGACTTTATCTTCATAAGCTGGACCAATACCGCGACCTGTCGTGCCAATAGCGGCTTTACCACGACGCAGTTCACGCGCCTGATCCAAGGCGATGTGATACGGCAGGATCAATGGGCAGGCGGCACTGATCTTCAGACGCTCACGCACAGGTACGCCATTGGCTTCCAGTTGCGTCATTTCTTTCAGCAGTGCTTCAGGACACACAACAACACCGTTACCAATAAGACACTGGACATTTTCACGCAGAATACCTGATGGAATCAGATGCAGGACAGTCTTTTTGCCTTCGATGACCAGCGTATGACCGGCATTGTGACCACCTTGGAAGCGCACTACTGCTGAGACGTTGTCAGTCAGCAAGTCGACCAGTTTACCTTTACCTTCATCGCCCCATTGGGAGCCAATTACTACAATATTTCTAGCCACGAGTTTGTGTTCCTGTTTCGGTCACTTGCCAGCGACCCGCTTGTTTAATCAATGTATGTGTTGTGGAAATGTCAGTGCCCGGCATTTGGTAGACAACGACCTTACCTTGCTCGCGCAGAGAAGCGATTTCCGCCTGCAATTCAGGATCATTCTGCCAAAGAACACCAATCACTTCTTGTTCGCTATCCGAAGCAGGCAACAAGGTCACCAGTTTTTTCAAATCCATACTGAAACCGGTCGCAGGTTGGGCGTGGCCAAAATGCTCCCCGATATCATCATAACGGCCACCGGCCGCGATTGCCTGTGCTGAACCGGGACGGTAGGCAGCAAAGACTACACCGGTGTGGTAGTGGTAACCACGCAGCTCGGCCAGATCAAAATTAATGACCAGTTCAGGTAAACGCTGTGCCAGCATCTCACTGATTTGAATCAATGTCGTTAACGCCTGCTGCACAGATTCAGGGGCTTTCGCCAACTGCTGCTTAGCTTCAAGCAAAACAGTATGGTCGCCGTTCAACTCGGCTAATGCCTTTAGCATCGCTGTAGCATCAGCACTGATCTGGAAAGATGACAATAAACTGTCTATCTCCGCTGCGGCTTTGCGTTGCAGCGCTGAGAATAAGTCCTGTTCTTGCTCATCACTGAGGCTAGCATATGCGGCCAAACCACGATAAATTCCAACGTGACCGACATCCAGAGCACAGGAAGAAACAGCACCAGTCACTTTGAGCAGGTCAAGCATCAGTTCGATACTTTCGACATCGCTTTCTGGACCTGTATGGCCATAGATTTCAGCACCAAGCTGAATGGGATTGCGTGAGGTACCCTGTCCTTCCGGCAATGTACGTAACACACTACCGATGTAGCAGAGGCGTAACACATCCGCGTTACCGCGTAATTTATGTGCCGCAATGCGGGCAACCTGTGGTGTCATGTCCGCACGGATACCGAGCATGCGACCAGACATCTGGTCAGTCAGTTTGAATGTCTGAATATCGAGGCTCTTCGCCGTGCCTGTAAGTAAGGAATCGAGATACTCTACTAACGGCGGAACAACCAACTGGTAGCCCCAGCTGCCCATATGGTCAACCAGCTTTCGATGCAGGTTTTCCAGTTGGGAGGCTTCCTGCGGCAATAGTTCATCGATGCCTTCAGGCAGCAGCCAACTCTCTTTGATAGTCATGTCGAGTTAATTTATCCAGTACAAAAAAATCAGGCCTGCGATCATACTCAAAAAACCGAACAAGCGTATGTTCTTGTCAGACATTGCGGCCATCTGCAGCAGTGCCCGCTTGAAACCTTGCGGACTGAGAAACGGCATGATGCCCTCAATAATAAGCATCAATGCCGTTGCGACCCAGAGACTGTGGATCAGCTCTGGACTCACTGAAATGAGAGAGTTGAGTCGTTAAAGCGCTCGAAGAAATCGCCTGTCGGCTCAATCACCAGCATGTCATCACCCTGGAAAATGTTTTGATACGCGGTTAAACGACGATATAGCGAGTAGAAATCTTCATTCTGACCAAAGGCATTTGCGTAGATTTCCGTCGCTGTGGCGTCACCTTGACCACGAATTTCTTCTGCCTCACGGCGTGCTTCTGCCAGAATAACGGCACGTTGACGATCCGCATCGGAACGGATTTTTTCTGCTTCTTCAGCACCTTTCGAGCGCAGTTCTTTTGCCACCCGCTCACGTTCAGCTTCCATCCGAGTGTACACCGAAGAACTGACTTCTGATGGCAGATCAATACGCTTGATACGAACATTCGAAATTGAAATACCGAAACCAGCGGCAATACGATTGGCTTCTTTCAGGATATCTTTAACCATGCTGACACGGTCACCTGAAACCACTTCCTGAATAGTGCGACGACCAAATTCGGCACGCAGACCGTCTTTGATGATCTGTGACAAGCGCAGTGCAGCACGCCCCTCATCACCGCCCATCGAAGTGTAATAGGTCGCGACATCATCAATACGCCAAACGATGAATGAGTCAACAATCACGTTTTTCTTTTCGCCTGTCAGGTAACGGGCAGGCTGTGCATCCATCGCCATTTCACGCGCTTCGAATTTACGCACGTTTGTGACGAACGGAGTTTTGAAATGAATACCCGGTTCAAAGTCAGCCTTTTCGATCTGACCTAAACGCAACAGAACTGCTTTTTGGCGCTCATCAACCACAAACAGGGACGAACTCAAGGTCACCAGGCCTAAGATGGCCAGTACCAGGATCAGCGTCATTCGTGAACTCATTTAGCGACCTCCTCTGCTTCGAACGTCATCACGTGATGTGCTGTTTGTACTTGAGCTACTACCAGTTGATTCAGGGTAACTAAAATCATCAATATTCACACGTGCTGGATTTCCACTTTGACTACGAAGTCTGTCAAGCGGTAGGTAGAGAACATTGCTCCCACCATTTTCGACGTCAACCATGACTTTCTGGCTACGAGAATAGACGGACTCCATGGCATCCAGATACAAACGTTCTGTGGTAATTGCCGGTGCCTTATTATATTCACTCACGACCTGAGTAAAGCGGCTCGCGTCACCTTCAGCCTTGGCAACAGTTTGGCTTTTGTATGCTTCGGCTTCCTGAACAATACGAAAAGCCTGACCACGAGCTCTTGGTAGAATGTCATTTGAATAGGCTTCGGCCTGATTGACCTGACGTACCTCGTCTTCACGCGCTTTGACCACATCGGCAAAGGCAGCCTGAACCTGCTCAGGTGGCTGCACGTCCTGCATATTCACACTAGTCACAACCAGACCAGCATCATGTGCATCAAGCATTGACTGCAGTAACTCTTCCGTACTATTAGCAATAGCACTGCGACCTTCGGTCAGGACGAAATCCATCTTAGAGCGACCCACCGTTTCACGGACGGCGCTTTCCATCATCTGACGCAGAACAACATCGGGATTACGAACATTAAATAGATACTTCCCAGCATCCTGAACACGGTATTGAACTGCGATTTTCAAATCGATGATGTTTTCATCTTTCGTCAGCATCAGAGATTCAGAAGGGATAGAGTTAGTGCCGGCAACACCAGTTGAACGATAACCGACTTCAACGTTACGGATTTCTTCGACATTAACGATTTCGACTTTCTCAATCGGGTACGGCCAATGCCAGTGGGGGCCAGGCATTGTACTGGTCGAAAACTGGCCAAAACGCAGAACAACACCACGTTCAGGTGCCTCTACGATATAAATGCCTGACAGTAACCAAACAATCAGCGCAATAAGGGCGATAAGGCCGAGACCAAAAGAGCCTTGGCTGGAGCTATTGCCACCACCTGTGCCGCCTTTTCCGCCAAAAAGTCCGCCCAGTTTCTGTTGCATATTACGGACTACCTCGTCCAAATCCGGTGGCCCATCATTGCCACGGTTACCCCACGGATCTTTACCACCGTTTCCGGGTTCATTCCAAGCCATGTAGCTCTCCAAAGTGTGAAATAGAGATTTCGCTTTAAAAACGACTATTTTACGGAGATGGGCGGTATTCGCAACCAAAACCACTCCGTTTAATTCAGATATTCTGACTGCTCTTCGTGTGGAAAATATTCCTGTAGCGCCTGTCGCAGCAAATCCAGCCCTTCACCAGTTTGTGCAGATAACCAGATTCTTTCAATCTGACCGTCAGCATTGCGCTCAAGCCTCGGCGCCATATCTTCCAACTTATCGATTTTGTTGTAGACAATCAGCTGCGGGACTTCGTCGGCCTCGATCTGTGCCAGCACCTCATTAACATGATGAATCAGATCATCGCGATCACTGGCGGCACAATCCACTACATGAAGAAGTAAAGCCGCATCACGGGTTTCTTCCAGCGTCGAGCTGAAAGACTCAACCAGATCATGTGGAAGTTCACGAATAAAGCCGACGGTGTCAGCCAAAACCAGCATGTCCGTGTCGTGTAGTTTCACTCGGCGTAAGGTCGGATCCAAGGTCGCAAACAGACGATCATCGGCATAGACTTCGGCAGATGTGACCTTGTTGAACAAGGTCGACTTGCCCATATTGGTATACCCCACCAAAGACACAACCGGCACGCCACCACGTTGACGAGAACGTCGGCCTTGATCACGCTGAGAGCGAACCTTATCCAAGCGTTTTTTCAATGACTTAATCCGTTGTGCCAATAAGCGACGATCCGTTTCTAACTGGGTTTCACCCGGGCCACGCAGACCGATACCACCTTTCTGCCGTTCCAAGTGAGTCCAGCCACGAACCAGTCGCGTTGACAAATGTTGCAACTGCGCTAACTCAACCTGCAACTTACCCTCGTGAGACCGAGCACGACGCGCGAAGATATCCAGAATCAGGCCGGTACGACCGAGCACACGACATTTCAGACGCTGCTCAAGGTTGCGTTCCTGACTCGGAGATAGTTCATGGTTAAAAATGACCAGAGCCGCGTTTGCGGCCAACACCTGTTCAGCAACTTCATCTACCTTGCCGCTCCCCGCAAAATACTTGGCATCAGGCCGGTGTCTTTTACCCTGGATTATGGCTGCGATGTTTGCGCCGGTACCGCCAACAAGTTCCTTGAATTCATGCAAGGACTCATCGTAGTTGGAATCATTGAAATTTAAGTGAACGAGTACAACTGCTTCTTTGTTCGATTTATCGTCAAAAGCCGCTTTACTATCAGGACGATCAAACAATCAATACGCTCCTATTCTTCCTGGTTAAAATTCACATTACGCGCAGGAACGATAGTGGAAATTGCGTGTTTATACACCATTTGATTAACAGAGTTTTTCAACAAAATGACAAATTGGTCAAATGAGTCAATCTGACCTTGTAATTTAATGCCGTTAACCAGGTAAATAGAAACCGGAATATTTTCACGACGTAATGCATTCAGAAACGGGTCTTGCAGAGTCTGCGCCTTGGCCATTATCAGCTCCAAATATTGTTATTATTGTGCAAAAGTGCCTGCCAATTATTCATTCTAAAAGCCCTAGCAAAATCGTCAAGCATTATTGTTTAATTGTGTGACTTGCTCGGTCAGATATTGGTTCACGGCTACGATAGGTAGGTCCTCACCACTATCAAACCAAACACCATCATCCTGTGCGCGCAACCATGTTATCTGCCGTTTTGCCATTTGCCTTGTCGCCACTATGGCTTTGTAAATAAACGTCTCTTCATCGTACTCACCAGCCAAATATGACCACGCTTGGCGGTAGCCAACGGCTCGTATTGACGGTAGCAGGGGATGACAGTCGTCCCTATTAAATAAGGCTTTGACTTCATCGACAAAACCTTCTGCGACCATTGTCCGGTAGCGCGATTCAATCCGCTTATGAAGTACAGCACGGTCAAACGGTGCGATGATTATCTTCGTTACCGTATAAGGCAGACTATAGCTCTGTTCTGCGGTAAGTTCCGTCAATGATTTTCCAGTTATTTCATAGACCTCTAGAGCGCGTTGTAAGCGCTGTGGATCGTTTTGATGAATACGCTTTGCTGAGACAGGGTCTACTTCTTTTAAACGTTGATGAAGATGAGTTAAGCCATGCTCAGCAACTTCGGCATCCAACTTAGCACGAATGTCGGTATCAGCAGAAGGCAGCTCAGCCATCCCATGCTGCAAGGCTCTAAAGTACAGCATCGTCCCCCCAACCAGGAGAGGAATCTTACCTCGCTTGGTGATATCAGCCATCAACGCCAAAGCATCATCTCTAAAGCTGCCAGCAGAATACGGTTCTGTCGGATCCAGAATATCAACAAGATGATGAGGGAACGCCGCCAGCGTGGCCGCTGACGGTTTTGCTGTACCGATATCCATACCCCGATAAACCAAGGCAGAATCGACACTAATGATCTCGACCGGATGGCGCTTGGCCAATTCTAAAGCAAGATCGGTTTTTCCCGCTGCCGTCGGCCCCATAATAAAGATGGCCGGTGGCAATGTAGATTGTGTAGCCAGTGTATCTTAGCCCTGCTTCATCATGTCGAAGAATTCGGCATTAGTCTTCGTCGACTTCAGGCGATCCATCATGAATTCCATGGCTTCGACTGGTTCCATCTGCGAAATCAACTTACGCAGGATCCACAGTTTCTGCAGATCCTCTTCTGAAGTTAGCAGTTCTTCACGACGAGTACCTGAACGAGTAACGTTAATTGCTGGGTAAATACGACGATCAGCAAGTTTACGTTCCAGCAGAACTTCCATATTACCGGTACCTTTAAACTCTTCAAAGATAACCTCGTCCATACGCGAACCCGTCTCAATCAGAGCTGTAGCAATGATAGTTAAGCTACCGCCCTCTTCAACGTTACGCGCAGCACCGAAGAAACGCTTTGGACGTTGCAGTGCATTAGCATCAACACCACCGGTCAGAACCTTACCAGAAGACGGTGCGACAGTATTGTAGGCACGTGCCAGACGGGTAATAGAGTCAAGCAGAATAACCACGTCATGTTTATGTTCAACCAGACGCTTGGCTTTCTCAATGACCATTTCAGCCACTTGTACATGACGTGAAGCAGGTTCATCAAAGGTACTAGACACAACTTCACCACGAACAGAGCGGGCCATTTCAGTCACCTCTTCCGGACGTTCATCGATGAGGAGAACAATCAGGTCACTATCAGGGTAATTGGTTGTAATTGACTGAGCAACCGCCTGCAAAATCATCGTCTTACCTGATTTAGGTGGTGCCACAATCAAACCACGCTGACCTTTACCAATCGGTGCTGCAAGGTCAATGATACGTGGGGTTAAATCTTCGGTACTGCCATTACCACGTTCTAACGTGTAGCGCTCATTGGCAAATAATGGCGTGAGATTTTCGAATGGAACTTTGTTCTTCGATTGTTCAGGTTTCTCGAAGTTTATTTCTTCAACTTTTACCAGAGCGAAATAGCGTTCGCTGTCTTTAGGTGGGCGAACCTTACCTTTGATGGTGTCACCAGTACGCAGATGGAAACGACGAATCTGGCTAGGTGAAACATACACATCGTCTGGACCAGCAACATAAGAGTCTTCAGGTGAACGCAGGAAACCAAAGCCATCGGGTAATAACTCTAACACCCCGGTTGTGTAGACATCCTCACCCTGCTTCGACTGAGCTTTTACAATCGCGAAGATTAATTCTTGTTTTCGGTTTCTTGCTAAGCCCTCAAGATTCATTGAAAGGGCGAGATCCATCAATTCAGCAGCGGACTGCTTTTTCAGCTCTGTCAGATTCATGTATTACCTGGATTGGGATTTTTGATATAGAACAACCTTGAAAACGCCACTGTATGGGCGCCGGACTATCTTTACTGGGGGGAGTTTTCGAAAAAACTGTTGGCAAGCATAACAGCTCAAGATCGGTGCGTCTAGTATTTCACACAATTTTTTAGCATATTCTTGGGGATCAACTCAATGCACGACAAAATCGTGATTATTAGTAGCAAGTTAGTGGCTGGCATCACTAACACCCATTAACAAAATAGCCTAGCCTAAAGGCAAAAAAAAACCCGTCTCGATTGAGACGGGTTTTTTCGTATATAAAGCCTGGCAGTGACCTACTTTCACATGGGACCTCCCACACTATCATCGGCGCTGAGTCGTTTCACTTCTGAGTTCGGGATGGGATCAGGT
>JASBUF010000092.1 GCA_030148085.1 Methylophaga sp. | reverse complement strand
GGTGGAGCACATAATGCCGTATTGATGCAGGCTCTAAAAGATGCCTTACCGGCAATGCGAATTGATACAACCGCAGCTCTGGGACTAGCTCCAGACTGGGTAGAAGCTTGTGCTTTTGCCTGGTTGGCGAAACAAACGGTGAATCACCAGCCTGGCAACTTGCCTGTTGTCACCGGTGCGCGTAAAGAGACTATTCTGGGTGCGCTTTATTCATCCAGCGCTGCATCGTAACCAAAACTGTCCAGAAGATGCTCCGTGCTTGCATCGTCATCCGCGCGAAGCTTGAATAACCAACCATCACCGAACGCATCCTGATTAATTAACTCCGGACTTTCTTCCAACTCCTGATTTACTGCCAGTATCGTTCCACTGACCGGCATATGGATATCCGAAGCCGACTTCACTGACTCAACAAACATGCAGGCATCACCTGCCTGAAAATGCGTGCCTGGCGTGGGCAAGGATACGAATACGATATCGCCAAGCTGATCCTGGGCATGATCAGTGATGCCGACCGTCATTTCATCTTCATCTTCCTCACTAATCCACTCATGAGTTGGCGCATAACGTAAATGGTCGGGATTCGGTTCCATTAGAGTCGTCCGTATAATTCGTTAAGAGCTTTCAGTTTAGCAGTAATTCCCTCAGGGACCATATCCCACTCAAACTGCCAACGCCAGTTGTCTTCCACCGTACCTGGGACGTTCATGCGGTGTGTCGCATCCAATGACAGCAAGTCTTGCATCGGCACTACTGCCAGTTCCGATACTGAACTTAATGCCGTGCGAATTAATAACCATGGCATCGCTTCTTTGGTCTCGCCAAGATAGGCATGCAAATGGGCTTTTACATGGGGTTCTAAGCTGTCATACCAGCCCAGCGTCGTGTTGTTATCGTGGGTACCGGTGTAGGTCACGCTATCTTCACATTGCTGATGAGGTAGGTATGGGTTAGTGGCGTCCCCCCCGAAGGCGAACTGTAAAATCTTCATACCAGGCATGCCATACTTTTCACGAAGTGCCGTCACTTCATCAGTAATAATGCCTAAGTCTTCAGCGACTAATGGCAATTCACCAAAGGCATCCAGCATGGCATCAAATAATTGCTCACCTGGCGCTTTTACCCACTGGCCATCTATAGCTGTTTCACAACTTGCAGGAATTTCCCAGCACGCCTCAAAACCACGAAAATGATCAATACGGATTAAATCAAAGCATTCCAGTTGCGTCTGCAATCGACGACGCCACCAGTCAAAGTTCTGAGCACTATGATTGGGCCAGTTATATAAGGGATTGCCCCAACGCTGACCGGTTTCTGAAAAATAGTCCGGCGGCACACCGGCTACGCGAGTCGGCTGTCCATACTCATCCAAGGTGAACAAGCTCGGTTCAGCCCACACATCAGCACTATCATGCGCGACAAAGATCGGCATATCACCAAACAGCTTTACACCACGTTCATTGGCATAGTCACGTAGCTGATGCCATTGTCGGAAAAACATAAACTGCTCAAACCGACGAATCGTTAATGCATCACGCCGCTCAGCTCGGACTTTATCTAAGGCCGTTTCTTCGCGATCTCGCAACTCAGCGGGCCAGTCAAACCATGCTCTCGCTTGATTTAAATGGCGCAACTCACGGAACAAAACATAATCATCCAGCCAATATCTATGCTGCTCACAGAAGCTAGAAAAAGCCTGTTTTTCCCCCTCATCAGCCGAGGACTCGAACTGACGATAAGCATGCGCCATCAGCCTAGACATTTTCGGGTCTTTCAGCTTAGTGGCATCAGCCCATGGTTGGGCTCTCAGCATGGTTCGGGAAATTAGCCGACTGTTACCTGCGTGTGCCGATAAGCACTGATAGGGAGAACGATCATCATGTGTAGGCCCTAGGGGCAGCATTTGCCAGACGCTAACACCGGCAGACTGCAAAAAGTCTACAAAACGATAAGCGTCCTGCCCCAGATTGCCTGAGGGAAGGCTCGTGATATGCAGTAATACGCCGCTGCGGCGTTGATCAAAGATATGTGCGTGTTGCATTAACTACCGCGGCGCATTGTGCCGGCCTGTTCCATGGTTCCTCCACCGTGCGAGATCACTTCCGATAAGACTTGCGGGACTTCTTCACCCAGCATTTGGTACAAATTAGATAAATGCAGTCGATATAAACGCTCGAAATCACTGACACTGTCGGCCGAGTTATAGTCACCAAACCACCAGAACCAGTCAGAGCCTTCACAAATCGCTAGCTGACGCTCCAACGCTTGCAGCGTGTCATCATCAAACGATTCTGTGGCTATAGCTTTATCGTAGACCTTTTTTGCCTCGCTCAGTAAATCCCAGCCACGATTTTTGTCCGGATCGCCAATCCAGGTTGAGTACGTACCATAAACCCAACTACCACCGACCATCTTTGGTAACTTCGCTGGCTGAACGCCTGAGCGTAATGCATCTTTAAAGGTCGTCAATTCGATATCAGGATGTTCCGTTAGCCGACGATACAAGCTTTGCAGGAAGTAATAGCCGTTGTAGGAATAATATTCCCAAGCATTTTCACCATCCAGAATAACGGAAACCACGCGGTCCTGATCTGAATCCGTGTTTTTCTTAATATTCAATAGATGATGAATGAAGTCATTGACCGCATCATCGGCCCCCCACTTGGTGTAGGTAAAGCCGATCATATCTGACAAGCCATCATCCCTGAAAAAGCAGGCAGGACTGGCTCCAGGCAATTTATAGGGTTTGTGAATACTGGCACTGGCTATGCCGGAAGCATGCAAGCTGTTGCGCAGAACATTTTCACCGGTCGCAGCCCACTCAAAGCCATGCTGAGAGATGACTTTCAGCGTTTCTGTCGACACCGCCCCTTCTGATGGCCAGCACCCTTTTGGCCTGAAACCGAAGAATGACTCAAAGACCCGCAGCCCTTCTTCCATATGCCAATGTGCTCTCTCCAAGCCCCCAGGATAATGAGTAATAACGGGTAGCTCAGCATCCGGCATCGCTTCCAACGTGGAATTGATGTCTAACAGCAAAGGCACTATCGGATGAGCATAAGGCGTAACGGATAATTCGACCCGCCCCGTCTCGGCGAGCCTGCGATAGCGAGGTATTAAATCACTTAGCAACTCACCAATGACCATCATTAACTGGCGGCGATCATGGAAGGTGAACAAACGACCTTTTTTCATCAGGGCCTGGATACGAACATCACTGCGTCTGACTGATTCAGCCATCCATACCAGATGATACCAAACCAGCAGGTCAATCATGAACTGATCGTTGAGATAATTAAGCCGCTCTGGTTCATCAAGCGCCCAACGTGCCATTTCTGCCAGACGGGAAAAATGCGGAAAAGGCTGAATCAGCTTTTCATCATTGGCTCGCAGACACGCATTAATGAGGGTTTTCCGCTCTTCTGCGTGAAGGGGTTGAACCGGTGAGTCCAGCGCAATGAGCAACGGGTCTTTTAAACGCCCAGTGCCCTTAAAGCGGCCTTTTAGCTGCTGATCGTAATCATCCAGCTGTTCTAACAAGGTAGGGGCGAAATTGACCACGGCCTTGGCACCCGGCACATTCTCCAGATGCCAGGCCATATCTACATAGTCCTTGATGGCATGTAGGTAGGTCCAGGGCAGCTGATACATGCCGCCCATGGGTTCGCTGTATTGTGGCTGGTGCATGTGCCAGCACAGAACAACCTTGAGTTTATCTGACATATCGGTAATTTTGTCCCAACATTTCTGGCGTCACCAATACCACGCCTTTTGGTGACACGTAATAACGTTTGGCATCCTGTTCTGGGTCTTCACCTATAACAGTGCCTTCCGGAATCACACAGCCCTTGTCGATAACCACGTTTTTCAGACGGCAGTGACGACTGATCGTCACATCCGGCAGCACCACGCTGTCTTCGATGAGTGAGTAGCTGTGCACTTCGACATTGGAAAACAAGACTGAATGACGGACGGTTGAACCTGAAATAATACAGCCGCCTGAAACCATTGAATCCACTGCCATACCACGACGGTCATCGTCGTCAAATACGAATTTGGCCGGTGGCTGCTGTGCCTGATGTGTCCAGATTGGCCATTCATCATCATAAAGATTGAGCTCTGGCGTCACACCGATAAGCTCTAGGTTTGCCGACCAGAATGCATCGATAGTACCGACATCACGCCAGTAGCCAGGATCGTTACCTTGTACATCTTTGTATGGGAAGGCTACGACTTTGTAATTTTTAATCAGGTTAGGAATGATGTCATGCCCAAAGTCATGAGAAGAGCCTCGCGTGTCAGCATCCTTAATCAACTGTTCATAGAGGAAGGCTGCGTTGAATACGTAGATCCCCATAGAGGCCAGAGCCACATCTTCACGTCCCGGCATCGGTGTCGGGTTTTCAGGCTTTTCATCAAATGCCACAATTCGGCGATTGACGTCTACTGACATTACGCCCAACGCCTTGGCTTCGTCAATCGGTACTTCGATACAACCGATCGTCATATCGGCATTTTGGGCAACATGCTCTGCCAGCATATCACCGTAGTCCATTTTATAGATGTGGTCACCAGCCAGAATCAGCACATATTCAGGGCTATGATTACGCAAGATATCGATATTCTGATACACCGCATCGGCGGTACCTTCATACCAGCCCTTTTCGTTACGTTGAGATGCCGGTAACAGCTCGACAAACTCACCCAATGCGCCCCGCATAAACCCCCAGCCTTGTTGGATATGACGAATCAGAGAGTGAGACTTATACTGAGTGAGTACCCCCACGCGACGAATTCCCGAGTTTACACAGTTGGAAAGGGGGAAATCGATAATACGAAACTTACCGCCGAATGGAACAGCAGGTTTGGCTCGCCAGTCAGTCAACTGTTTCAGTCTCGAACCACGGCCACCGGCTAAAATCAATGCCAAGGTGTCCCGTGTCAGACGACTGACAAACCGTGTACTGTTCTTTTCACTCATACTAAATTCTCCGCTCAAAGCCCTATGAATTGTGGTGTAATACTGTTAGCCTGCCACAAGCGAGTTACAGTCAGCAATTAAAAATTACTACGGAATATTATGGCGATGATTTTTGACAAGAATTTGAATGCAGACATCATAAAAATCATTGAGGCGCGCCATCATGACCCGTTCAGCATACTGGGCTTACACCAACAAGGCGATGAAGCCATCGTCCGTGCTTTTTTACCCGATACTCTAGAAGCCAGCATTGCCGGCAAGCTGCCGATGAGTCGGATTGAAGGTACTGATTTCTTCATCTGGCAAGGTGATGCCAAAGCCATCCAGTGGCCTTATAAAATTCATCGTCAACGCCATGATGGTGAGGAAGTTGCCTTTCACGATCCTTACAGCATCATGCCGCAGTTATCCGAGTACGATCTGCACCTATTTTCGGAAGGTAAACACTGGCACGCGTATAACATTCTTGGCGCTCACGTATGCGAAGTGGAAGGCATCAAAGGTACCTTGTTTGCCACTTGGGCACCTAACGCCGAGCGCGTCAGTGTGGTCGGTAACTTCAATCAGTGGGACGGTCGTCGTCACCCGATGCGCAGCCGTGGCGATACCGGCGTCTGGGAACTCTTTATTCCCGAGCTTGAACCCGGTGAGTTATACAAATTCGAAATCCGTAGTCGTGAAGATGGTGGCCTGCACCTGAAAATGGACCCTTATGGCCAGCAATCTGAATTACGACCTGGCACCGCCTCTGTCATCGCCAAACCCAGTCGTCATCGCTGGCAGGATGAAGACTGGATGGATGCCCGCGAACATTCGAACTGGCTGCATGAGCCGCACTCGGTCTATGAAGTGCACGCTGGCTCTTGGAAACGTCATCCGGATGGCAGCTTCTACAGCTACCGTGAACTGGCTGACGAGTTGGTTCCTTACGTCAGTGAACTGGGCTTCACTCACATCGAATTACTGCCGATCACTGAACATCCACTGGATATCTCGTGGGGCTATCAGACCACCGGCTACTTTGCACCAACCAGCCGTTTCGGCAGTCCCGACGAGTTCCGTTATTTTGTCGACTGCTGCCACCAGAACAATATTGGTGTACTGCTTGACTGGGTACCAGGCCATTTCCCCAAAGATGCTCACGGTCTGGCACGCTTTGACGGCACACCGCTCTATGAACATGCCGATCCACGCCGTGGTGAACATCAGGACTGGGGGACGCTAATCTTTAATTACGGGCGAAACGAGGTATTCAACTTTTTGCTCTCCAGTGCCTTTTACTGGCTTGAGGAATTCCATATCGATGGTCTGCGAGTCGATGCGGTGGCCTCCATGCTCTACCTCGACTATTCACGTGAAGAGGGCCAGTGGCTACCCAATCAGTATGGTGGCCGTGAAAACCTGGAAGTCATCGACTTCCTCCGCCATGTAAACACCGTACTGCATAAAGAACATCCCGGTTGCATTATTGCTGCTGAAGAATCCACTTCCTACCCGATGATTTCTCGGCCATCACATCTGGGCGGTCTTGGCTTCTCAATGAAATGGAATATGGGCTGGATGCATGACATTCTTGAATACATGCAGATGGACCCAATTCACCGTCGCTATCATCACGATGCGCTGACCTTCGGCCTGCTCTATGCCTTTACTGAAAACTTTGTACTGCCGTTCTCACACGATGAAGTAGTACACGGCAAACGCTCAATGCTCTACAAAATGCCGGGCGATGAATGGCAGCGCTTCGCCAACCTACGCTTGCTCTACACCTTCATGTACAGCTATCCCGGTAAAAAGCTGCTGTTTATGGGGTCGGAATTCGGCCAAGGCAGTGAATGGAACTGTGAAACGATGCTGGACTGGTATGTGCTCGACTATTCGGGGCACCACGGCGTACAAAAACTGGTCGGCGATCTGAACCGTCTCTACAAAGACACGCCGGCCCTGCATGCTCATGATTTTGACCCGCATGGCTTCGAATGGATTGACTGTAATGACCGCGAGCATTCGGTGTTGAGTTACCTGCGCAAAGATCAGAACAGCTTCGTCGTCGGTATCTTTAACTTCACCCCAATACCACGCAAAAACTACCGCGTTGGGGTGCCAGAAGCAGGCTGTTATGAAATTGTCATCAATTCTGATTCAGAATACTACGCAGGCAGCAATTACCATAACGAACCAGTTATACAGAGTGAAGAACTGGCCAGCTCGGATCGGCCACACTCTATCGTACTCAATCTGCCACCATTATCGGGTTTGATACTTAAAAAGAAACATTAGCATGGCGAAAAGAAAACGGATTTCACGCAGCTATTACGAACAACAAAAGGAGTTGTTACAACTCGAACTGCTCAAAGTACAGCATTGGGCTAAAGACACCGGCCAACGCATCGCTATCCTGTTTGAAGGACGTGATGCCGCTGGTAAAGGTGGTGCCATCAAGCGCTTTACCGAGCATTTAAACCCGCGTGGTGCCCGCATCGTCGCTTTACCCAAGCCCAGTGATACCGAGCTTGGGCAATGGTATTTCCAACGCTATATGGTGCAATTGCCAGCCGCTGGTGAAATCGTTTTCTTCGATCGCAGTTGGTATAACCGTGCCGGTGTTGAAAAGGTAATGGGCTTTACCAGTGACGATAAAATCGACCGATTCTTACATCAAGTACCAGAAATGGAGCGCCTGCTCATTGACGACGGTATTTTCCTATTTAAATACTGGTTTGCTATCAGCCGTAAAGAACAGCACGCCCGCTTTGAAGCGCGCCGCAAAAATCCGCTAAAAAACTGGAAGCTAAGCCCGATTGATATCGCGGCACAAGAGAAGTGGGAACAGTACAGTGAAGCACGAGATAGGATGTTTGCGAATACCCACAGCAAGCATTCACCGTGGACGGTAATAAAAACGGATGATAAACGCGCCGCGAGGTTACATGCTATGCGGCATTTTCTACATCACCTTCCCTACCCTGACAAAGATAAAAAACTGGTCAGAGAGCTGGATCAGAACGAGATTTTCTCACCGCCCTACCCGGCGTTTCACCGCCGGGCGGACGATAGTAAAGATTAGTTACGCAGTTCGCGAATAAGCTTAATCAGGCTGGTTGTGGAGCTGTCATGGACTGAAATTTCAGCACTATCCTGCAGATCCGGCAAAATGGCTTTAGCCAGTTGCTTGCCGAGTTCCACACCCCACTGATCAAAGGAATTGATATTCCAGACCACGCCTTGTACGAAGACTTTATGCTCGTACAGGGCAACCAATTGGCCCAGCATTTCCGGCGTCAGTTTCGGGAACAACAACACGTTACTTGGACGGTTACCCGGGAACACTTTATGCGGCAATAAGGCTTCCAGCTCTTTGCCTTCATAACCTTCTTTCACGAGTTCAGCACGGACTTCTTCTGCTGTTTTGCCTTTCATCAGGGCTTCTGCCTGGGCCAGACCGTTGGCCAATAGAATCGACTGGTGGTCACACTCAGGGTAATGGCTGTTCACCGGCAACACAAAGTCGACCGGAATCAGTTGCGTCCCCTGATGAATCAGCTGGAAGTAAGCATGCTGACCATTGGTGCCTGGAGTACCCCAGATAACAGGGCCAGTCTTGTAGTTGATTCGGGCGCCTTCACGGTTAATAAATTTACCGTTACTTTCCATATCCAGCTGTTGCATATGGCTAGGGAAACGCGCCAATGAGTGGTCATACGGCACAATGGCATGGGTTTGTGAATTGAAGAAATTCACATACCAAATGCCCAACATACCCATGATAACCGGAATGTTTTTCGCCAGAGGCTGGGTACGGAAGTGATTATCCATCTCATGACCACCGGCCAGCAGGCGCTCAAAGTTATCCATGCCGACATACAATACAATCGGCAGACCAATTGCACTCCACAGTGAATAACGACCGCCGACCCAGTCCCAGATTTCAAACATATTGTCGGTATCAATACCGAATTTGGCAACTTCCTGAGCATTGGTCGAGACTGCCACAAAGTGCTTGGCTACGTCAGCCTGGCTGGCAGATTTCAGGAACCATGCTCGTGCCGACCGGGCATTAGTAATGGTTTCCTGTGTCGTAAACGTCTTTGATGCCACCACAAACAACGTGGTTTCAGGGTTTAGCTTCTCCAATGTCGTACTTAAATCAGTACCGTCCACATTAGAGACAAAATGCACATTCATGCCTTCGATACCATATGGCTCCAAAGCATCACAGATCATCGCTGGTCCCAGATCAGAACCGCCGATACCGATATTGACAATATCGGTCATCTTCTTGCCGCTATAGCCCAGCCAGCTACCGTTGTGCACCTGCTCGGAAAAACGACGCATTTTATCCAGCACGGCGTTCACTTCAGGCATGACGTCTTTGCCATCTACCATCACCGGTTTGTTGCTGCGATTGCGTAATGCAGTATGCAGCACCGAGCGACCTTCGGTGTGATTAATGGTGTCGCCTTTGAACATTTTCTCAATCCAGTCCTGAAGCTCAACCGCCTCAGCCAACCGAACCAGTTTATCCATTGTTTCCTGGGTTACCCGGTTTTTAGAATAGTCCAGTAACAACTCACCGCTGTTGATGCTAAAGTGTTCGAAACGACCAGAGTCCAGGGCAAATTGCTCACGCATGGAGACATATTTCAGGTCCTCATAGTGGCGGACCAGAGATTGCCATTCAGGTATGTTCAAAGGTGTCATAGTTCTACTGTTTCTTAATTATTTATAATTATTGACTGAGGTACGCTGCCAAGTCGCACCAGTTGACGGTTTCCTGTTCACCCGTCGCCATGGTTTTTACACCAACGGTCTCGTTGTTAATTTCTTCTTCGCCCAAGATCAACGTCCAGCGTGCTCCGCTACGATCGGCCCGTTTGAATTGGCTCTTAAAACTACCACCACCACAATGGCTAATCAACTTAAAGCCTGGCAACTGATCACGAAGTGACTCTGCCAAAATCGGTGCTTTATCTGCTGCTGCCTCACCTACTGCAACTAAATAGGCATCCATTTGAGGAATTTCAGGCAGTGCGCTCGTTGCTTCCAGTAAAGCAATTAGGCGTTCAATGCCTATCGCAAAACCGATCGCCGTAGCCCCTTTGCCGCCCAGTTGCGCGACCAGGCCATCATAACGACCACCAGCGCAGACGGTGCCCTGTGAGCCCAATTGATCAGTGACCCACTCGAATACCGTTTTACCGTAGTAATCAAGACCACGTACCAGGCGCGGATTAATTTCGTACTCAATACCCGCGTTATCCAGGGTTCGACACAAAGCTTCAAAGTCAGCTCTAGACTCATCATCAAGATGATCAATCAGCTTCGGTGCGGCTTCATTCAAGGCCTGCATATCCGGATTTTTACTGTCCAGAATACGCAAAGGATTACTGTGCAAACGACGTTGGCTGTCCTCGTCCAGTTGCTCCTGATTTGCTTCGAAGTACTTAACCAGCTCATCACGATAAGCCAAACGAGCTTCCGTTGAACCCAAAGAGTTTAACTGTAACGTAACCCCGATCAGTCCAAGCTGTTTCCACAGCCGCGCTGTCATCAGGATCATTTCGGCATCGATATCCGGACCATCAAATCCGTAGGCCTCGACACCAACTTGATGGAATTGGCGGTAACGCCCTTTCTGAGGACGTTCATGGCGAAACATCGGCCCCATATACCACAGGCGCTGAGTCTGATTAAGCAGACCATTTTCCATCGCTGCACGGACGCAGCCAGCGGTACCTTCAGGACGCAATGTCAGGCTGTCGCCATTACGATCCTCGAAGGTGTACATTTCTTTTTCAACGATATCGGTGACTTCTCCGATAGAGCGCTTGAATAACTCGGTTTTTTCTACGATAGGAAAGCGGATTTCCTGATAGCCGTAACCATTGAGCACACTTTTCAGTGTTGCCTCGACCGCTTGCCAATACGGCGTCACATCGGGGAGTAAATCGTTCATACCCCGAATAGAACGGATTGTGTCTGCCACGTTTAACTGATGTCCTTTATAGGAATAACTTTATCTATTTCTGTTTGTTGTTGGCGCAAGGCTATGCGCTGACGAATTTGTTTTTCAAGCTCGTCGACCAATGCATCATTTTCAACCTTATGGTTGGGCTTGCCATCGACATAGAGCAGATTCGGCGTACCACCAGTCAGGCCAATAGCCGCTTCTTTGGCCTCGCCCGGGCCATTGACCACACAGCCAATGACGGCGACATCCATCGGTTCGATGATGTCTTCAAGCCGTGCTTCCAGCGCATTCACTGTGGAAATCACATCAAACTGCTGACGTGAGCAGGATGGACAGGCAATCAGGTTGATGCCTTTATTACGAATTCGTAGGCTTTTGAGAATATCGAAACCGACTTTGATTTCTTCCACCGGGTCCGCGGCCAGCGACACACGTATCGTGTCACCAATACCTTCGGCCAGTAGCATGCCGAGACCGATAGAGGATTTCACCGCGCCACTACGCAGACCACCGGCTTCGGTAATGCCAAGATGCAGCGGCTGCTCAATCTGATCAGCCAGCTTACGATAAGCATGTACCGTCATAAACACGTCCGATGCCTTTAAGCTGACCTTAAAGTCAGGGAAGTTAAGACGGTCCAGAATATCAATATGACGCAGCGCCGACTCTACTAAAGCATCCGGTGTCGGTTCGCCGTATTTTTTCTGTAACTCTTTTTCCAGTGACCCCGCATTGACCCCGATCCGGATTGGAATACCAAAATCACGGGCTTTATCAACCACGGCGCGCACCCGATCTTCTCGACCGATATTCCCTGGGTTAATCCGCAGGCAGTCAACACCGAGTTCGGCGACGCGCAGGGCAATTTTGTAGTCAAAATGAATATCTGCTATCAGCGGGATATCCACCTGCTTGCGAATCTGACCAAACGCCTCGGCTGCATCCATCGTTGGTACCGACACACGGACGAGATCGGCCCCTACTTTCTGCAAAGACTGAATTTGCTTTACCGTGGCTTCCACATCCGTCGTCAAGGTATTGGTCATGCTCTGCACTGCGACTGGTGCATCACCGCCGACGGGCACATTGCCGACCATGATCTGGCGGGACTGACGACGTTTGATATAGCTTGCCGTTTCCATCAAGACTCTACCCCTAAAGTCAGTCTGGCCACATTGCCCTGCGTGTAGGGTGATAGATCGACTGGTTCGTTATTGAAGATCACTTTCGCTGCTTCCGCACGGCCCAGCAGCACTTTCAATGGCTGATCGGAGCTCAGTTCCAAAGATTCCTGCGCACGCATCACTTTGCTAACTAGTACTTTGGCATCGGCATTGGTTACCTCAACCCAGCAGTCACCGCTGAAACTGAGTTTCAGGGTCGAGCGTGTCAATGGCAGCTCAGGCTCAGTTTCCATCGTTTCAGCTTGCGTGATGGCTTCTACTGGCACAGCCTCGGGGGTACTTGACTCAGCCGCACTAAGCTCACTGAGATCGTCCTCATTAAGGCCAAGACTATCAATCGTCTCGTATTCTTCTTCCACTACCAAGGGCTCGGGCTCTTCCTGCTCTAGCAACGGAACAGTATTCGATGCCAATGGCTCAACCACACTATCGTCAAAACTACTGACTTGTTCAGTCTGCTCAGGCACAACTACTGGCTGCGGGTGTAGCTGTGCGGACTGCCACTGCTGATAAGCAAACCAGCCAGCACCCAGCACGATGACAACACAGAGCAGCATAATCCAAGGAAACGGCTTGTCATCCACACTATGCCTGTGCGGGTTTAAATTCAATGTCGGCTCTGTGGCGCTGTATTCAAGGTCGAATACCGCCAGCATTTCCTCACGAGGCAAACCAAGAAACTTCACGTAGCTGGCAAAATAACCACGCGCATAGGTACGGCCGTTGAGCTTGTCCCATTCCTGACTTTCCAGATAGCCGACGATACCTTTGGTCAACCGCAACTGTGCGGCCACTTCTGCCAAACTGTATTTTTTGTGTTCACGTGCTTGTCTGAGCTGTTCGCCCAGATTAGTAGAATGTGTTTCTACCACGGGTTCTGGCTGATGTTCGATCATGAGTCAAGCAATCCCTGATTTACCAGCTGCATTTCATCTGAGTCCGGAAAACGTGAACGTAATAATAAGCTATAGCTGGCTACCGCGTTTTGATCGTCCAGCTTATTTTCGGTCTTGATCGCCAGATACAAGGCCTGTGGTGTCCAGTTGGCACTGGATTGGTAGCGCTGAATATATGCGCGTGCCTGCAGATAATTCGCGCTTTCATAGCTCAATTCAGCCATCTGCAGCAAAGACTTTGTCAGGGTCGGTTCAATTTGCAGGGCCTTACGGAAGTAGGCTTCGGCTTTCTCAGTATCTGGTTTACGGATAGCACATAAACCAGCATTTTCATAAGCGAATTGAGGCGTGTTGTAGAGCGGATTTTCTACTGCTTTCAGAAAGCGTTTTTCTGCTTCATCATAACGCTCTTGCCCACAGAGAAAGACGCCGAAGTTATTTTGTGCCTGAGAATAGTCAGGATCACGCTCTACGGCTTCAAGAAAATGAGCTTCTGCTTCGTCATTTTTACCCAGTTGCTGGTAGAGCAATCCGATAGTGTTATGCGCGCTGGGCAGGTTCGGGTTTTGTTTAAGTGCTTTCTGCAGCTTTTCCAGCGCGATAGCATAATCACCGCGTTGCATGTAGTTGATGCCCAAGCGCATATTGATTTCGGCCGCTTTTGGGTCTGGGGCAACATATTCAGGCCGAGTGCCCCCCGTGCTGTTACAGGCAGTCACTGACACCAGTAACAGTAAGATTCCCCACTTACGCACGTTTTTACTCATCGATGAAACACAACCTCCTGCTGCTTGGCCATGCGCTCGCTACGACGGGATTTATCTTGTACTTCTCCGGCCAGCTGTCCGCATGCTGCCACGATATCATCACCACGTGTTTTACGCACGGTAGCGACTAGTCCTTTATCCATCAGGTACTTCTTAAAACGCTCAATCTGGTTTCGGGACGAACAGGTGTAGTGCGTACCAGGAAACGGATTAAACGGAATCAGATTAATCTTGGTCGGCAGATCTTTTAAGATTCGGACCAAATCACGGGCATCATCCATGCTGTCATTAACGCCTTCGAGCATCACATATTCAACCGTGATATGACGACGCTTCTGATCCCCGGCGACGTAACGCTTACAGGCTGCCAGCAGTTCGGCAATCGGATACTTTTCGTTCAGAGGAATAATCTGACTACGTAATTCATCATTCGCTGCATGCAGAGAAATCGCCAAACTGACATGGCAGTCTTCACGCAGCTTATCAATCATCGGCACCATGCCCGAGGTACTCAGCGTCAGTCGACGCCAAGAAATACCGTAAGCATGATCATCACGCATCAGCCGCATCGCGGTGATGACGTTGTTGTAATTTGCTAGTGGCTCGCCCATGCCCATCATTACCACATTGGTAACGACACGGTTACCTTTCGGATCTTTACCCAAGGCTTGGTTGGCAATCCACAGCTGGGCAATAATCTCGGATGCATCCAGATTACGGTTAAAGCCCTGCTGCGCCGTTGAGCAGAAGGTACAGGTCAAGGCACAGCCGACCTGTGAGGACACACATAAGGTGCCCCTGCCATCTTCCGGTATAAACACGGTTTCAATCGCATTACCGCAAGACAGTTTGATAATCCATTTGCGCGTGCCGTCTTTAGAAATATGCTCATGCATGACTTCAGGCAGACGAACTTCCGCGAGATTTTGCAGTTTTTCACGTAGCGCTTTACTGAGATTAGTCATCTCAGCGAAGTCGCTGATGCGGTATTGGTGGATCCACTGCAATAATTGACGCGCACGGAAAGGTTTTTCGTCGAGTTCGACGAAAAACGCTTCCAGACCGGGCAGGTCTAATCCAAGAAGATTCGTGCGTTCAGTCATTTACGTTTGCTCTTAGCGGGTACGTGCGCAGACTTCGCCATCAGCAAAGAAGTAAGCCACTTCACGTGCTGCACTCTCAACAGAGTCAGAACCGTGTACAGCATTTTCATCAATGCTTTGAGCAAAGTCAGCACGGATGGTGCCAGCTGCGGCGTCAGCAGGGTTAGTTGCGCCCATCAGGTCACGGTGAGTCAGTACAGCATTGTCACCTTGCAAAACCTGAACCATGACAGGACCTGAAGTCATGAAGCTGACCAGATCGCCGAAGAAAGGACGTTCTTTATGCTCAGCGTAGAAGCCTTCTGCTTGCTCTTGTGTCAGGTGCATCATTTTGCCGGCAACGATTTGCAGACCAGCTTTTTCAAAACGTGAGTAAATTTCACCGATGACGTTTTTTGCAACTGCATCAGGTTTGATGATAGAAAGTGTACGTTCGATCGCCATTTCGTTCCTCTATGGTTTAGGTTTAGTTCAGTAAAATCCAGATATTCTACCATTTCTGCGACTGCTAATATCAATGTTTCGATGAAAACCGGCAGGAGCATGTTTCTATTTTGGATTTTATGACAAAAGCTTTACTATCAGATGACTATTCCCCCAGCCACGGAAGCCTATTTTGACCACAGACTCGACCTTTAAGCGCATCGGTTTATTCGTCCGCAAAGATGATACGTTGATGGAAAATGCCATCGTTCGTGTCAACGAGTTGCTTTGCAGTCGTGATCTGGATGTGGTCTGTAACGATGCCCTGCCGTTTCTACCCGAGTTGCAAGTAATTCCAATGGCAGACTTTCCTTCTGCCTGTGACCTGACGATTGCCATCGGTGGCGATGGTACCCTGCTCTCTGCAGCCCGTGCTCTGGCCGGTACTGATATGCCTGTAGTGGGCGTCAACGTTGGTCGTTTGGGTTTTCTTGCTGACGTCACCTTAAAGAATCTGGAACAGCAACTAGGGGATATCCTCTGTGGCCGCTACCGCGATGATCGCCGTTTCTTACTTCAAGCCAGCATACAAAATCAACAAGGTGTTATGCCCGGCATTGCCATGAATGATGTGGTCATTCACGCCCATCAAAACCTGCATATGATTGAGTTTGAAACCTACATCAACGGTAAGTTTCTCAACAGCCAGCGGGCTGATGGTCTGGTCGTCGCCACTCCGACCGGTTCTACTGCCTACGCCATGTCTGCTGGCGGGCCCATTGTTGATGTCGATCTGGATGCGATTGTTCTGGCTTCCGTCTGTCCCCACACTTTAAGCAACCGTCCATTAGTGGTTGCTGCGTCGAACACCATAGAAATCTCATTAAGTGAGAACAATATTACTACCGGCATGGTGACCTGTGATGGCAGACCAGGCCAAATTCTTCAGCCCGGTGACACAGTTCGGATTGAACGTCATCAAAGTCAGATTCGCCTCTTGCATCTGGAAGATCACGACCATTATTCTATCCTCCGTGCCAAACTGGAATGGGGTAGAAAACTAACATGCTGACTAGCCTGAGCGTACGCAATCTCGCCGTTGTCGAAGATTTAGCGCTGGCGTTTGATAAGGGCATGACATCGCTGACCGGTGAAACCGGTGCGGGTAAATCCATGCTTGTTGATGCCCTAAGCTTGGTGTTGGGGGACCGTGCCGATTCCAATATGATCCGTCACGGTGCTGAACGAGCCGAAATCGAGGCTGAGTTTCAGCTCGACCAGAACCTGGTTCTGCGTGACTGGCTTATTGAGCAGGAACTCGATGATGAGGGTCAATGCCATCTACGTCGTACTATCAGCCGCGATGGCCGTTCCAAAGGCTATATCAACGGCCGCACCGTTCCTCTGACCCTGTTACGCGAAGTCAGCGAGCGCAGTATTGATATACATGGTCAGCATGCCCACCAGTCTTTAGTCCGGCCTCAGACTCAACGTGAACTACTGGATATCGTAGCTCACAACAAACCGCTGCTGGATGAGTTAAAAACCGCTTATAAAAGCTGGCAAAAAGACAAACAGCAGTTAGCCGAGTTACAGCAGCAGTCGGAAGAACAAGCTGGGCGCCAAGAGTTACTGCAGTATCAGGTCAACGAACTAGAAGCACTGGAGCTAACTGATGACAGTATCCAGAACCTATTACTGGAACAGGCACAGCTGGCCAATGCTTCACAACTCATTACAACTGCTGAATCCAGCCTGCATCAGATTTTTGATGATGAACAGGCCGCTGCCTACGACATCCTCAGCCATGCCTTAAGCGAGCTACAGAAACTGCAGGACTTCGAACCCCGCTTTGCTGCTGCGGTCGAGACCTTGGGTGCTGCCGTGATTAATCTAGACGAAACGGCTGGTGAGCTACGTCATTATCTTGATAGTGCCGAACTCGATCCAGCCCGTCTCAGCGAAATAGAGCAGCAGCTGTCGATTTTGCATGATCTGGCACGCAAGCATCATGTAGAAATTGAGCAACTTCCCCAGTTATATGTTGGACTCAGTGATGAACTGGCGCAGTTGGCCAATACCGATGTCACGTTGACCGAGCTACAAAAAGCCGTTAAAACCAAAGAAGCGGCCTGCCGTGATATCTGTCAGCAATTATATCAACGTCGTAGTGCCGCAGCAGGCCCACTAGCTGAAGAACTCACCGCATCGATTAGAGAGTTGGCAATTCCAGCTGGCTCTATTCAATTTGAAGTCAGCGCCCTACCGGATGACAAGTTCAGTGAATTCGGCAGTGATCAGGTCAAATTACTAGTTGCGACCAATCCGGGCCAGCCAGCTGGCGATCTGGCCAAAGTAGCATCAGGCGGTGAATTAGCCCGTATCAGTCTGGCTATTCAGGTGGTCACGGCCGGACAGCGGAGTGTACCGACATTGATTTTTGATGAGGTGGATGTCGGTATCGGTGGTCGTGTCGCCGAAGTCGTTGGTCAACACCTGCGTAGACTGGCCAGCAGCCAACAGGTCATTTGTATTACACATTTACCGCAGGTCGCCGCGCAGGCACATCACCAATTACAGGTCAGCAAAAAACACCTTAGTGACAGCACGCATATTACTGTCGACAGATTGGATAAGTCGCAACGTGTCGAAGAAATTGCACGTATGCTGGGGGGAGTGAACCTGACCCAGAAAACCCGCTCACATGCGGAAGAAATGCTGGATCAGGCACAGCAATAATTAGTGCGGCTCTTTCTGGCATTTTTTACAAATGCCGTAGATATAGAGCGAATGATCGGTCATTTCAAAGCCTTTTTCCTTGGCAATCGCTTTCTGGCGCTGCTCAATAACTTCGTCAAAGAACTCTTCAATTCGGTTGCAACGTACACAGAACAGATGATCGTGGTGTTCACCATCTTCCAATTCAAATACCGCATGACCGCCTTCTATGCTCAGACGTGATACCAGTCCGGCACCTTCAAACTGGGTAAGAACACGGTAAACAGTGGCCAATCCAATTTCCTCTCCCATCTCCAGCAAGGCCTTGTAAACATCCTCTGCGCTCATATGGCGTCTTTCAGATGTTTCCAAGATTTCCAGCACCTTCAATCTGGGTAATGTGACCTTGAGTCCGGCTTTTCTTAGATCTTGTCTTTCCATTATTATTGTTGCCTCGTAGAAATGCTGCGAATAGAGTATCATCGCAGATTGGTAATCAACTACAGCAATAAATACTAAATGAAAAGTTCCGTCGTTTACAGCCTTTCCTTGGCCGCTATGATGTGTCTGTCAGCTTGCAGTACCGACAAGATCCCCGGTGTCTACCGAATTGATGTCCAGCAGGGCAACAATGTTGACCAGGAAATGATCAACAAGTTGGAACCAGGCATGACTAAAAACCAGGTTGCCTATGTGATGGGAACACCGCTGTTGATTGACACCTTCCACCCGAATCGCTGGGATTATCTTTATAGTTACCAGCCTGGCGGTGAAGCACGAGAACAACGCCGTATCACGCTTTACTTCAATGATGACGAAACCCTGAGTCATATTGAAGGTGATACCCGCATCGTTGCGCGAGAAGATTTGCCACAAACTGAACGTCAGGATAAAAATGTGGTGGTACCACTCAGCGAACAGAAGACCGGCTTTTTTAACGGCTTAATGAGTTTCATCGGCTTAGGCGGCGATGATACGGTTGAAATCATCGATGAAGATGAGACC
The DNA here is from genome assembly GCA_030148085.1 of Methylophaga sp. GTDB lineage: Bacteria > Pseudomonadota > Gammaproteobacteria > Nitrosococcales > Methylophagaceae > Methylophaga. The sequence continues at coordinate 8,862 of JASBUF010000092.1, read as the reverse complement.
ACCGAAGAGCTTGATACAGAACAAGCAGAAGCTGACGAACCCATGATGGAAGAAGCTGAAGCGAACGCTGAACTTGATACTGGCGACGAGACAACACCAGAAAACGAGTAAAAAAAGGGCGCTGTTAGAGCGCCCTTTTTGTTTCACTTGTCTGAGCTTTATTCGAATTTATCAGTGTCAGGGTTGTAAGTCAGTAACTGCCCCGCCTGAAGATCAAAATACCAACCATGCAATTTTAGTGTGCCATTCTCGACACGTTCACGTACAAAGTCAAAGCCCATCAGGTTCTTCAGCGACACCAATACGCCCCGCTGTTCACAGGCTTTAAGCTGGATTGCTCTCTCATCATTGGCGTGATTTACCTTAACCCACTCCTTGGCTTCTTGTGCAATCGATACCCAGCGATGGATAAACTGGGAGTCGTTTAGGTCTTCGCTGTCCCAAAGTCCTTTGATACCGCCACAGTTAGCATGGCCCATAACAATAATGCTTTCGACCTTCAGCCCTTTTACCGCAAACTCAATTGCTGAGCTGGTCCCATGGTGATGTTGATCATCTTCACAAGGCGGTACCAGATTGGCAACGTTACGTACTGTGAAGATATCACCCGGATCACAGTCAGTCAGGATGGCTGGATCGACACGTGAATCGCAGCAGGCAACCATCAAAATTTTGGCGGGTTGCCCTTCTTTCATAGTCGAATAGAGCTTGTTGTCACCACCAAAGTAGTTTTGTTTAAATCGTTGGAAACCTTCTAAGAGTTTGTATGTATTAGCCATAACAGTTCATTTTTATCAAGTTAAGAAAGGGTTTGTCTGCTTTTCCTGAGCCAACGTGGTAACAGGGCCATGTCCGCTGTGCACACGTAAATGCCCAGGTAATTGCATTAGCTTTTGCAAGCTCTGCTGCATCAATGCATGATTGCCCATGGGCAGATCCGTCCGGCCAACACTGCCAGCAAACAGCGTATCACCGACCAGAATATCCTGTTCGTCGTAATAACAGCCCTGCCCCGGCGTATGACCCGGCGTGGATATAAAGTGCAATGTCGTCTCACCCAATTGAATCTGATCACCGTCATCCAGCCAATGATCAATGCGACCACAGGGACGGTTCATATGGGGTGCACCAAACCAGTCTCCTTGCTGTGGCAAGGTATCAAACAACGGCTTTTCCAACCGTGGCAGATAGGTCGGCACATGAAAACTCTGCTGAAGACGACATAAGCTACCAGCATGATCCAGATGTCCATGTGTTAGCAGAATCATACGAATATCAGCTGGCGGGTCAAGTGATTCCAGGTATTCGGCCAATTCCGCAGTCTCGCCGGTATCGACTATCGCAACCTGACCTGTCGCCTCATCTCGTAATAAGTAGGTGTTTACGTGAAACGCTCCCACCGTGATGCATTCAATCTCCATAGCGTGATTATAGTGGTGTCGTGCCAGAGAAGACAGGGCAAGGTAAAACTGACGCATACAAAAAGGCCGTCAATGAGTGATTCTCAATGACGGCCTAATCGTTCAGTAGCACTTATTTTTCAAACTGCTTCCATTTTTTACGCGACTCCCGCGCAATAATGGTGTTTTGTCTGAACCACTCGGTTTTTATCTTCTGAGTACGGACCAAATCCAGGTTTGCACGCCACCATTTACGTTTCAGTGCGATATGGGGATCCGGATGCAGATTGGCTTCGTACCATTTCTTCTGGCTGTCGCGAGCCTGTTCTAGATTAGCCTTCCACCATTTTTTCTTGGTTTCAGTCGCCACCGCATCACTGATTTCATACCAGTGTTTATCCGTTGGCGTGTTATCCAAGTTCGCTTCATACCATTTCAGACGCTTATCACGCACCTGCTTGAGGTTGGCTTCACGGAATGCCAATTTCCAGTCCGTATCGCCCGCTTCATGGAAGTCATACCAATGCTTTTGCGTCGGCGTTGTATCCAAGTTGGCTTGATACCATTTACGCTGTGCACGGACGCTTGCCACGGCTTGCTTCAGGTTGGCCTCATACCATTTATTTTTAGTATCAAGATGCGCAACTTGGTTCGCTTCATACCATGGCGTATCAACAACTTTGGCCGGACGCTGATTGGCTTCATACCATTTCTGATTTTCACGGGCACGCAGTGCATTCTCAGAGAAGTATTTTTGCTTAGCACGTTGCGTACGGATCAAGCTGAGGTTAGCCGAATACCAACGTTTTTTCAGCTCAGCATGTGGGTCTGGATGCAGATTGGCTTCGTACCATTTATGGTGCGTAGCACGTGCTTGTTCCAGATTAGCCTGCCACCATTTTTTCTTGGTGTCTGTGGCTACTGCATCACTGATTTCATACCAGTGTTTTTCTGTCGCAACAGCATCTTTGTTGGCTTCATACCATTTTTTACGTGAAGCACGAGCCTGCTCAAGGTTCAGACGCATCCATGCTTTCTTGACATCGCTGTACTTTTCTTCGGTGAACTTTTGCCAGCGTTGCTCTACTTCAGATGGCGTTTTATTGGCTTCGTACCATTTACGGTGGGCACGAACTGACTCAACCGCTTCCTGCAGGTTAGCTGCATACCATTTACGTTTGGTTTCCTGATGTTCAACCAAGTTCGCTTTGTACCAAGGAATATCAACCTGTTTTGCCGGTCGTTTATTGGCTTTGTACCAAGGCTTGGCAATCACTGAAGCAGGTTTCAGATTGGCTTCGTACCATTTACTTCTGGTCTGACGCGCAGTCTTTAAATTTGCCTCATACCACTTGGTTTTAATGTCTAATGTGCTACTCATGTCCTTACCTCTCTGGGCAGTTAGTGATTTCGATATTACATGAGTTATTACAATAGAGACAACAAATTCACACTCAGAGTTGATCTAGGTCACAGCTTACTCATAGCAATGCTTTTCTGCCTTAAGCTGCTGTAGCGCTGAGATTTGCTGCTCCACATGCAACTGTCTTCTATCCTCTTTTTCATCCACTAATGCCGAGTAGCCGAGGTAGCCTAAACCTAGCCAGCCTTCAACAACAGGGACCGTATCAAACACCACAAATGCTGTGGCCAGTTTGTTCGTTCCATCCTCATAAAAACCGGGTTTATAACTGTAACGATAAGGATGAAGCTGATTAATATTTCTATCCAGCTCAGAACAGCTCATATCTCGAATGCCTGCATCCGCTTCAACCACCGGCGGCTCGAAATAAATAGGCTCAGTCGGTACCGGCGGCAAGGTTAAGGCTGACAATGGCTGAGCTAAAACCATCAGGCTGAAATACACTAATGTCCGAAGTCTCATTGTCTTCTCCACTCAGTCTCTGAACAGCATATCGGCGAATTGAGACTCAACATGAGTATTACGACTCATGATGTGGATCTTTTTCTTGCTTATGCACATCTGCCCACTTTTTAAGTCTATCCGCAACGGCAGCATTGAAACTGTTCTCGCTAAACTCACCATTGTCATCGCGTTCACCGGCATCCAGCCCGGATAACAAGCTGAGCGCATCATTCACGTGGTGTATGGCATGAATATGGAATTTGTCTTGCTCAACGGCATCAATAAGGTCCTGCCGCAACATCAGGTGCTGAACATTGCTGGCTGGAATAATGACGCCTTGCTTGCCGGTAAGCCCGCGCAGCTTGCAGACATCAAAAAAGCCCTCAATTTTCTCATTCACGCCGCCAATCGCCTGTACCTGGCCATGCTGATTCATTGAGCCCGTAATCGCTAGGGACTGTTTCAGTGACACTGAAGCGACCGAAGACAGCAAGGCACAGATCTCGGCTACAGTAGCGCTGTCACCATCGACCTCACCGTAGTTCTGCTCAAAGACAATACTCGCCGTCATTGATAAAGGTGCATCCGCCGCATACGCTCTACCGAGGTAACCACTGAGAATCAATACTCCCTTGGCATGGATATCTCCGCCAAGTTCCACCTCTCTCTCAATATCGACAATATTGTCATCACCAAAGCGGGCACTCGCTGTAACTCTGGATGGCTGACCAAAACTGAAACCGCCGATACCCATGACTGACAACGCATTCACCTGACCAATCTGATTGCCGCTGACATCAATATCTATTACCTGACGTTCAATCTGGTTGTAGATCTGTCCTCGCATACGGTCCAGACGCTGCTCACGCATGTTGATGGCTGACTGCACATGTTCGCGCGACACATACTTCGCATCACGCTGTTTTGCCAGATATGACGACTCCCGCAGCAAATCGGCCATATCGCCCAAGTGCAGGGAAAACTTCTCGCGTTCTTCAATCGCTCGCGCACTGTGCTCAATCACTCTGGCCACCGCTGAGCGATCCAGATGTAGTAGGTTCTGATTGGTGATGGTGCTGGCCATCATGCGTGCAAACAAAAGCTCATTGTCAGTGTTGCGCGGCATGTATTCTTCAAAATCCGCCACCACTTTGAACAAGCCGGCAAACTCAGGATCCATCTCATACAACAGATAGTAGAGATGCCGGTCACCCAGTAAGACGACCTTGAGATCCAGCGGAATCGGTTCCGGCTCCAGTGATACTGTGGCCACCAAACTATAAATCCGCTCTAGGGTATCGAAGCGGACTTCACGCGACTTAAGCGCGCGTTTCAGCCCTTCCCAGCCATATGGCTGCATCAGGAGTTGTTCCGCATCAATGATCAGGTAACCACCGTTCGCCCGATGGACAGCGCCGGGTTTTATCAGGCTGAAATCAGTAACCAATGCGCCCATCATGGCCATATTCTCGACACAGCCAAGTAGCGTCTGATGATGCGGTAGATTCTCATAAATCACTGGGGCGCCGGGGCTCTGTCCATTATCAACAACCAGATTTATCTGGTAGCGTTTCAATAAGTTATCTTCCGCCGCCGCTTCTTCGCTGCTGGATGGTTCTTTCACAAATGCATCCACATTATCGCGAATATCCTTGAGCATCGTCTCAAAATACAGCTGTAATTTGCTAGAGCTGGGATAGGCATGCTTGAGCTTGTTGATTTGTTTACTGATGACTTCCAGCGCCACCTCTTCATTCAAGGCCTGCACCTTGCGCAGGTTATCGCGCTCCCACTCCCTGAGTTCGAGCAGGGTATGCTGAAGCTCCTCATGCAGATCAGCGATAGCTTCTTCGGTTTTTTCCTGCTCATGGGCCGGCAATTGCTCGAACTCTTCCGAGGTCATCGCCTGACCGTCGCGTTGTGCTGCAAAAGCATAACTGCCATCCTGCATCCTCAACAGCACAACACCTTTACGATCCGCTTCGGTTTGTAATGTTCCGAATAAGCGAACCCGGTGCTTGCGGGCCGCTTCATCCAAAGAACGCATACGACCGCGGTAATATTCATCGTCAAAGGCGCGTGGCAACTCTGTTTCAAGATGCAAAATGATAGCTTCGATATCGTGCCGTAGCTGATGCCCCTGCCCCGCAGGCATTGATACGGCCCATGGCCTTTGCGGATCATCGAAATTATTCAGGTAGGCCCAGTCTTTGGCACGAGGTTGATGTTTGGCATGATCATCAAGGAAACGCTTAATCATGGTGTATTTGCCAACACCAGCAGGCCCCATGATAAAGAGGTTATAGCCCTGAGCATCAATGTTCACGCCGAAATCTATCGCACTTAGCGCGCGCTCTTGGCCAATGATAGTCGGCAGGGTTTCCAGATCGGCTGTGGTCGTGAAGCGCCAGCTATTGGGATCACAATGCTGGTAGAGGTCATTAGCCTGTAATTCGGTGCGTCGCTGCATGGTCTTCCCTGTTTAAGTACGTTAGCTTAAGCTTAGGTCAGCCAGTGAACTTAGGCAATACAAATAGGGAGCCATGAATGACACAGGACTACGAGGAAAAAAGGTCATTCGCCAGAATGCAGCTTGAAACCGAAGTTCAGTTCAAAGTAAAGGGTGAGGCCATGGCACATAAGGCCATGAGTCAAGATCTCAGTGCGACAGGATTGCTGATGCACTCCAGTTTTTCGCCGCCGCTCGGCTGCGAACTGGAAATTGAAATGCATACCGATAATCCTCGCCTCCCTCCCTTTATGGCGACAGGCGAAGTACTGAGGGTGGAAGACAATCTGCCATCACCAGGCCGTTATCTGATTTCTGTCAGCCTGACAGAAAGTCATTAAATCCAATAGCTGGTTCTTGTCATCAGTTTGGAGACCAGGCCCATAGTCTTTGTGATGGCTAGCGGCAGAGAAACGCCGCCCGCTTCCAGAGCCTTTGTCCCGTGATGGGCTTCATCCAGCCGCATCTGCTCTAATACCGCCCGACTTTTTTTATCGTCGTCACTGAGGAGCTTAAGGTGACTGTCGATATGTTCAACCACCTGTTTTTCAGTCTCAGCGACAAAACCGAGGCTCCACTTGTCACCGATCTTTCCCGCCACTGCACCAAGGGCGAATGAGCCGACATACCAAAGGGGATTTAACGCGCTGGTATGAGACGATAAGGCTTCAAGACGTTGTTTACACCAGACCAGATGATCGTTTTCTTCCTGTGCTGCCACTTCCATCGCCTCGCGCACATGTGGCAGACGCGCGGTTAATGCCTGCCCCTGATACAAAGCCTGCGCCGAGACCTCGCCGGCATGATTCACCCGCATCAAACCAGCGGCCTGCTTGCGGTCCAGCTCGCTTAATGTAGCTTCTTCCAGATGTTTACCCGGCACTGTGCGACCGGTGGTCTCAGGTTGACCGGCAATGGTGGTGAGGGCTTTATCAAACTCAATGATCAGCCTGTCAAACGGGCTGTAGTGTCGCTCTGTCAATGTAATAGTCCCGGCTCGCAGAATCTAGAATAATTCTACATCACCATGCGCCACTTGTGCGGGATGCTGAATTTTGCCGTCATCGACCAGTTGACGATAACTTTGTACCTGATTTCGACCACTTTGCTTGGCAATGTATAAGGCTTCATCGGCTTCACCGATGACATCGGACGGAGACTGCTGCCCATTCACCTCAACAAAACCAATGCTGATGGTGACTTGCTTTAGCTGTGGAAAATGATGTTCTGCCACCATCTGACGTATGCGGTCAAAGGTCAGATCAGCATCTTCTTCGGAGGGCGCTTTTAGTAGCACCACGAACTCTTCACCGCCGTATCGATACACCAGATCGTCATCACGAATCACACCGGAAGTCATCAGACGGGCCACCAAAATAATGACTTCATCACCATAGAGATGGCCATAGGTGTCATTAATCAATTTGAAATGATCAATATCAATGACGCCAAGCCAGTATTTAATCGCATAGGAACGTCGGCGCACATCATTCGGCGCGGCGATTTCATTCTCAAAATGTTCATTCTGCCGCACCAGAATCTTGGTGATTTCATTATCCAGCGTTTCCCGGTTGTAGAGTCCAGTCAACTTGTCTTTTTGTGTTTTCTCGATTAGTGCCAGGTAGTTTGAATACACCCGCAAAATACCGTATACCAGACGCTGGTCGCTGGCTGATGGAACAAGGTTGGTAGAAATAACCAAAACGGCGAAAATTTCACCATGCGTATCATAGGCGGGGTAAACGACGTTCCACTCGCCTTTCTCACTTCCACTGAGTTCGACATCGCCATTTTCGATGGCACGGGAAATCGCCTTCGACATATCCGACTTGTCAGCAAGCATCTTAGGATTACTATCCGTCGAGACGATAACACTATTGACGCAGTAGGCTAGCAAGCAAAGCTCATGGCTGCTGGCATGTTCGCGGACACGGAATAAGCGGAGATCCTGAGCAGGAAATAACTCGTTGAGTGTTTTGAGCAGACTTTTTTCCAGTACATGTCGATCATGATGACTGGTAATTTCAGCCAAATTATCCACGATTCTGATGCTGTTATGGAGCATTACGCTCCTCCTGTCTGCTCATGTTGCTCGTTCCGTGTTTACCTTGCAGAAATTGTGAACTATGTCACATCTTAGCCATAAAGTAGTCGAATCGGCAACAAGTATCAATGCTTAGTCATTGATTTTAGACTTATTAGCGCCTAAGGAAATGTTCCAAGGTATCGGCCAATTCTCTAGGCTGAAACTTCGAGACATAGGCATCAGCCCCAACGCCACGGCCCATCGCCTGATTGGCTTGTGCCGTTAACGATGAATGCATGATAACCGGCAAATGGGCCAGACGAGGATCGGCCTTGATTTTTTGGGTCAAAACATAGCCATCCATTTCAGGCATCTCAACATCGGTCAGTACTGCCTGAATCTCGCTGGTGATATCTCGCCCTTCCTGCTCACAATCGGCAGCCAACTTACTGATAAGTCGCCAGGCTTCGGCCCCATTTACAGCACCGATATGCTCTACGCCCATCACATCCAGTGTTTTCTTGATTTGTTTACGGGCAATATTGGAGTCATCGGCAAACAGTAGGCGGTAGTGCTGGTGTTCACCAATATGTCGGATCCCGTCAAACACAGTTTCATCGTAAAACTCGCCCGCATCCGCCAGAACTTTTTCCACGTCCATTATCATAACCAGACGTTTATCATTGAGTTCAGCCACTGCGGTGACCAGCCCACCAAGACGCTTGGAAATCAGTTGTGGCGGTTCTTTGACCTGCTCCCAGTTGAGCCGTTGAATGGTATCGACTGAACTGACCAGAAAGCCCTGAACATGGGTGTTGTACTCAGTAATCATCAGGATGCGTGGCTCATCCTTAGACTGAAGCTTACAGAACTTCTGTAAATTGATGATAGGTACCATATCACCACGCAGACTGACAAAGCCCTCAATACCATCAGGCATTTCCGGTGCTGTGGTAATTTCGGGAATATTCAATACCTCACGCACTTTGAATACGTTGATGCCGAATACTTCATTACGACCAGTTCCGTCACTGGTGCCTAGATTGAATAACAGAACTTC
>JASBUF010000089.1 GCA_030148085.1 Methylophaga sp. | reverse complement strand
GCTGGAGCTGGAGCTGGAGCTGGAGCTGGAGCTGGAGCTGGAGCTGGAGCTGGAGCTGGAGCTGGAGCTGGAGCTGGAGCTGGAGCTGGAGCTGGAGCTGGAGCTGGAGCTGGAGCTGGAGCTGGAGCTGGAGCAGTATCCGGTTCTGCTTGCGATTCTACAAGTAGAATCTCCGAACCTTCATCTTCTACTTGAGCACTATCCAAATTTTCAGGATCGACGAGAACTTCATCAACCGGCTCCACAATCTCAACATCATCTGGAATCGGCTCTATAACCGAGTCAAATGCAATGGGCTCCTGCTGCAGCTTTTCCGGCTGGTTTTCTTCTACTGTGGCGAGTAACAGCCAGGCAATGACACCTATCAGGCAGACGAGTAAAACTGCGCCTAACAAGCGTTGTTGCTGAATCAGTGTCATTACCGGCTCCCAGTGCGATTAGTGGCGATTTTGAGAGTTTACCTCAGGATAGTTTGATTTATCACCGCTAATCACCTTTTCAGCATCACCACTACTCTCAGCACCATGTGGTAGACGTTGCAAAGCCACTTTCAGCACTTCATTAATCCAGCGAACCGGAATAATCTTCAAGCCCTGCTTCACGTTATCCGGAATTTCTTTTAAATCCTTAACGTTATCGTTAGGAATCAATACCGTATCGATGCCACCACGGTGTGCAGCCAACAGCTTTTCTTTCAATCCACCAATAGCCAGAACCTCACCACGTAGAGTGATTTCCCCTGTCATCGCAACATTGGCTTTAACAGGAATACCAGTAATTGCCGAGACCAACGCCGTGCACATGCCGATACCCGCGCTAGGGCCATCTTTTGGCGTTGCACCTTCAGGCACGTGAACGTGCAAGTCATGAGTCTGCAGAAAGTCTTCACTGATGCCCCACTCTGTTGAACGCGAACGAACAACCGTCGTGGCAGCCTGAATCGACTCCTGCATCACATCACCAAGCTTACCGGTGTAAGCTGATTTACCTTTACCCGGCATAACAGCAGATTCAATGGTTAACAGTTCGCCGCCCACTTCTGTCCATGCTAAGCCTGTAACCTGACCTACACGGTCGCTTTCTTCGGCGATACCGTACTGGAAGTGATACACACCGAGGTAGTCTTCGAGATTCTTGGCAGTAACGACCCGTTTCTCTTTACTGTTCTCCTGCACAATCTGCTTGACCAGTTTGCGGCAGATTTTCGAAATCTCACGCTCAAGACTACGTACACCGGCTTCGCGGGTGTAACGACGAATGATCTCCAATATGGCATCGTCGGTGATTTCCACCTCATCGGCTTTAAGGCCATTCTGTTTAATGGCCTTTGGCAACAGGTATTTCAGCGCGATATTGAGCTTTTCATCTTCGGTGTAACCAGCCAGACGAATAATTTCCATCCGGTCGCGTAGCGCATCTGGAATGTTCAGCGTGTTAGCTGTACACACAAACATCACGTCTGAAAGATCGTATTCGACTTCGAGATAATGGTCGGCAAAGGTTGAGTTCTGCTCTGGGTCCAGCACTTCCAACAAGGCAGAAGCAGGATCGCCACGGAAGTCCTGTGCCATCTTGTCGATTTCATCCAGCAGGAACAGCGGATTTTTCACCTCTGTTTTGCAGATATTCTGAATGACTTTACCTGGCATAGAACCAATATAGGTGCGGCGGTGACCACGAATTTCCGCTTCATCACGAACGCCACCCAACGCCATACGGGTGTATTTACGGTTAGTCGCGCGCGCGATCGATTGTGCAATCGAGGTTTTACCTACACCTGGAGGTCCAACCAGACACAGGATAGGCCCTTTCAGTTTCTTAACACGCTTTTGAACAGCGAGATATTCGACGATACGTTCTTTAACCTTCTCCAGGCCATAATGATCTTCGTCCAGCACTTTTTCAGCATGGTTCAGATCAAGCGCGACGCGTGAGCGTTTTTTCCATGGCACTTCAAGCAGTGATTCAATGTAGTTGCGAACCACAGTCGCTTCTGCTGACATCGGCGACATCATGCGCAGTTTTTTGAGCTCAGACTCGGCTTTAGCACGTGCTTCTGCCGGCATACCGGCCTGCTCAATTTTGGCCGCTAATTCATCGCTTTCATTGGCTGTTTCGTCAATTTCACCCAGCTCTTTCTGAACCGCTTTCAATTGTTCATTCAGATAGTATTCACGCTGGCTCTTTTCCATCTGCTTTTTAACACGATTACGGATGCGTTTTTCGATTTGCTGAATGTCGATTTCTCCTTCAAGAAAGGCCATCAACTTCTCAACGCGTGCTTTAACATCGCTCATTTCAAGCAACATTTGCTTGTCTTCGAGCTTGAGTGTCATATGCGCAGCGACGGTATCGGCCATACGCGAGACTTCATCAATGCTGGACAAAGAGGCAATGACTTCTGGTGGGATCTTCTTGTTAAGTTTGACGTATTGTTCAAACTGTCCCATCAGCGTACGCATCAATACGTCGGATTCACGATCATCAGCGGCTTCATCGATAAAGCCCGCGACTTCCGCTTCAAGGTATTCACTATTCTGATTAAAGAAGGCTACTTTGGCTCGACGTGTACCTTCAACCAGTACCTTCACAGTGCCGTCTGGTAATTTGAGTAACTGCAGAATGTTTGCCAGCGTCCCTGTTTCGTAGAGGCCATCGGTCTCAGGCGCATCTTCAGTTGAGTCTTTCTGAGCAAGCAACAGAACCTGCTTGTTCTCGTCTGTAGCCACTTCCAGCGCTTTAATAGACTTGTCGCGACCGACAAAGAGTGGAATTACCATGTAGGGATAAACAACAACATCGCGTAACGGCAGCACAGGAACGACTTTCATATCGCTATTCGCTGGGGTGGTTTCTAATTCATTTTCCATTCAGGCAAACCTCTTAAAAGTGTCATGCAGACACTTACAATCAAACATGGGTTTTATATGGGGGACAGACAGCAGGAAATCAAGCACCGATTTCACGGTACTTGATTTATCCGTAGGACATTGCTGAATTGTTAAAGTGGCTTATTTATCACCAGAGGCCAAATCGGCACTCTGATCTTCGTAAATCAGAATCGGAGCGTTCTCGCCTGCGATAACACTTTCATCGATAACGACCTTAGAAACATTATCCAGAGATGGCAGATCAAACATGGTATCGAGCAAGATATTCTCGATGATTGAGCGAAGACCTCGTGCACCGGTTTTACGTTCCATCGCTTTGCGGGCAATGGCGCGTAAGGCATCATCACGAAACTCCAGCTCTGAGCCTTCCATATCAAACAAGCGTGCATATTGCTTGGTCAGCGCGTTTTTGGGCTCAGTGAGGATTTGCACTAGTGCCTCTTCATCCAGCTCGTCTAATGTCGCAACCACAGGCAGACGACCAACAAATTCCGGAATCAGGCCATAATGAATCAAATCTTCAGGTTCAACAGCACGTAAGGCTTCACTAAGTGGACGTTGGTCGTCCAAGCTTTTCACTTCGGCTGAAAAACCAATACCGCCCTTGTGGGTACGGTTACGGATAACTTTATCCAGCCCTGCAAATGCACCACCACAGATAAACAGGATCTTGCTGGTATCAACTTGCAGGAATTCCTGTTGTGGGTGTTTACGACCACCTTGTGGAGGCACCGATGCAATCGTACCTTCAATCAGCTTCAGTAAAGCCTGCTGAACACCTTCACCACTGACATCGCGGGTGATCGATGGGTTATCTGACTTACGTGAAATCTTGTCGATTTCATCAATATAGACAATACCGGTTTCAGCCTTGTCGACATCATAGTCACATTTTTGCAGCAGTTTCTGGATGATGTTTTCGACGTCCTCGCCCACATAACCAGCTTCGGTTAACGTGGTGGCATCAGCCATAGTGAAAGGCACGTTGAGTTGCCGAGCTAAAGTTTCTGCCAGCAAAGTTTTACCGCTACCGGTTGGTCCGATCAGCAAAATGTTACTTTTCGATAGCTCAACATCGTTGTCTTTATGACCGCTACGCAACCGTTTGTAGTGATTGTAGACAGCGACCGAGAGATAGCGTTTTGCCTTCTCTTGACCAATGACGTAATTGTCCAGTGCAGCGTTGATTTCACGCGGTGTTGGCAGCTTGCTTTCTTTATCGTCAGCCGCCAGTTCCTGCATTTCTTCACGAATAATGTCGTTACAGAGATCGACGCATTCATCACAGACAAATACTGAAGGGCCGGCAATCAGTTTTTTGACTTCATGCTGACTTTTACCGCAAAAAGAGCAGTAAAGTAATTTGTCGTCGTTGTTTTTATCGTCGCTCATAGTGTTACTACCTTACACATCAGTTCTATAGTCATTATCGGCTATTTACGCCTTTTCTGCAGGCCGGTTTGTCAGTACTGAATCAATTAAACCATATTCAACAGCCTGTTCACCATTCATGAAGTTATCACGATCGGTATCACGTCTGATGGTCTCAATATCTTGACCAGTATGATGGGCCAAAATTCCATTCAGGCGGTCGCGGATACTGAGGATTTCTTTTGCATGAATATCAAAGTCCGAAGCCTGCCCCTGGAAACCGCCTAATGGTTGATGAACCATAATACGTGAGTTTGGCAGACAGTAACGTTTGCCTGCAGCACCACCGGCAAGCAGTACTGCGCCCATGCTAGCCGCCTGACCAATACACAGGGTGCTGACATTTGGCTTGATGAACTGCATGGTGTCGTAAATGGCCATACCGGCAGTAACAGCACCACCTGGTGAGTTGATGTATAGGTGAATATCCTTATCCGGGTTTTCGGACTCAAGAAACAGAAGCTGTGCTACAACAAGATTGGCCATTTGATCTTCAACCGGGCCAACCAAAAAGATCACACGCTCTTTTAACAGACGCGAGTAAATATCATAGGAGCGTTCACCGCGTGAGGTCTGCTCGACGACGATGGGTACCAGTGCGCTTTGAATACCTGGGAATTCTTCGCTAGAGAATTTGTTTGTCATAACCGTCCTATTTTTCGGGTCCTAATAAAAAAATAGCCCGTGCCCATTTAAGGTGAGCACGGGCTGCATTCTGAGTCAGCGTCGTTAATTAGTTAGCTACTGCGTTAACAACGTCTGAGAATGTAGATGTACTCTCTTCTACTTTAACATGGTCGAAAATCCATTCAACAACCATGTCTTCAACCACTGTCATCTGGATTTCAGACAGTTTTTCTTGGTTGTTCATGTAGTAATTTACAACCTCTTCTGCATCTTCGTAGCTAGCAGCAATATTATCAATAGTCTGCTTGACGCGATCTTCGTCAGGTTTGATTTCGTTGTCAGAAATAATCTTGCCAATCAACAGGCTAAGTTTGACGCGGTTTTGAGCATTTGGTTTGAAATTTTCAATATCAAATGGAATGCCTTCGACGTTCACGCCTTGGCTGCGCAGATTGTTCTTCGCTTGTTCTGCCAGATACTGTGCTTCACGCTCTACTGGTGCTTCAGGAAGTGCCAGTTCATTTTGCTCGGCCAGCATGTTCATCGCACGGCGTTTGTTCATGGTTTTCAGTGCTGAAGAAAGTTCACGTTCCATATTGGCACGGACTTCTTTTTTCAACGCGGCAACACCATCTTCAACACCACACAGCGCAGCAAAGTCTTTATCCAGCTTAGGCAGTTTTTTCTTCGCTACTTGTTTGACGGTGACGTCAAACTTGGCGGTTTTGCCACGCAGGTTTTCTGCACGGTAGTCATCCGGGAATGTCAGTGTGACTTCAGTTTGCTGATCAGCTTTAACACCCATCAGCTGTTCTTCAAACTCAGGCAGCATACGACCAGCCCCAAGTTCAACCAGAACGTCCTTACCTTTGCCACCTTGGAACTCTTCACCGTCGATGCTGCCGACGAAGTCAATGGTGACGCCATCTTCTTCTTTTGCTGCACGTTTCAGCGGTTCCCAAGTCATGCGCTGTTCACGCAGGGTCTCAATCATTTTATCGACGTCTTCGTCGCTGACTTCAGCAACAGTTTTTTCCAGTGTGACATCATCAAATTTGATATCAGCAACTTCAGGGAAGACTTCGTAGTTCAGCGTATAAATGAAGTTATCGCCTTCTTCATTCATGCTGTCGATGTGTGGAGGACCGGCTGGATTCACACCTTCTTTCATGAAGGCTTCTTGCATGCTTTCCTGTACCAGTGAGTCGATGACGTCGCGACGTGCTGAAGGACCATGGGTACGCTCTACCATGTTTAATGGCACTTTACCCGGACGGAAACCAGCCATCTTAACGCTAGGTCTGATGGACTTGAGACGTTCCTTGACCGCTTTTTCGATATTGGCATCTTCGACGGTAACCGTCATACGGCGACCGAGTTCGCTCACATTTTCTACAGATACTTGCATTATCAACCTCAAACACGGGGTGAAGGCTTGTATGGGTCTACACCATCAGCCTTATCGTTATTTGGTACGAGAGGAGAGACTCGAACTCTCACAGGTTACCCTACTGGAACCTAAATCCAGCGCGTCTACCAATTCCGCCACTCTCGCAAAATCTTGAATCAAGCAGCTCGGCTGCCCGAAGAAGTCCGACATTATAGCTAGTCAGCAGGGAGAAAACTACCCTTGCATGGCCAAAATCGTTAAGCCCATATTCGCCTGCTGGCAGAACTGTTGAAATGCCAGAAAATCCTGCTGCTGTAATGGGCGACCACTGGCATTTCTGTCAGCGAGGAAAAGGCCAATAACCTTATTTCTGACAATCGCCGCCATAACAAAATAAGGAGGTGTTCCCAACAACTGCATAGTCTCACGGGATAAAGTGCCGCCAAGTTGCTTTGGGTCACCCGGCAACCACCTTGGCTGCTGACTTTTGATAATCTGGTTAAACACATTCTCTGGACGGCGAACATCAATCAGCAGATTTTGTTGAATGTTGTCAGCATTCTCACCAATCACATATTTGCAGCTAAGCTGGGTTCGCTCAGGGTTAAACATCGCGAATACCGCTCTGTCCATGCCCACCCCGCGGTGAATACCTTCCAGCACCATTTCCAGAATAATGCCAATGCTCGGGCGTTCCTGCACGGTCGCAGAAATTTCCTGCATCACTGTCATCTGGTAATTGATATCGGGTTCAGGATAGCTTACGGCTACGGCCTCTTCCTGCTCGGGTTGAGCCTCATTCTGCTCAAAATGAGCATCAGCGAATTCGGCAACGTCGTCCAATAAAGGTTGATCCGGAACAGGAATACACTGACTGGCAGCAAAGCTGCCATAGAGCTTTGTCACATCCCTTGCTATCTTGGCATTGGCATGTGCCCGCTCTTCAACTTGCTCCGCCTTCAATTCTAGTGATGAGGCGACCTGTTTAATCACATCATCGGCGGTGGCATTATCCCAACCAGACTTGGACATATCGGCGAGCGCCAAGCCAGCCTCAATACACGCCGCTTTTTTCTTATCCATGCGTCCGTGCAGATAGTCATCGACAACATCACCCAGATGCCACTCACGACTCAACGCCTTGGTTAAATCAATGAGTTTGAAGCCCAACACCTTGGCTTCAGCGCTGCCTTCGTCCTCGCCATCGGCAATATGCTGCACTAACTCATCGGCTTTTTCATCAGCAAACGCCCAGAACGCCATTTTGCCGAGTCGTGACAACAAGGTGGCCACAAAAATGTCTTCCGGCTCCCCTGCTTTACTTAGCTTGGCAAACTCTTGCGCCTGCGTTGCAGCATGAAAAGCCTGAGCCATTTCATCGACGAGTTTTTGCCGTTGTGCACCCTGACTCAAATTATCGACCAGAATCATCGACAATGTTAAGGCACGCACCTGATCGAAACCCATCACCATGACTGCACGCGACACAGTATTAATGGCCTGGTTGGTGGGGTTAAAGTGAAAACTGTTGACAGCTTTGAGCAGCCGTCCGGTCAGTGAGGCATCACGCAGAACTACCTGAGCCACATCCGATGCTGAGGTATCGTCGCTATTAACAACCTCTGTCACCTCACTGACTGTGCCGGAGAACACCGGCATGTCTTTTTCACTGAGCTGTTTTATCCATTTCCCAACAGCGCGTTCTGACTCACCCACCTGACTTAGTCCTGCCTATTTTTATTCTGATTAGCTATACCATGAGGCACATGCCCCGTTGCGACATGTTCCTGAGCTGACAGGCAATGCTGTTCCTGATCATCAAAAAAGATATCCGCGCCAAACGATTTAAGAAATGGGCCCTTGGCCATCCCCCCTAAAAAGATGGCTTCATCAATTCGAATATCCCAAGCACGCAGGGTTCTGATTACGCGTTCATGTGCAGGTGCTGAACGAGCTGTTACCAAGGCTGTGCGAATGGGAGAGGTATTTTCAGGATACTCGGTCTGAATCCGGTTTAGTGCCATCAAAAAATCTTTGAATGGTCCACCAGGCAATGGCTGACGAGCTGTTTGCTGCTCATTTTCAGTAAAAGCTTTCAGGCCCTTTTCTTTATAAATACGTTCTGAATCATCGGAGAACAGGACCGCATCACCGTCAAAGGCAATCCGTAGTTGATCCGTGTCGTTATTATTGCTGACATTCGACGGCAGAATGGTCGCTGCAGCGATACCGGCATCGAGCGCCATGGCAACATCTTCCGGACTGGTCGACAAAAACAGGTTTGCACCAAATGGCGACACATAGCGATAAGGACTGCTACCGGAGGTGAATACTGCACGGGTGATTGACAGCTTGTGGTGCTGAATCGAATTAAACACCCGCAAGCCAGTATCAGCACTGTTGCGTGACAACAGGATAATTTCCACTTTTGGCGTTTTCGGATTGTTATCGTTCAGCGCGAGCAGTTTCTTAGCCAGGTTAAACGCACCGCCGGGCGCGAGAGGCACATCCTCGTTATCAATCTGATGCTGGCAATACGCTTCTGTGCCCTGTTCTTCAAACACGCGATGACTTTCATCCAGATCAAATAAGGCTCTGGATGAGATGGCTACCACTAGCGGTTTTGCTTCCATCAGGATGTCACTTCTCTCGTCGCGGCCTGACCATCTTTACGGGCAATTCGCAAAATACGTCGCCAGGCTAGTTCACTTGTTGCTGACATCTTGGGCGCTTCCCGTAAGGCTTGCAAGTCCTGCTCAAGGCTCAGCAGTGTCGACACATCATCTGGGCGCCCTTTGGGAAAGTCGCTGGCGGCAGTGAACACAACCCGGCAGAATATAGGCACTTTCGGCGCCAACAGCTGCAATGCATATTTAGCGTTGTGAATATGGCGCAAGGGATTGGCAAACTTAAAGCTGCGGCCATCAACAATCTGCGTCCACTGATCGATTTGCTCTGAACCGAATAGATGACCGGAAATCGGGTAAGTTTCAATTACAAGGAAACCACGGTCTGTCAGCACCAATCGATCGATTTCAATGAGACCACCGATACCATCAGGAATGACAACAGATCGGACTTCCTCATTCCTCAGCGGGCGTAACACTTTATCGAGTTGCCCAAGCTGAGTTTTACGCCTACGGCGACGTAGTAACAGGAACATGAGCGGTAGTGACACTACAACGGCAATGATCAGCAATTGTAATGGTGAGTCTAACTTGAGAATAACCCTTCCCCTTCCCTTTGTTGCAACGCTGAATTATACGAAATTACATTTTTTTGTGTGAGCGATTTCACGCTTTGCCGCTGAGTGGCATGTGAGTGATCGGGTCTTCATGAATGATGACTTCGGCTTCATCGAACAAAGCTCCCACCTTATGCTCCAGTTCATCAGCAATCGCATGAGCTTGTTTCAATGACAAGGTCTCATCCAACTCCAGATGTAACTGTATAAACACAGTGGAGCCAGACCTACGTGTACGTAAGTCATGTAAACCAATGGCATCCGGATGATTCATGATGACAGCGCGTATTTTTTGCCGTTCCTCATCTGGCAACTCGTGATCCATCAGTAAGTCGACGGCTTCTCGAACAATATTCCAAGCGCTGTAGAGAATATAGAGCGCAATGGCGATAGCAAAAATGGGATCAATCAGTTGCCAGCCGTAGTAAGTAAGCAACAGCGCCGCAATAACACTGCCATTCACAAGCAAGTCCGTTTTATAGTGCAAAGCATCGGCTTTGATTGCCGTTGAGTCCGTGCGTCTAATCACATAACGCTGAAAACTGAGCAAACCGAGGGTAGCAATAATTGAAAACACCATCACCGCCAGCCCTAACTCAAGTCCTGCTTCAAGTGGCTGTGGGTTCATAAGCCGGCTAATGGACTGTAGCAACAAAATCCCGGCAGAACCGGTGATAAACATCGACTGCCCAAGTCCGGCCAGCGCTTCTGCTTTACCATGGCCAAAACGATGCTCCCTGTCCGCCGGCTGCAAGGCATGATGTACCGCGACCATGTTCACAACAGATGCCAATACGTCGAGACTAGAGTCAACCAAGGTCGCTAAGATACTGACTGAATCACTGACGAACCAGGCCACAAGCTTAGCCACAATAAGGGTTACTGCGGTCAGCACTGAAGCATAGGTGGCCAGCCGCATCAGCCGGGCTTTATCAATCTGTTGAGGCTTGTTCATGGAGTCAGTATAGTTGATTGCGTTTGTCTGGCTGCGAGTCTAGCAACAAACATTCATATTTGCCCACGTTCTAATCAGGATTCAGCTATGGCCTTTAATAAGGTGACGACCACCCCTTTTGATGATCAAAAGCCGGGAACCTCCGGCCTGCGTAAGAAAGTAACGGTGTTTCAGCAACCCCATTATCTTGAAAATTTCGTGCAATCGACCTTCAACGCAGCTGGCAATTGTCAGGGTAAAACCCTGGTCGTAGGAGGTGATGGTCGCTATTACAATGCCACCGCGATTCAAACCATTCTGAAAATGGCCGCAGCCAACGGCTTCAGTCATGTCTGGGTCGGCCAAAATGGCATTTTATCGACCCCAGCGGCCTCCTGCGTGATTCGCCGATATCAGGCTTTTGGCGGGATCATTTTGTCAGCCAGTCATAACCCTGCTGGTGTCGATGGCGACTTTGGCATCAAGTTCAACATCAGCAATGGCGGACCTGCACCGGAATCCATTACCAATGCCATTTTTACCAATAGCCAACAGATTGAGCAGTATCAGATCAGTGATGCCAGTGATATTGACCTGGGCCAGCTCGGCACCCAGCAACTGGATGGTATGAGTGTTCAAGTCATTGACTCTGTGGCTGACTATGCCGAACTGATGCAAAGCTTGTTTGACTTTACCGCGATTCGTGATTTGCTGACACAGGGCACATTCCGTATGCGCTTTGATGCGATGCATGCGGTCACCGGTCCTTACGCGACAGAGATTCTGGAAAATCAGCTTGGTGCGCCAAAAGGCACTGTGATTAACGGCGTACCCCTGCCAGATTTCGGCCAAGGCCATCCCGATCCTAACCTGACCTACGCTGAAGAACTGGTCGCCGAAATGTTCTCAGCGAATGCACCTGATTTTGGTGCGGCATCTGATGGCGATGGTGATCGAAATATGATCCTCGGCGACAATATTTTTGTTACGCCTTCAGATAGCCTAGCCATACTCGCCGCCAACGCGACGCTCGTCCCTGCTTACAAAAATGGCTTAAGTGGCATAGCCCGCTCAATGCCAACCAGCCAGGCCGCTGATCGCGTCGCTGAGAAGCTTGGTATCGAAGCGCATGAAACCCCTACCGGCTGGAAATTCTTTGGCAATCTGCTTGATGCTGACCGCGCCACGCTCTGCGGGGAAGAAAGCTTCGGTACTGGCTCCAACCATATTCGCGAGAAAGATGGACTATGGGCCGTCCTGTTCTGGCTCAATGTTCTGGCTGTTGAGAAACGTTCAGTCGAAGATATCGTGCATCAACACTGGCAAGAGTTCGGTCGTAATTATTACACCCGTCATGACTATGAAGCTGTGCCATCAGAGCAAGCACAGTCTTTGATGCAACATTTACAAAATCAGCTGGCAGATTTGCCAGGCAAACAATTCAATGGCAATACAGTCAGTTATGCTGACAACTTCAGTTATACGGACCCTGTTGATCAGAGTGTGTCCGAAAACCAAGGTATTCGTATTGGCTTTGAAAGTGGCGACCGAATTATCTATCGCCTGTCAGGCACGGGGACCGAAGGTGCGACGCTACGTGTCTATATTGAATCGTATGAGGCAGATCAAAATAAGCAGCATCAGGATACACAGCTGGCGTTAGCTGCATTAATTGAACTGGCCGGAAGTCTGGCCATGATTACCGATCTGATTGGCCGCACAGCGCCTACCGTTATCACCTGAGGTAGTAGAACACTATGCAACAACTGATTTTAGGCTCCAGCTCACCGTTCCGTGCAGAGCTGTTAAACAAGCTGGGCTTACACTTTATCCAGGTATCACCGGATATTGACGAAACCCCGCTGACTGAGGAAACACCCAGCGCTCTGGTAGAGCGTCTGGCAATCAGTAAAGCGCGTGAAATTGCGAAAACACACCCCGAGGCTTTAATTATTGGCTCGGACCAAGTAGCAGTGATTGATGGCGATATTCTGGGCAAGCCGGGTAATCACCACAATGCTATGACACAGTTGAAGCGCGCTTCCGGCCGTGAAGTGAAGTTTTTGACTGGACTCGCTGTATTTAATGCCAAAAACGATCATATGCAATCGTTGGTAGAACCGTTCGCTGTCCACTTCAGGAAGTTAAGTGACAACCAAATCGACTTTTACCTGAAAAAAGAACAACCGTATCAATGTGCTGGTAGTTTTAAATCCGAAGGCTTTGGTATCAGCTTATTTTCCAAGCTGGTCGGTGACGATCCCAACAGCCTCATCGGCTTGCCATTGATACGGCTGATTGCGATGCTGGAGAACGAACACATTGACGTTCTCCAGCTTCAGCAATAGTTAGTCGGCTGAATTTTCCTGATTCATTTTTTCAGCATTACCAGCAGCCTGAGCCTGTGCCGCCATGTTGTTCATGGTTTGCGTCATCATCTTGCGTGCCGCACGTGAACGCATGGTTTTTGCCATGCCTTCAACTAGGCTTGGTTCAACATTGTTCTCGGTGAGATAAAGTTTCAGTTTGTCTAAATGTGGTTCACAAGAGTCCATGATCTGATTGGCTGCGGCTTCCCCACTGGTAATTTCAGGATGAGCCTGAAGACGACTCTGCATCATGCATGAATTGTATTGGGTAATCATGCTGTACATCTCGTTGGATTGCTCTACGCTGAGATCCGCTGGGGTGATGTAGTCCTGAGCCATTGCCATCGAAGAAAATGCCAGAATGGCAGCAGAAAAAACTGTTTTACTCATTGCGACTCCGTTGTTGCTTGTGGTTAAGTACTCGGGTTATCCAGCATCATGGACAAGGAAACCAGATAATAATTCCATGATGATACCGTAACCCACCGTTTTTGGCAGTGTAGTCAGTTTTCGTCCACGGACACACCCAAAAATTAATAATTAAAAAACATTTAATATTTGCACGTTACATAACAATTGAAGAAACAATATGAAGATAGACTTCGACACCGATCCACGTCTCTGGCAAATAAATGAATGGCTTACAGCTGTTCTGCCCTACAGTGAATTTAGCCTGGAAGTCGCCTCTAGCGATGCCAGTTTCCGTCGATATTTTCGTGTGCTTCAACATGATCACAGCTGGATTGTGATGGATGCTCCGCCACAACACGAAGACATCGTGCCGTTTGTGACTGTTGCAGAGTTTCTTACTCAGTTTGATATACATGTACCACGTATTTTTGCCAAAAACCTTGAGCAAGGTTTTCTGCTGCTGACTGATCTCGGATCTCGATCCTATTTATCCGCGTTGAATGACAGTACAGCGGACACGCTATACAAAGCGGCTATTGATGAAATCATCAAAATGCAACTGGCCCCTGTAGCTGAGATTCCGTTACCTAAATACGACCGTGATCGACTGCAGACGGAAATGGAGCTGTTCCCTACTTGGTTTTTGCAACATCACCTTTCTTTGGAAGCGCCCGCCTGTCTTACCGATGTGTTTGAACTGTTGCTTGATAACGCACTTGAACAACCCCAGCACTTTGTTCATCGTGATTACCACAGCCGTAATCTGATGCTGGGACAAAATCAGGAAGTGGGCGTTATCGACTTTCAGGATGCGGTGATCGGTGCCGCCAGTTATGACCTCGTCTCCTTGCTTAAAGACTGTTACATTGAATGGCCCAATGAGCAGCGCCGGCACTGGTTAAACTACTACCTGGAACAGGCTCAGCAACAGGGCCTTATGACCACGGTGACTGAAGATCAGTTTGAGCGCTGGTTCGACTTGATGGGGCTGCAACGTCACCTTAAAGTACTTGGCATCTTCTGTCGCTTGAATTACCGCGATGGTAAAGCAGGCTATATGAATGACTTGCCGCTGACATTGAAATATGTGCTGGAAGTTTGCGGCCGCTACACTGAATTGAATGAGTTACATCAGTTTTTGACGCAATCTCCCACTATCATGGCCATCAATAAATGAAAGCAATGATCCTTGCCGCAGGGCGTGGGGAACGGCTTCGCCCTCTAACTGATGAAACGCCCAAACCGCTGATTCAGGCAGGTCCCAAACGATTGATTGAATACCTGATTGATAACCTTGTTGCCGCTGGTTTTGACGATTTAATTATCAACTATGCACATCTCGGTGATCAGTTTCCTGCGACGCTGGGAAATGGCAGCCGTTATCAGGCACGTATTCAGTATTCGCCGGAAATCGAGGGCGGGCTGGAAACAGCCGGTGGAATTATCCACGCTCTTCCCCTGTTAGGCGACGAGCCTTTTCTGGTGGTAAATGGTGATATCTGGACAGATTATGATTTTGCGTCGCTGAGCGAATTCCAGCTAAAGTCGAACAAGCTTTGCCATCTGGTGATGGTCAATAACCCACCCCATAACCCTGGCGGGGACTTTGCTGTTAGTGCTGATGGTAATTTGGATTTTGAAGGTGGAGAGAAATGGACCTTCAGCGGTATCGCTATCTACCACCCTACTATGTTTAGTGGTTTATCCAGTGAAAAGCGGCCGTTGAAGCCGCTGTTTGAACAAGCGATTCAACAAAAACGGGCTTCCGCCGAAGTCTATTATGGCGATTGGTCGGATATTGGCACTATTGAGCGCCTGCAAGCGCTGGAACAGCAACTGACAAAGCGGGCTTAGTCAGCCAGTAGGAACTCCAGCAAGGCTTTCTGGGCATGCAGACGGTTCTCCGCTTCATCCCAGACCACGCTTTGTGCTCCGTCAATCACTTCAGCACTGACTTCTTCGCCGCGATGTGCGGGCAGGCAATGCATAAACAAGGCATCTTTTGCAGCCACGGCCATAACCGCACTATTTACCTGAAAGTCAGCAAACGCCAGTTCACGCTTACGTTGCTCTTCTTCCTGCCCCATGCTGGCCCAGACATCAGTCACGACCAGATCAGCACCTTGAGTAGCGGCTATCGGATCATTAAATAACTGGATTGTGGCATCTGCGGCATCAACAATGGCTTGATCCGGCTCATAGCCCTTTGGTGTTGCAATATGCAGTTCAAAACCAAACTGCTGAGCGGCATTGATATAGGAATGACACATATTATTGCCATCACCAATCCAAACGACTTTTTTGCCCTCAATCGAGCCACGGTGCTCCTGATAAGTCTGCATATCAGCGAGCAGCTGACAAGGATGGAACTCATCCGTTAAAGCATTGATTACAGGCACTGAGGAGTACTTGGCAAAGGTTTCCACTTTGCTGTGCTCGAAGGTGCGGATCATGACCGCATCGACCATGCTGGAAATGACTCTTGCTGAGTCTTCGACGGGTTCACCTCGACCCAGTTGGGTGTCATCGGGCGACAGAAAAATAGAGCCACCGCCAAATTGCACCATCGCCGACTCGAATGAGACACGGGTTCGTGTAGACGACTTTTCAAAGATCATTGCCAGCACTTTACCGGTCAATGGCTGATAAATTTCACCATGTTTATGCAGCTTTTTCAGCTCAATAGCACGGTTAATCAGCAGCTTCAGTTCTGCTGGAGTGAGATCTTTTAAAGTCAGAAAATGTTTCATCAGGCAACGCTCTCAACAGCGTGGGTAGACAAAAATTCGAGT
This sequence comes from Methylophaga sp., assembly GCA_030148085.1. Classification (GTDB taxonomy): domain Bacteria; phylum Pseudomonadota; class Gammaproteobacteria; order Nitrosococcales; family Methylophagaceae; genus Methylophaga. Next base: position 8,891 of record JASBUF010000089.1, on the reverse strand, counting down.
ACCAGCTTGCACACTTTATCAACTATCAACGCAGCTTCTTCGGCATTAATCACCAACGGTGGCAATAAACGGATCACTGAATCAGCAGTTACATTAATCAATAGACCATCAGCCAGGGCTAATTTGACCAATTCCGCACATGGCACGGTAAGTTCGATACCGAACATGAAACCAAAACCACGGACTTCTTTCACACCGACCTGGCCTTTAAGGCGAGATTTGAACTGGCTAAGCATATCTGCGCCTAGCGTCTGTACATGCGCAAGCAACTTGTCGTTTTCAATCGTTTCCAGAACAGCCAGTGCTGCACTACACGCCAACGGGTTACCACCAAAGGTCGAACCATGGTTCCCAGCCTGCAATACGCCCACGGCAGCACCAGACACAAGACAGGCACCAATCGGCATACCATTGCCCAGACCTTTCGCCAAACTCATAACATCAGGCACTAATGCTTCGTTGTGCTGGAAGGCAAACCATTGGCCGGTACGACCTACACCGGTCTGGACTTCGTCCAGCATCATCAGTAATTTCCGCTGAGTACAAATGGCGCGTACGCCTGCCAAAAATTCAGGCTCCGGTACTTTTACGCCACCTTCACCTTGAACAGGCTCAACTAGAACTGCAACGGCTTCAGGCCAGTGGCCAATCGCCATGCGCAAGGCATCCAGATCGTTGTAAGGCACACGGACAAAACCGGGCACCAACGGGTCAAAACCTACCTGTACTTTGGCATTGCCAGTGGCAGTCAGCGTTGCCATAGTCCGGCCATGGAAACTGCCATCCATGACGATAATAACGGGCTTATCTATGCCTTTGCTGTGGCCGTATTTACGCGCGATTTTAATCGCTGCTTCGTTAGCTTCCGCACCCGAATTACAGAAAAAAGCCTGCTTCATACCTGACAAACTGGTCAGTTTGTCAGCAAGCTGATTTTGCAGTGGGATTTGATAAACATTAGACGTGTGTACCAGCGTTTCAGCTTGATGCTGAATCGCTTTTGTCACAGCAGGATGACAGTGACCCAGATTACAGACAGCAATACCACTCAGTGCATCGAGGTACTGCTTACCATTAGTATCTGTTAACCAGGCACCCTGTCCTTTTGCAAACGCAATATCCAGACGCCCGTATGTCGGCATAACCGAATCTGTCATGGCTATGAACTCCTTGCCCTGACGGCAAAACCCGTGATCTTTTCAGACCTGTTAAAACGAAAAATGGCAGTTTCTGACGAAACTGCCATCAATCAAAAAAGCGGTATTTTATAACGCGAGTGGTTAAGAAGTAAACTTAACCACAATACGTAGCCGCTTTATGCTGCGAAGTTAGCTTCGACGAAGTCCCAGTTCACCAGACCCCAGAAGGATTCCAGGTATTTAGGACGAGCATTGCGGAAATCGATGTAGTAAGCATGTTCCCAAACGTCAACAGTCAGCAGAGGTGTAACACCGTCAGTCAGCGGGCAACCGGCATTGCTGGTGTTAGCGATAGCGATGCTGCCGTCGCTGTTTTTAACCAGCCAGGTCCAGCCTGAACCGAAGTTAGTTGCTGCAGATTTGCTGAATGCTTCTTTGAATGCCTCAAAAGAACCAAAAGTGCTGTCGATAGCAGCAGCCAGATCACCAGATGGAGCGCCTTTCGCGTCTGGAGTCATGCAGTTCCAGTAGAAAGTGTGGTTCCAGACTTGCGCTGCGTTGTTGAAGATACCGCCGCTTGATTTAACGATGATTTCTTCCAGAGACAGGCCTTCAAACTCGGTACCTGGTACCAGGTTGTTCAGGTTGGTCACATAGGTTTGGTGATGCTTACCGTAGTGGTATTCCAGTGTTTCAGCTGAAATAGTTGGTTCCAGTGCATTTTGTGCATAAGGAAGTGGTGGCAATTCAAAAGCCATAGTGTTTCTCCTAAATGTGAAAACTAACCGAGTAAATTGAATTAATAAGTCTAAAAGAGGCCCCATACTATAGCAAGTGCTGCTAAAGAGGTAGAGCCGATAAATTGCTGTGTTGTTAATGCTTAATCCGCAGACTCAGAGTTCATTAAATAAAGACAACATAGACAAATCCAAGCCCATCAATATTGCATCCTCTCTGCCCTGCTCCGCAGGATAATAACCACGTCGAATCGACATTTCATTAAACCCCATTTGCAGATAGAGGTTTTGAGCACGCTGATTGGAGCGTCTGACCTCCAACACAATCAGGTTTGCTGAACGGGTTTTGGAATAATCAATCACATGCTCAAGTATACGGCGGCCATACCCTTTACCTTGCATTTCCGGACTGACACAGAGATTGAGCAAGTGCGCCTCATCCATCACCAGCTGGATGATGGCGTAGCCAATTACGACGTCAAATGAATCACAATAAACCCAGGCGTAATGGCCTGAATCCAAACTGTCGGTGAAGTTTTTCAAACTCCACGGAAAGCGGTTGGCCGCCTTTTCAATGGCATGCACTTCATGCAAATCTTCATCCAGCATGGCTCTGGGTAATAGCATTAGTCACCTCATGTGGATGGCAAGCTGTTTCAATGCCTCCCAGGCAACGGCTTTACGATTGGGTTCTGTCAGTAAATTTCCAAGACTATCACTGTGCAGACTGACATAACTGTTGTCTGTTTTTTCCTCGCAGCCCAGAAACCATACAACTTTTCTTTGTAATGAGTCCTGAGCTAACTGTTGAAATGCCGATTCATCCAGCAGACCAACCTGCTCAGGTAGCAAAGAAACCGTCCTCAACATCGCAGCGAGTAGATTCTGTTCTGACTGACTCATTGGCATGCTTGGCATAACCACTACACAACGTCCCTGCAGTGCTACTTTTGTGTCAGCCTCTGCTTTTACAGTTTTTTCAACGATGACTTCTTCAGCAATTAGTTGTTCTGTTGCAACCTCCGTTGAAACATCCCGATCACGACGTTCCCAGACAGGAATCCCCATCTCCGCCAGAACTTGATGTTGTCGTTGAGATAAAGCCATCAGACCTGCGGATGCGCACGTTCAACCGGTGCCAGAATTTTATTCAGGGCATTGATATAGGCTTTGGCTGAAGCAATAACGATATCGGTATCCGCGCCCTGCCCACTGACAATACGGCCGCCTTTCTCCAGTCGGATGCTGACTTCGCCCTGTGCATCAGTGCCAGTAGTAATGGCATTGACTGAATATAACTGTAGCTCCGTATTGCTCTGAACAATCGACTCAATCGCCTTAAAGGCCGCATCGACAGGACCACTACCATTCATTGAGGTATGCACTTCTTCGCCATCGACAGACAGGGTGACCTGCGCAACGGGTGTTTCACCAGTTTCACTGCAGACCTTCATCGACACCAGACCGATTCGCTCATCAGTTGTCGCTACAACATCGCTGACCAGCGCCTGCAAGTCTTCATCAAAGATTTCGTGCTTCTTATCGGCCAGTTCTTTGAAGCGGGTAAACGCCGCATTCAGTTCGACTTCAGACTCGAGTTCAATACCGAGTTCCTGCAAACGGCTACGAAAGGCATTACGACCTGAGTGCTTACCCAGAACCATACGGTTGGTATTCCAGCCGACATCTTCGGCACGCATGATTTCGTAGGTTTCACGGTTCTTCAGTACGCCGTCCTGATGGATGCCAGACTCATGGGCAAAGGCATTGGCACCAACGATAGCTTTGTTAGGTTGTACAACAAAACCTGTTATCCCCGATACCAGGCGAGAGGCTGCCAAAATATGTGGCGTTTCGATATTGGTATCACAAGGGAACATATCCTGACGGGTTCTGACCGCCATAACGATTTCTTCCAAGGCGGCATTACCAGCACGCTCACCCAGACCATTAATCGTACATTCCACCTGACGTGCACCATTCATCACCGCTGACAAAGAGTTTGCTACAGCCAAACCTAAGTCGTTATGACAGTGAACTGAAAACACGGCTTTATCGGCATTAGGGATACGATCACGCAGATTACCGATCAAAGCACCAAACTGATGCGGCAGGTTGTAACCAACGGTATCTGGGATATTTAAGGTAGTCGCGCCTGCATCAATCACCGCTTCCAGAATCCGGCACAAAAAGTCCAGATCGCTACGACCAGCATCTTCCGGCGAAAACTCAACGTCATCGGTATAGCGACGAGCACGTTTAACGGCTTTGACCGCATTCTCAACGACCTGATCCGGCTCCATACGCAGCTTCATTTTCATATGGATCGGCGACGTGGCGATAAAGGTATGAATACGTGAGGCATTGGCTGGTTTCAGCGCTTCACCAGCACGATCGATATCAGCGTCCAGAGCACGAGACAAGCTACAGACACGGCTGTCTTTCACAGCTTTGGCGACAGCCTGAACCGCTTCAAAATCGCCTTTACTGGCAATAGCGAAACCCGCTTCGATAACGTCCACCCGCATGCGTTCGAGCGCTTTGGCGATACGAACTTTTTCGTCCTTGGTCATTGATGCGCCGGGGCTTTGTTCACCATCGCGCAGAGTGGTATCAAAAATAATTAATTGGTCTTTCATCAGTGCTGCTCCAAATGCAGACTATTATTTTAGTGAATAATGACATGAATCATCTCAGTATTGAGGACGAAATATCGTCTGATAAACACGTTGGATATGGCGTCAATAGTAGGATTATACCCGCCGAAAGCCAAGCTATTTACTGTGCGAGCGCTCGTTACGGTGTTGGCGTAGTTTAATCAGGGTCACGACCGGGCCTGAAATTGCGTAAATCAGGAACACCGCAAACAGTACCAGAGGCGGATCATTCGCCACCAAGGCGAAAATCAAGACCAGCGCGAGTAACTTGATAAACGGCACACGGTCTTTGAAATCCAGATCTTTAAAACTGTAATAGCGCATTGAGCTGACCATCAGAATCGCGCTGAAGAAGGTAATCGGAACCGCCAGATTGCTAATAATCGCAGGATCAATGCCACGGTCTGTACTGAACCAAACCCAACCCGCCACCGTCGCTGCTGCTGCCGGACTCGGCAAACCCTGAAAGTAACGTTTATCGGCTGTACCAATCTGGGTGTTGAAGCGCGCCAGGCGCAATGCACCACAGGCCGCATAAATAAAGGCAATCATCCAACCAAACTTGCCCATTCCAAGCAGAGCCCACTGGAAGATAACAAGCGCTGGTGCTAAACCAAAGGCAACCATATCGGTAAGGCTGTCATATTCCGCACCGAAAGCACTCTGTGTATTGGTCATACGGGCAATACGGCCATCCAGACCGTCCATAATCATGGCCACAAAGATGGCTACCGCAGCGGCTTCAAAATCACCGCGAATCGCAGCCACAATGGCATAAAAGCCGGCAAACAGCCCTGCTGTTGTAAACAGGTTAGGTAACAGATAAATACCACGTCGTTGCTGTTTATCACTGCTGACCATGAACACACTCCCTGAAAAATGTAGTCGCCATTATGACATTCCTACCGTGCAAACAAAACGGGGACGGCGCTTTCGCAACCGTCCCCGCTTCGGACTCACTAAAACGTTAATTAGTTTTTAGACTTATCAACGATTTTTTGGATCCAAGGCATCATTTCACGCAGTTTAGCACCGGTTTGTTCAATCGGGTGTTCTGCGTTAAGACGACGCATAGCAGTCATTTCTGGGTAGCCAGTTTGACCTTCTGCGATGAATTGTTTCGCGTATTTACCTTCCTGAATGTTCTTCAGTGCTTCACGCATTGCCCAACGGCTTTCTTCGTTGATAACGCGTGGGCCAGTGACGTATTCACCATACTCGGCATTGTTAGAGATCGAATAGTTCATGTTGGCGATACCGCCTTCGTACATCAGGTCAACGATCAGTTTCAGTTCGTGCAGACATTCGAAGTAAGCCATTTCAGGCGCGTAACCCGCTTCAACCAGAGTTTCGAAACCAGCTTTAACCAGTTCAACTGCACCGCCACACAGAACTGCTTGTTCACCGAACAGATCAGTTTCAGTTTCGTCACGGAATGTGGTTTCGATGATACCGGTACGACCACCACCAACGCCTGATGCGTAAGACAGAGCGATCTCTTTCGCTTTGCCCGATGCGTCTTGTTCGATAGCGATAAGGTCAGGAATACCACCGCCTTTAACAAATTCGCTACGTACAGTGTGGCCAGGCGCTTTTGGCGCGATCATGATGACGTCCAGATCAGCACGTGGAGCGATTTGGTTGTAAACAATCGCGAAACCGTGTGCAAACGCCAGTACTGCACCTTGTTTCAGGTTTGGTTCGATTTCTTGCTTGTAGAGTTGTGACTGGAATTCATCTGGAGTCAGAACCATAACCAGATCAGCACCTTTCACTGCTTCTGACACATTGTCAGAAACTTTCAGGCCAGCACCTTCTGCTTTAGCGATAGACGATGAACCAGCACGCAGTGCCACAGTCACATCAACGCCAGAATCTTTCAGGTTGCAGGCATGGGCATGGCCTTGTGAACCATAACCGACGATGGTGACTTTCATGCCCTGAATAATGGACAGGTCACAGTCTTTATCGTAATAAATGTTCAAACTCATGATTGAATTCCTTAGCTCTTTTCTAAATGCGAATATAACTCGACTTACAGGTGCAGACTTTTCTCACCGCGGGCGATGCCAGAGACACCACTGCGTACGGTTTCGATGATCTTGTGTTCTGCCAGCGCTTCAATAAATGAATCCAGCTTGACACAGGCACCTGTCAATTCGATGGTATAGGTTGAAGATGTCACATCAATGATATGTCCACGGAAAATATCCGCCAGACGTTTTACATCTTCACGTTGCGCCATGGTTGCGGCTTTAACTTTGATCAGCATCATTTCACGTTCAATGTGCGGACCTTCGGTCAAATCCATCAGCTTGACGACATCAACCAGCTTGTTCAGCTGTTTGGTAATTTGCTCGATGATACGTTCTGTACCGGTGGTAACAATGGTCATACGTGACAGAGACGGATCTTCTGTCGGTGCCACTGTCAGCGACTCGATATTATAAGCCCTTGCAGAGAACAAACCAGCCACACGCGACAATGCCCCTGCTTCGTTTTCGATCAGGATGGAAATAATGTGACGCATGTTAAGACAGCTCCCTCTCTGGGTCTTGTGGTGGTGTACAGTGTGGCGACATATGCATATCGTTATGCGCCTTGCCCTGAGCAATCATCGGGTACACGTTTTCAGTCTGATCAGTCACGATATCGAAGAACACCAGACGATCTTTCATCGCGAAACCGCGTTCCAGCTCTTTACGCAGGTCTTCCGGTTTCTCAATACGAATACCTACGTGGCCATAGCTTTCCGTCAATTTGACGAAGTCAGGCAAAGATTCCATGTAGGAGTGCGAGTAACGGTTTTCGTAGAAGAATTCCTGCCACTGGCGAACCATACCGAGGTAACGGTTATTCAACGCCACTATCTTGATCGGCAGGCCATATTGCAGACAGGTCGACAGCTCCTGAATACACATCTGGATACTACCTTCACCGGTCACGCAGATAACGACATCATCTGGGAAAGCCAGTTGAACACCCATCGCCGCAGGCAGACCAAAGCCCATGGTGCCGAGGCCACCAGAGTTAATCCAGCGGTTTGGCTCATCAAAACCGTAGTACTGCGCTGCCCACATCTGATGCTGACCAACGTCTGAAGTCACATAGGCCTGGCCTTTAGTGATTTCATGCATCATTTCAACAACCATCTGCGGCTTGATCTTATCGCTGTTACGGTCGTAAGACAGGCACTTCTGACTGCGCCAGCTTTCGATGATTGACCACCATTCAGCAATCGCTTTTTTGTCAGGTTGCTTCTTACTGTTGGCCAGAATCGCGTTCATTTCCTGCAATACATCAGGAACGCTACCAACGATAGGTACATCCACCATAATGGTTTTGGAAATGGACGATGGATCGATATCAATATGAATGATCTGAGCATCCGGGCAGAATTCTGCAATCTTGCCGGTAACACGGTCATCAAAACGGGCACCGATCGCAATGAGTACATCACAGTCATGCATGGCCATATTGGCTTCATAGGTACCGTGCATACCGAGCATACCGATAAACTGCTTATCACTGGACGGAAACGCGCCCAAGCCCATCAGTGTGCTGGTGATCGGGTAACCGAGATGACGTACAAACGTACGCAGTTCTTCTGAGCCTTTACCCAGAACCACACCACCACCGGTGTAGATCATTGGCTTTTTAGCAGACAGCAGTAACTCAACCGCACGCTTAATCTGACCAGTGTGGCCTTTCAAGGTTGGCTGGTAAGAACGCATATGAACTGATTCCGGATAGTGATACGGAATCTTAATGTTAGGATCAGTAATGTCCTTCGGTACGTCAACCACGACAGGGCCGGGACGGCCAGTCGTCGCCACATAAAAGGCTTTCTTAACAGTCTCAGCGAGATCGTTAATGTCTTTAACCAGGAAATTATGCTTAACGCAAGGACGAGTGATACCGACAGCATCTACTTCCTGGAACGCATCACTACCGATATTGGCAGTCGCCACCTGACCGGTGATGATAACCATCGGAATGGAATCCATATACGCAGTAGCAATACCGGTGACGGCATTAGTGGCACCAGGGCCAGATGTGACCAAGACGACGCCAGGTTTACCTGTTGCGCGTGCATAACCATCAGCTGCATGCGTTGCAGCCTGTTCATGGCGCACCAGAATGTGTTTCACATCTTCCTGGTTGTACAGTGCATCATAAATATGCAGCACCGCCCCGCCCGGATAACCGAACAGGAAGTCGACACCTTCGTCTTTGAGACACTGAACCAGTATCTCGCCACCGCTTAATTCCACGTGTTTCCCTCTTAATCTCGTCACGAGAAGCTTAAAAACATCAAACGTGTAAAGTTACTTGTAATGCGTGATAAGGTCAAGAAC
>JASBUF010000075.1 GCA_030148085.1 Methylophaga sp. | reverse complement strand
CCACCTGGAGCAAGACCAAATAGAGGAACGTCTGCTTGCAGACATGTGCGACCCGTACTGTTCCTGGGTAGGTTGCTTGAGGCTGATGGTGACATCAGTCCCAGATGAATGATTGTCCACGACAGAACCCGGCTTATCGGTTGTCTCAACTCTTTCATAAAACAAAACGCCCGCAGGGAAACCTGTGGGCGTTTTGTTTTTTTCTAGTCAGCTAAAGTGATGTCTAAAACATATTCACCCACATGATGACGGTGAGTACGTTGAACACAACCAATAGACACAGACCGGCAGATATTACACCGGTTGAGACCACATAGCCTTTGCCTTCATCGATATTCATATAGATCGGAATACCGATATAGAGCAGATAGACGCTGTAACAAACAGCGACCATCAACACGGTCATGCAAAGCCAGACGATAGGAATAAAGCCAACCAGTCCGGCCATAAACATCGGTGTCGCTGTGTAGGTTACAAACAGCAGGCAGCGCCCGAAACTGGCTTCATCGCCATAGGCCCGCTCCATCGCGAAGGTGAAGTAGGTCATTAGCATGGTGAAGACGACAATCAGGGCATAGAAGGCAACAGCCATAGGAATGGCATGAGCCAGTTCGACTTTATTAAACTCAGAGCCGGCCAGACTCCAGCCGATTTGATTAATACCGATCAGAAATGCCACAGCAGGTACGGCAGCGAGGCTAATCATTCGCAGGATACCGAACTGAGTAATATCCAGTTTTTCGTCGCGGATGGATTTCCACTCGGCGTGTGGAACAGAAAATAAACCCCAGAAGTGTTTACGGTGATGATGATACATTGCAGGCCTCCGTGTGGTAGTTAATCAGTTGATAACATCAAGGACCGCTACGATTTCCACTCTATGCCCTTTTTTCCGCTTCATCAAGTGCTTAGCCCATGGAATGCAGTATATGGCTATTCATCAGCATGTTGTCGGCGAGTAGCAGAATAAACAGCCACATCAGGTAGAAAATCGAATACTTAAACAAGCGCCAGGCAGCGAGCGTGTCGGTATTATCAAATAAGCACCAGAGTAGGCGGAATTGAACAGTGTTGAGCAGCAATACGCCACCCAGATAGAGCCAGCCGCTCATGCCCGTGACAAAGGGCAATAAGGTGCTGATGAACAGTAATATGCTGTAGAGCACAATCTGTACACGGGTAAACCCCACCCCGTGGGTGACCGGCAGCATGGGCACATCCGCCCCTGCGTACTCGTCTTTTTTATGCAAAGCCAGGGCCCAGAAATGGGGAGGGGTCCAGGCGAAAATAATCAGCACCAGTAGTAGCGCATGGGGATCGATATGACCGGTTACTGCCGTCCAGCCGAGCAGTGGAGGCATAGCTCCGGCAAGGCCACCGATGGTGATATTTTGTGGCGTCGCCCGTTTTAGAAACAGTGTATAGATCACGGCATAGCCGAGCAGGGCGAATAAGGTCAGCCACATCGTTGCCGGGTTGACCAGAAACCACAGTAAAGCAAGGCCCACCAAGGCCATTAATAATGCAAACCCCAAAGCCTGCCATGGACTGATCTGACCGGTCGCCACCGGTCTGTGTCGTGTCCGTGCCATGCGGGCATCGAGACGGTGATCAATCATATTGTTAATCACGGCGCCACTGGCGGCGCAGAGGGCAATACCGAGAATGGCGATACTGAGCAGAATGGGATCGGGACTGATGGGAGCCAGAAATGCCCCGACCAATGCCGTCAGCAGCATTAGTAACACCACTTTGGGTTTGCACATGATCAGATAGGCTTTCCAATCGGCACGGTGTAGAGCCGGCGCTGAAGCAATGGATGTTTGCATAAATCACCCCGATAGCATGGTGGCAGAAGCGTGTTTACTGGCGACGGTTACGTCGTTGGGTATAGTCAGTCGTAAAATCAGATCGAGCAGACAGATAAGAAGCAGAGCCGCGCCGCTGTTATGAGCGAGAGCCAAAGGTAAAGGCAGTAGAAAGACAGCATTGGCAATGCCCAGACTGACTTGGATGACTGTTGCTGTCAGCAATAGACTTAAAGACAGACGCAGAGCGCGATAGCGCCACAGAGCAACAGATAAGATTACGATACTGATGCTAAGCAGCAAGGCGACCAATCGGTGAACAACCTGAATCGTTACCCGCGCATCTAAAGTCAGCAAGCCACCTTCATGATTGGCGTCAGTGAACTCGTTAATGCGAAAGGCTTCATGAAGATTCATATCAGGCAGCCATTGCCCCTGACAGGTCGGGAAGTCCGGACAGGCGAGACCTGCATATTGGCTGCTGGTCCAGCCACCGAGTGCAATTTGAACAGTGAGCAGTAGCAGAACCAGTTGCGCGCCCCGTTTGAGCCATAGACCTGGTTCATAACTCGCTGCTGGACGCATTGAACGCCATAGACTCCACAGCAAAGCCAGCAGCAGCATGCCACCCAGCAGATGAATCGTGACCACCTGCGGTTGCAGTTTCAGGGTGACTGTCCACATCCCAAACAGGGCCTGAATAATAACCAAGGCCAGTAGGCTGCGGGTGAGCCAGCGACAGGCTGACGACACTGTCGAGTCTCTTTCAGCTTTAATCGCCAAAAACAATATGATTAAACCAAGCAGGCCCGCAGCATAACGGTGAATCATTTCCATCCAGGCTTTGCCACTGTCTAGGCCATGAAATCCGGCTGATTCATTGCTGGCTGGTGGGATTAACTGGCCATAGCAAGTAGGCCAGTCCGGACAGCCAAGGCCTGCATCAAGCAGACGGGTTAAAGCGCCTAGGGTAATAACCAGAGCTGTGAGTAGAAGTGCGATAAGGGTGAAAGTGCGAAATGACATCATCCCACCTGTGAGGTTTTTAACAGCCAATGCAGATCACTGAGGATCTGTTTCCCCTTGAGCGCTGGTGAAAAGCGCATCACCAGAATGCCGTTTGGATCAACCAGCCATATTCCCTGATCCTGCCAATGCAGATTCTGTTCATTAAACCACTGCACCACGTCCGGTTCTGTCAACGTCTCGACGTGTTTCAAGTCAAGCGTATCAGGAGCGGTGGGAGGCTGGCCAGATAGCCACAGCGAGTGAATGCGCTCTATATCTCGGCCCAGAGCCGTATGCAGTTGTCGCAGCCGATAGAGTTGTTCCTGACAGTGGCTGTTGCAGTCCTGACTGAGCACGATTAAGCCCCATTTACCATTTAATGACTTGGAGAGTGTGGTGGGAACGCTCATGCCGGCCGGGGCCAGTTCACCATGGTTGCGAGTGTCTAAATCCAGCTCGTTACCCAGATAGGCCATGCTCCAGGCAATCATCATCGGAATAATTGCCGTCAGCCAGATAATCAGAAGTAGCCATTTATTGGTGCGCATGTCGCCACTCCTGTCGGCACACAATGAAAAGCCCTGCGAGACAGGCCAAGGCAATTAGCAACCACTGCAGGGCATAGCCGATATGCATCGGCTGTTTGTTTTCCGGGGATACCGATATAGGAGCAAGACCGGCAAAGCTGTAATTGGCGTAAACCACGAACGGAGCAAAATGCCGTGATTGGTATTGGTTGAGTAAAGGGACATCAATTTGCTGCATCACACCCGGCCAAGTGGGATCTTGTTCGGCGGGGGCTAGCATCAGACCGGGTTCTGGCCATTTCACCTGGCCAATCACATGGATGGGGTCTGGAAAATCCGCCGGCTTGCGAAGGCTCATCTCTTTTGACTGCCAGCCAAGGTTGATTAACAGCGGGCCGATTTTGGTATCAACATCGGCCAGTACATGCCAGCCAACTTGCCCATCCATAATCTGATTATCCAGTAGAAACAGCTGATTCACGCTGCCACTGAACTGCACCCGTTGATAATTAGCCATGTCTGCCGATAATGCGGCTGCAGGCTGTTTCAGCTCATCAAGATAGTGCTGATAACGCGTTTCGGCCTGTTGCGCACGTTGGTACTGCCAGCCTGATAACAGTAGGCAGAGCACGATGGCGCTACCGACGATCAGTAAATAGGCGGGTCTGACACCATGGAAAGAAATGCGATTTGCCAATGGCTGATGCATCAATACCCCGCGCTATAGCAAGTAAACCGTGGTAAACAAAAAGATCCAGACTACATCCACAAAGTGCCAGTACCAGGCACCGGCCTCAAAGCCAAAGTGTTTTTCGGCGGAAAAGTGCCCCAGATAGACGCGGAACAAAATCACTATCAAAATCAGACTGCCGATAGTTACGTGGGCCCCGTGGAAACCGGTCAGCATAAAGAAGGTAGCACCATAGACGCCGGAGCGTAAGGTTAAATCCAACTCGTTATAGGCTTTGGCATATTCGTAGATTTGTAGAGCAAGGAAGGTCAGGCCCAGCAAAATGGTGATGCCCAGCCAAAGCTTGGTGCGATCACGATCATTTCGTTTCAGCGCTTTGTGTGAAAACCATAAGGTTACACTCGAGCTAAGCAGCAGAATCGTGTTGAGAAAGGGAATATGCCAGGGATCGATGATCTCTTTAATGGGGGGAAACTGCTCAGGGTTCGGTGCTTCAAGCAATGGCCATACGGCATTGAATTGTGGCCAAAGCATGTTGGCCAGACCTTTGTCGCCCTCACCACCCAGCCATGGCACGGCAAATACGCGCAGATAAAATAGGGTGCCGAAGAAGGCGAAAAAGAACATCACCTCAGAAAAAATAAACCACGACATGCCATAGCGGAACGAACGATCCAGTTGTGGAGAGTAGAGATCCTGCCGGGTTTCATTAATCACGGCGGCAAACCATCCAGTGAGCATGCCAGCGAGGATCATCAGCCCCGAGATCAGCATCACCCGGCCCATCAGGCCACTGCCCTCCTGTTGCAAGGCATGCAGTAACACGGCCATGCCGCCGAGGGTGAAGAACAGGCTGGCCGCGGCAATAATCGGCCAGTGGCTCTGTGGTGGAACGTAGTAGGCTGGTTGCTGTGCCATATCGGGTTCCTCCCCTGGTTATGGTTGACCTCAGTCTGTGTCGCTAATGTCGAACAGGGTGTAAGACAGGGTCAATTTTGTAATGTCTTCCGGCAAGTCGGGGTCAATGAAAAACACCAACGGAAACTCCTTGGCTTCCCCCGCCTGCAAAGGCTGCTTCTGAAAACAAAAACATTCGATTTTATTCAGGTAGTCAGCTGCCCGGGCGGGAGACACACTGGGTATCACCCGGGCAACTACCGGCCTGTCATAACTGTTGCTCACCGAGAACACGGTTTGTTTGCGCTCACCGACGGCTAACTTCATCTGTTCCTGCTCAGGTGCAAATGACCAAGGCAGGTTATCGTTACGGTTGGCAACAAATTGGATGGTGACCTGACGTTCACTGGTGACAGGTAGGGTTTCTGCCTGGGCTTGATAAGGGCCACCGGTTTTACCATTCAGTCCGGTGATTTCGCAGAACACGTCATAGAGCGGCACCAGCATAAAACCGAAGCCGAACATCAGCACCACAATGGCCAGCAGGCCACTGGGTTTGGTTGGTGTTAGCCAGCGTTTCATTTATCACCAAATACGGGTGGGGTAGCAAAGGTGTGATAAGGCGCTGGAGTCGGCACAGTCCACTCCAGTCCTTTCGCACCATCCCAAGGCAGTTGAGGAGCCGGTTTACCTTTGCGCACGGTTTTAATCAGAATGTAGACGAAAAGTAACTGTGTGGTACCGAACAGGAAGGCACCGAGACTGGTCAGCATATTGAAGTCGGCAAATTGCAGCGCGTAGTCTGGAATCCGTCGTGGCATGCCAGCGAGGCCAACAAAATGCATCGGGAAGAAGGTCAGGTTGACGCCGATAAACGATAGCCAGAAGTGCCATTGACCGAGCTTTTCGTCATACATCTTGCCGCACCACTTGGGCAACCAGTAGTAGACGCCGGCGATGATGCCGAACACCGCGCCAGGCACCAGTACGTAATGGAAATGGGCAACAACAAAGTAAGTATCGTGATACTGGAAGTCGGCGGGAGCGATAGCCAGCATCAGACCGGACAAACCGCCGATGGTGAACAGCACGATAAAGGCGATGGCAAACAGCATCGGTGTCTCGAAGGTCATTGATCCACGGAACATGGTGCTGACCCAGTTGAAGACTTTAACCCCTGTCGGCACCGCGATCAGCATCGTCGAATACATAAAGAACAACTCACCAACCAGTGGCATGCCGACAGTGAACATATGGTGGGCCCAGACGATAAAGGACAGAATAGCGATCGATGCTGTCGCGTAAACCATGGAGTGATAGCCAAACAATGGTTTACGGGCAAAGGTCGGTACGATCTGCGAAACAATGCCAAAGGCCGGCAGCACCATGATGTAGACCTCGGGGTGTGCAAAGAACCAGAACACATGCTGGAACAACACCGGATCACCACCGCCGGCAGCATTAAAGAAGCTGGTGCCGAAATGCACATCCATCAGCATCATGGTGACCACGGCTGCCAACACCGGCATGACAGCGATCAGCAGGAAGGCGGTGATAAGCCAGGTCCAGACAAACAGAGGCAAGTCCATCATCTTCATCCCAGGCGCCCGCATATTGAAGATGGTGACGATGATATTAATGGCACCCAGAATGGATGAGATCCCCATCATATGGATGGCGAAAATAAAGAAGGTCACACTGGGCGGGGCATAGGTGGTGGACAAGGGCGCGTAGAAGGTCCAGCCAAAGTCTGGAGCTCCACCGGGCATTAACAGCGTTGCCAGCAGCATTGAAAAGGCAAAAGGTAAAATCCAGAAACTCAGGTTATTAAGTCGGGGCAAGGCCATATCCGGCGCGCCTATCATCAACGGCACCTGCCAGTTAGCCAGCCCGACAAAAGCGGGCATAACAGCACCGAAGACCATGATCAGCCCGTGCATCGTCGTCATTTGATTAAAAAATTCCGGCATCACCAGTTGCAGACCGGGCTGGAAGAGTTCAGCGCGGATCACAAAAGCCATACTGCCTCCGATAAACAGCATTATCAGGCTGAATACCAGGTACATGGTGCCGATGTCTTTGTGGTTGGTGGTCAAAATCCAGCGACTGATGCCTTTCGCTGGTCCGTGGTGTCCTGCCTCAGTGTGTGTACTCATAAAGACCTCACTGACTATCCATCAGACTCTGAACCTCGGCCGGACTGACCATATCGCCGGTCTGGTTATCCCAACTGTTGCGTTCATAGGTGATGACGGCTGCGATATCGGCGACTGAGAGCTGGGCACCGAAGGCGGGCATGCCTTTTTCCTGGCGACCGTTGATGACCAATTGCATGTGACCGGTTTTATCACCCTGAACGATAGCGCTACCGTTTAGTGGCGGGAACGCAGGTGGCAGACCAGAGCCATCTGCCTGATGGCAAACGGCACAGTTTTTCTCGTAAACCGAGGCGCCGGCTGCCATTAACTCATCCTTGCTCCAGTCTTTATCTACAGCGCCAGCAGCGGCCAGCTTGCTGGCTTTCTGAGCATCCAGCCAAGCCAGATATTCGACTTCTGGAACGGCTTTGACTTCAATCGGCATAAAGGCGTGGTGTTTGCCACAGAGTTCGGCACACTGACCGCGGTAGGTGCCGGGTTCGTTGATGAGGGTCCAGGATTCGTTGATAAAGCCGGGAATGGCATCTTTTTTCACGGCTAAATCAGGGACCCACCAGGAATGGATGACATCATTGGATGTAAACAGGAATCGGATTTTTTTATTGGTGGGAACCACCAGGGCGTTATCCACTTCGAGCAGGTAGTTAGGATTTTTCTGTTTCCTGTTCTCAATTTCTTCCCGCGAAGTGGCCAGTATGCTGAAAAAGTCCACATCCTCACCGATGTACTTGTAATGCCACTTCCACTGATGTCCGGTGACCTGAATATCCAGATCCGACTCAGTCGCGTCGTACATATCAGTCAGGGTGGTAGTTGCAGGAATGGCCATGGCAATAAGGATGAGGAGGGGAATCAGCGTCCAGATGACTTCGACCAGCACGCTACCGTGGAACTGAGCGGCCTTGGCACCTTTGGATTTTCGGTGATGGAAGATGGACCAGAACATGATCCCGAAGACGATGATACCGATGACCAGACAGATGTAGAAAATCGTCATGTGCAGGTTAAACACAGACTGACTGGTATCAGTTACGCCAGCGGGCATATTGAACTCCAGCGCCACAAGTGGGGCAGGAGTGAGAACAAGAGCGGTACTAAACAGATGCAGTAGTCGGCACATTGCATTCTCCTTGCATCGAATGGTGCAACCATCATTGGTAGCACGCTGCAAATAGAAATTGCTCTTAGTTCGGAGAATAGGCCTTTTTTTTTTGTTTTTCCAGTCCCATACCAGAAAAATCAAAATAGTCTGTTTTTGCCAGTCCGGATAACCTAAGTAATTAAGGGCCTTAAAAAAACGGAAAAAAGAAAGACGGGCAGGTATAATCCGCCGCTGCATTTGAGAGGGTACAGTGATGTTTTCTGTCATTTAAGGGACTCGTTCCATTGTTTTTTCAAACGACAGATACAGGAACGGTGTAATAAAAATGATTCATCAGTACTGACATCTAGAATTTACTTTAACTTCCAAAGCCAGTTTTTTGATAAGAAACATGTCCTTTATAAGCACTGTTTAGACTTTTCTCCCACTTTTGGTAAATGCTGCTAAGTCATTGTCATAAAAAGAGGATTTTGTTGATCCAGAGGCTTGACTTCATGCATTTGCAATCCTATAGTGTCGCTAAGTGGGGAAAAGTGGATCTTTGTGGATCAGTTTTTTTGAGGATGGCAAGTGTTTCGAGGCGTGGCGACATTCAATCTGGATGCCAAAGGGCGGATGGCGATACCAGCCAAGTTCCGCAAGCATCTTGACGTCTGTTGTGAAGGCCGTCTGGTTGTCACCATCGATCACTCCGACCACTGTCTGCAGTTATATCCCATGCCTGAATGGGAACAAGTCGAACAAAAACTCATTGCGCTACCCAGCTTGAATCCACAAGTCCGTCGTCTTAAAAGAATGCTCCTCGGCAATGCCACTGAATGTGAAATGGATGGCAATGGCCGTATTTTACTGCCCGCCAAGCTGCGTGAATTTGCCGGTCTCGATAAGAGCATGGTGATGTCTGGTCAGGGCAACAAGTTTGAACTCTGGAATGAGCAAACTTGGAATGAACACATGGATGAATATCTGGAAGAGAAGTTTGACGAGAATTTAACGGCTGAACTAGAAAGCCTGTCGATATAAGGCGGAATTATGACAGAGAGCCACTCGGAACATCTGCCAGTCTTGCTAAACGAGACCATCGCCGCCTTGTCTGTGAAAGCCGACGGTAAATACCTAGACGCCACCTTTGGTCGTGGCGGTCACAGTCGTGCCATTTTGGCGCAACTTTCTGACGAAGGTCGCTTGCTTGGCTTGGATCGCGATCCGCAAGCGATTGCTACCGGTAAACAACTAGCCGAGCAGGATCCCCGTTTTTCCATTGAACATTGCACGTTCTCTACACTGGCGACGGCTGTACATTCTCGCCTGTGGCAGGGGCAGGTCGACGGCATTCTGATGGATATCGGTGTGTCCTCACCACAGCTTGATGATGCCGAACGTGGTTTCAGCTTCCTCAAAGAAGGTCCGCTGGATATGCGCATGAACCCAAATGCTGGGATCAGCGCCGCTGAATGGCTTGCCACTGCAGAGATGGATGACATAGCCCATGTTCTGAAAACATTGGGTGAAGAACGCTATGGCAAGCGTATTGCCCGTGCGATCGTGGAAACCCGTGAACACACACCGCTAACCACCACGACACAGCTCGCTGAGCTGGTGGACAAGGCCAGCCCCTCGCGTGAAAAACATAAACATCCGGCCACCCGGACTTTTCAGGCTATTCGTATTTTCATCAATAACGAACTGGATGAATTAACGCAGGCTTTGGAGCAAGCCCTCGATGTGTTGGCTGTTGGTGGTCGTCTGGCTGTCATTAGCTTCCATTCATTAGAAGACCGCATCGTAAAACGCTTTTTCCGTGACCAGGCGCGCGGCGATGACCTGCCTGCGCATTTCCCGATCACTGCGGATCAACTGAACCAACGACTAAAAGTGATTGGCAAAGCCATCAAGGCTGGTGAGGAAGAACTGGCAATGAACCCACGTGCGCGCAGCGCGGTGTTACGTGTTGCGGAGAAGCTGGCATGAACCTGAAAGACTACATGGAGCAGGTTGAGCTCAATATTCCCATGCTGGTGATGGTGGCGCTGGTGATCGTGTCATCCGTGGGTGTCATTTATTCCAAACACATGAACCGCAATGAGTTTATCCAGTTACAGAAACTGGAAAGACAGCGTGACCTGCTCAATGAAGAGTGGGGCCGTTTACTGCTGGAACAAAGTACTTGGGGCAGCCCCAGCCGCGTTGAACAACAGGCCGGGACCCGACTGGAGATGGTCGTACCAAAGGCAGACAGCACTGTGGTGATCAAACGATGAATGCGGCGAAAGTCAGTCATCAACAGGTCGGCCTCTGGCGACTGAACCTGGTACGGGGGATGTTTATCCTGTTTGTCGTTGGTCTTTGCTGGCGACTGGCGGATATTCAGATCCTGAACCCGGATTTTTTGCGTAATCAAGGCGATGCCCGCCATTTACGGCAGGTGCCAGTGGTTGCCCATCGCGGCATGATTTTGGACCGTCAGGGTGAGCCGTTGGCGATCAGCACGCCGGTACACTCGATCTGGCTGAATCCACAGGATGTGCCAGCCAATCATCCTAAACTGGCGGAACTGGCTGATAAGCTGGATCTGCCTGCGTCGGCCGTTAAAGACAAAATTGCAGCGAATGCATCGCGCGAATTTATTTATCTGAAACGTCGAGTCACACCGGAGCTGGCCAATGCCGTCAAAGGTTTGGGCATTCACGGTGTGTATCTGCAACGTGAGTACAAGCGCTATTACCCCGCGGTGGAAGTAACTTCGCATCTGCTCGGCTTTACCAATATCGATGATATCGGACAGGAAGGTTTAGAGCTGACCTATGATGCGGTGCTAACAGGGCGTAGCGGTCTGAAACGCATGGTGCGTGACAGTAAGGGCAACTATGTCGAAGGTGGCGAACTGATTCGTCCAGCCAAAGCGGGTGAAAACATTCAGCTCAGCATTGATTTGCGTTTACAGCATCTGACCTATCAGGCACTGAAAAATGCGGTTACTGAACATAACGCCAAAGCCGGTACCGCCGTCGTTTTGGATATTCAAAGCGGTGAAGTGCTGGCCATGGTTAATCAGCCTGCGTTTAACCCGAACAACCGTAGCGGGCTTCAAGCCAGTGATTTCCGCAACCGTGCCGTAACCGATTTGTTTGAACCGGGCTCAACCGTCAAACCGTTCACGGTGGTGAGTGCACTTAAATCCGGTAAATACGATCTGAGCTCAATCATCAATACCCATCCGGGTGTGATGCGTGTCAGTGGCCATCCGATTCGTGATTTCAAAGACTACGGTGAAATTGACCTGGCCACGTTGATTCAGAAATCAAGCAACATCGCAGCCAGCAAGATTGCACTGGAGCTGGAGCCCATGGAGTTGTGGCAGGACTTTGACCGCTTTGGTCTTGGGCACGCCACTGGCGCTTACTTCCCGGGCGAAGTGATGGGCACCATGCCTGACCCCCAATCATGGCGAACACTGGACCGCGCCACCATGGCCTTTGGTTATGGATTGTCAACATCCGCGTTACAACTGGCCCGAGCCTACAGCGTCTTGGGCAGTGGCGGCATATTAAAGCCGGTCACATTTGTCAAAACAGACGAGACGCCTCAAGGGCGTCGTGTCTTTGCTGCTGATCTGATGCATCAGGTACTGGCAATGATGGAAAAAGTCGTTGAGCCGGGTGGCACCGCCACTCGCGCCGCTGTCGCCAACTATCGTGTCGCCGGTAAAACCGGGACCGCCAAGAAAAGCATCAGTGGCGGCTATGCAGATAAACGTTATCAATCCGTGTTTGCAGGGATTATCCCCGCCAGCGCACCACGCTTGGCGATGGTAGTCATGGTAGATGAACCCCGTGGTGAGGAGTACTACGGCGGGGCAGTGGCAGCACCGGCCTTTGCTGAAGTGATGACCGGTGCTATGCGTCTGCTCAATATCGCACCGGATGCTTTACCGATGACGCAAATGCAGGTGGCCCACAAATGATGACATCGATCGTGAAAAAGCAATCGTTAACCTGGCTACTTCGGGACTGGGTAGCTGAGGATGTCGAACTTCAGGAATCCATGCTGACCGATATCAGCATGGACAGCCGACGCGTAACCGCAGGCTGTTTATTCCTGGCGCTGGCTAGGAATTCTGCTGACCGAGAGCGACACCTGCATCAAGCACTGGATAAAGGGGCATTTGCTGTTCTGATTGATGCTGAACAGCCATTGTCTGCAACCGAAACGGAGATGCTGGCAGAAGAGGTCGTGGCGGCTTACCCGATCAAACATCTGGCACAGCAGGCCGGTTTTATTGCTGCCCGTTTCTATGAAAACCCGTCTGAGCATATGACGGTAATTGCGGTGACCGGCACCAATGGCAAG
This sequence comes from Methylophaga sp., assembly GCA_030148085.1. GTDB lineage: Bacteria > Pseudomonadota > Gammaproteobacteria > Nitrosococcales > Methylophagaceae > Methylophaga. The sequence goes on along the minus strand of JASBUF010000075.1, from coordinate 19,949 downwards.
ACTTCGGTCAGCCAGTTTATTGCCCAAGCATTGGAAGGCAGTGGTCAGCCATGTGGTGTGATTGGCACAATGGGAGCGGGACGCGTCAGCGATCTGGAACTCACCGGCATGACCACACCTGACCCGGTATCAGTACAGCGTCTGCTGGCAGGCTTTGAACTGGAAGGCTGTCGTTATGTGGTGATGGAAGCCTCTTCACACGCCTTGGTGCAGGGACGTCTGAACAGCATTGATGTGAACATCGCGGTCTTCACCAACCTGAGCCGTGACCATCTCGATTACCACAAAACCATGGAAGAATATGGTGCGGCGAAACGTCGCCTGTTTGAAATGAGTTCCGTGTCACAGGCCGTGATTAATATTGATGACAACTTTGGTCAACAGGTCGCACAGCAATTACGTTCAGATATCGCATTGTTAAGTTACAGCAGCAAGAGCAGTGCCGATATCGCGGCGGACAAAATTGAATGCCGTCGTGGTGGCGTCGCCTTTGAACTGGCGATTCACAGCGACATGCTGGGGCTGATGCTGCCAGTGATGGGCCGTTTTAATGTCGATAATCTGCTGGCGACAGTCGCGGTATTACATACCCTCGGTTTTGATAACGAAGCCGCCTGTGATGCTCTGCAACATTGTCATGCTGTAGCCGGCCGTATGGAAGCCCATGGTGTTCAGGGCCAGCCCTGCGTTGTTATCGACTATGCCCATACCCCGGATGCCTTGGAACAAGCGCTGAAAACGCTCCGCAGTCACTTGCCATCGCAAGGCCAACTCTGGTGTGTGTTTGGCTGCGGCGGTGACCGTGATAAAGGCAAACGACCATTAATGGGCAGAATTGCTGAATCGGAAGCCGATGTTGTGATCATCACTGATGACAATCCACGTAGCGAAGATCATCAGACCATCGTCAATGAGATTCTGGACGGCTGCCAACAACCGGAAACCATCCACGTGGAACTGGACCGCAAAGCGGCCATTCAATATGCGGTTTCACATGCCTCACCCAACGATATTGTGCTGGTCGCAGGTAAAGGGCATGAGGCCTATCAGGAAATTGAACAAGTGAAGTATCCCTTCAGTGATACCCAGGTCGTCAGTGACGCGCTGGGTGAAGTCAAAAACGGTTTTTATAACGTCATGGGAGGCCATTAATGGGTCTGTCGATGACACTCAATCAACTCGCTCGCATCGTCGGTAGTGAGCAAGACTTTGCTGATATTAAAGTCAGTGGAGCGGTGATTGATACCCGTAAGATTGAAGTTGGTAACCTGTTTGTCGCCTTAAAAGGTGACCGGGTGGATGGTCACGATTATCTGGCACAGGCAAGAGAAGCCGGCGCCAGTGCAGCACTTGTTTCTGAGCTCCGTGATGATGCTCTGCCACAACTGCTGGTCGCTGACGTCAAAAAAGCCTTTGCACAGATTGCCCATGCCTGGCTGGAACAATGCCGTGCCAAGGTGATTGCCATTACCGGCAGCAACGGTAAAACCAGCGTTAAGGAAATGGTCACGGCGATTGTCAGACAAGTGGGGCCGGTTACCGCGACACAAGGTAACTACAACAACGATCTGGGCGTGCCGCTAACCGTGTGCCGTGTAGATCCGGAAGACAAGTTTGCCGTCATCGAAATGGGAACCAATCATCCCGGTGAAATCGCCGAGCTGGTGAAGATTGCCATACCTGATGTGGCCATCATCAATAATATTGCGCCGGCGCATCTGGAAGGGTTTGGTAACGAAGTAGGTGTGGCTCGTGAAAAAGGCGAGATTTACGCAGGACTGGCAAAGAGCGGCACAGCTGTAGTGAATGCTGATATGCCCTATGCCGATATCTGGACGCCGATGATTGCTGGCAGAAAAGTCTTGCGCTTCAGTCTGGAAAACGAGGCTGAGATGAAACCGGACTATGTCCAGCTTGATGGCATATCAGGTCATTTCATGGTCAGCATGGATGGCATCAGTCATCATTTCAGTCTGCCTTTGCCTGGTTTACACAATATTAATAACGCATTGGCTGCGATTAGCGTTTGCCGTGCCTTGACGATCCCTGTTGATGCAATGGTCAGAGGGCTGGCGAGCATGAAGGCAGTACCGCACCGTCTGCAATTACGTGATGGCGCCAATGCTGCCCGTTTACTGGATGACACCTATAACGCGAATCCCGGTTCGTATCTGCAAGCTTTGAAAACACTGGCTGGATTCAATGGTGAGCACTGGCTGGTACTCGGTGATTTTGGCGAGCTCGGCATTGACAGTGATGCCATACACAAACAGATGGGTCAGCAGGCAAAAGATCATGGTGTCAGCCGCATGTTCACTGTCGGTCAGAGCAGTCGTATGGCGGCAGAGCAGTTTGGTGACAATGCACAACATTTTGAGGACCGCGAAACTTTGCTGCAGTGTTTGCAACGCGAGTTACATGAGGACGTGACGTGTTTGATTAAGGGGTCACGTTTTATGCAACTGGATAAGCTGGCCGATCAGCTGGCACAAGAAGGAGAAGGCTGATGCTGCTGCTGTTAAGTGAATACCTGAGCCAGTATTACAGTGGCTTTAACGTTTTCCAGTACCTGACACTGAGAGCGATTTTGGGCACGATGACGGCGCTGGGTATTGCGTTGGTCATTGGTCCAACAATGATCCGTCAGCTTAGCTTCAAGCAAATCGGTCAGGTAGTCAGAAATGATGGCCCAGAGTCACATTTCAGTAAGCGTGGTACACCGACCATGGGCGGATCGTTGATCTTGGTCGCGATTGCAGTCAGTACACTTCTGTGGGCAAATTTAGAAAACCACTATGTGTGGGTGGTACTCACGGTAACACTTGCGTTTGGTGTAATTGGTTTTGTGGATGATTACATCAAGCTGGTTCGTCAGGATCCACGTGGTTTATTAAGCCGCTACAAGTATTTCTGGCAGTCCGTTTTCGGTGCCGGTGCCGCAGTATTTTTGTATTTCACTGCCAGTGTGCCAGCAGAAACAACGCTGATAGTGCCTTTCTTCAAGGACATCCTGATTCCTTTAGGTGGCTGGTACATGCTGCTGACCTATCTGGTCATCGTTGGCAGCAGTAATGCCGTGAACCTGACAGATGGATTGGATGGACTGGCAATTATGCCAACGGTAATGGTGTCGGCAGCGCTGGGCCTGTTTGCATATGTCGGTGGTCACTTTGAGTTTGCCAATTACCTGCAGATTCCGTTTATCCCTCATGCCGGTGAACTGACTGTGTTCTGCGCCGCGATGGTTGGTGCTGGCCTTGGCTTCTTATGGTTTAACACCTATCCGGCACAGGTCTTTATGGGCGATGTCGGTGCATTGGCGCTGGGCGCGGCTTTGGGTACGGTCGCCGTGCTGGTGCGTCAGGAACTCGTGTTACTGATTATGGGCGGGGTGTTCGTCATTGAAACCTTGTCAGTGATGATTCAGGTCGCTTCCTACAAGCTGCGTGGTAAACGCGTGTTTTTGATGGCACCAATTCACCACCACTACGAATTAAAAGGTTGGCCAGAACCACGCATTATTGTGCGCTTCTGGATCATTACGGTCTTCCTGGTATTGATTGGGCTGGCAACACTGAAATTACGATGACACAGAGTATGAACAGTCTTTCACATAAAAATTGTCTGATAGTCGGTCTTGGCCAGACCGGGCTCTCCTGTGCGCGTTACTTAGCAACACGCACGTTGAGCGTGGCAGTGATGGATACCCGTGAGCAGCCACCGGCCATGGCCAGCCTGCAGCAGGATTACCCTCAGGTACTGATTAAAACTGGTGGGTTGGACCCGGACTGGTTATTACAGGCCGATATGATTGTGCTCAGCCCAGGTATCGATCCGCGACTGCCAGAAATTCGTGCGGCACAAGAAGCCGGTATCGAAATCGTTGGTGATATCGAATTGTTTGCCCGTTACGCCGATGCGCCGGTTGTTGCCATTACCGGTTCCAATGGTAAGAGCACGGTGACTACCTTACTCGCCTTGATGGCGCAGTTGGCAGGAAAAGACGTACGTACCGGCGGCAATCTGGGTACCCCAGCGCTGGATTTATTAGGTGAAACAGCACCAGATTTCTATGTCCTTGAACTCTCCAGTTTCCAACTGGAAACGGTACGTTCATTAAATGCCTTTGCGTCCGTTGTGTTGAACGTCAGCCCGGATCATATGGATCGTTATAACTCTGTGGTCGATTACCAAAACGCCAAACAGCAAATCTACAACGGTGATGGTGTGATGGTGATCAACCTTGATGATCCAGTAGTCAGTGCGATGTCCGACGCTGACCGCATTCGTATTGGTTTCAGCTTACATCACGCCGAAGGCAATGATTTCGGCCTGCTTCAACAAGACGGTCAACAGTGGCTGGCCGAAGGTGATGAACCACTACTGGCTGTGAGTCAGATGAAAATGGCCGGTAGTCATAACATTGCCAACGCGTTAGCTGCGCTAGCGCTGGGTTCGGCTATGGCCTTACCGATGACAGCCATGCTGTCAGCACTGCAGGAATTTAAAGGCCTGCCGCATCGCTGTCGTCTGGTCAGAGCGCTGGATGGAGTGCGTTGGTACAACGATTCCAAAGCCACTAATGTCGGTGCCTGTATTGCGGCAATCGAAGGCATGGCCGGTAATGGCGGCATCGTGCTGATTGCAGGCGGCGTTGGCAAGGATCAGGACTTCTCCACCTTGACGGAAACATTACAAAAAGCGGTCCATGCCGTGGTGCTGGTTGGTGAAGATGCCGACAAGATTGCAGCGGTGATACCGGCCGGTGTAGAGCAAGTAAAAGCTGATGATATGACGGATGCCGTGAACAAGGCACGTCAGTTGGCGAAAGAAGGCGACAATGTGTTGTTGTCACCAGCCTGCGCCAGCTTCGATATGTTCAGTGGCTATGCTGAACGAGGAGACAAATTTGAACAGGCAGTGAGGGCTTTGGCGGCATGAGCGAATCCTCTGCACAATTTGATAGTAGCCTACTGTTTGCCACCGCGGCCTTGATGTTTATCGGACTGATCATGGTGTGCTCGGCGTCGATCACCATTGCAGACAGCAAGAGCGGTCAACCCCTGTTTTATTTCATCCGCCAATTGGTGTTTGCCGTGGCGGGACTGGGTGCAGCGTGGGCCATCGTGTCAGTAAGACTGGCCGTATGGCAGCGTATGGCGCCTAAATTATTAGTGTTTGGTGTGTTTTTACTGGTTTTGGTGCTGATTCCCGGCATTGGCCGTGAAGTCAATGGCTCTAGCCGTTGGTTGCCATTGGGACCGGTGAACTTGCAGGTAGCCGAGGTCATCAAGCTTTTTGCCATCCTCTACATTGCCGATTATCTGCAACGTCACCATGGCCAGCTGCACACCTCTTTTCTTAAGGTCCTGGCACCATTGATGCTGCTGGGTTTTGCTGCATTATTGCTGCTGTTGCAGCCCGATATGGGGTCGATGGTCGTGATTATGTCCACAGTATTGGCGATGTTGTTTCTAGGCGGTGCCAGACTGGATGTATTTGCCTCACTGATTGCCGTGATGGCCGCCTTGTTTGCCATGTTGGTGTGGGTTGCACCATACCGGTTAGTGCGTTTGCAGAGTTTTATGGACCCTTGGGCAGATCCTTTTGGCAGTGGCTTCCAGCTGACACAGGCTTTGATTGCGTTCGGTCGCGGTGACTGGTTTGGTGTTGGTCTGGGTAGCAGCATGCAGAAACTGTTCTATCTGCCGGAAGCACATACCGACTTCTTATATTCCATTCTGGCTGAAGAACTTGGCCTGATTGGTGCGTTGACTGTTATTGGTTTGTTCTTTGTCTTCATCTGGCGCGCTTTGGCGATTGGCCGTGCTGCAGAAATGGCGGGACAGGTGTTTGCTGCGCAGATTGCGTACGGTATCGGCATCTGGCTCGGACTTCAGGCCTGCGTCAATATCGGTGTCAATATGGGTGCACTGCCAACCAAGGGGTTGACTCTGCCATTGATGAGCTATGGCGGAAGTAGTTTGGTGATTGTTTGTGTGGCCGTGGCCTTATTACTGCGGGTAGATATGGAAACCCGTTTGCCTGAAAAAGCCTCTGCGAGGATCAGACGATGACAGCGGCTATAGTGAAACGCGTCATGATCATGGCCGGCGGCACCGGAGGCCACGTCTTTCCGGCTTTGGCGGTGGCTGAAGAGTTGAAACAGCGTCAGGTTGACGTGGTGTGGATGGGCACAGAAAAAGGTATCGAAGCACGTCTGGTGCCGGAAGCCGGAATTCCACTGTCCTTTATTGGAGTTGCCGGATTGCGCGGTAACGGTGTCTTGGGCTGGTTAATGGCGCCATTCAGAGTGCTGAAAGCCATCTGGCAGGCACGCAGTATTCTGCGTGACACAGATGCGGATGTCGTTTTAGGCTTGGGCGGCTTTGCATCTGGTCCTGGCGGCGTCGCGGCCTGGCTAATGAAAAAACCACTGCTGATTCATGAACAGAATGCGATTCCCGGCCTCACCAACAAACTGCTGGCGCGTTTGGCAAAACAAGTGTTGACCGGTTTCCCTAACAGTTTTGACGCCAAGGTCGAGGCGGAGTGGGTCGGTAACCCGGTCAGAAAACAAATTGAAGATTTGCCGATGCCACACCTACGTCAAAGCGAAAAGCAAGGGCGTCTGAAACTCCTGGTATTGGGTGGCAGCCTCGGCGCACGCTCATTAAATAGCGTTGTGCCAGAAGCCATCAAACAGATTGGACAAGCGACACGACCAGAGATCAGACATCAAAGCGGTAGTAAGCATATTGATGACTGCCGCGCAGCCTATCAGCAGGCCGGTGTTGAAGCGGACGTGTTGGAATTCATCAGCGATATGGCGGAAGCCTATGCCTGGGCTGACCTAGTGATTTGCCGTGCAGGCGCGTTGACGGTTGCTGAAGTGGCCGCTGCTGGAGTGGCTTCGATCCTCGTGCCGTATCCATATGCGGTAGATGATCACCAAACCCACAATGCCTCGATTCTGGTTGACGAAGGCGCGGCCGAACTGGTGGCTGACACAGCATTGAATGCAGTCGATTTGGCCCAGATGATTATGCGTTTTGATAACGACAGAGAAGGATTATTGACTATGGCCAATGCGGCGCGACACGTCGCCAAAATCGGCACTGCCGGTTATATCGCCGATCTATGTATGGAGTACGCTCATGGATAGATTAACCTCAGCGATGCAAAGCCGGGTCAAACATATCCACTTCATCGGTATTGGTGGTGTGGGTATGGGTGGTATTGCCGAAGTACTGCTCAACCTAGGTTATCAGGTGACGGGCAGTGATCTGGCCGAAAACAGCCTGATTCAGCATCTGCGTACTTTGGGTGCAACAATCATGATTGGTCATGAGCCAAGTTATCTCGAGGGTGCCGATGTGGTCGTGGTGACTACCGCGGTCAATGAAGAAAACGTTGAATTAGTTGCCGCACGTGAACAGCGAATTCCAGTGGTGCCACGTGCTGAAATGCTGGCGGAATTGATGCGCCTCAGCTACGGCATCGCGGTAGCCGGCACACACGGTAAAACCACCACAACAAGTCTGATTGCTGCCTTACTCAGTGAGGGCGAATTAGATCCGACCTTTGTCATTGGTGGTCGCCTGAACAGCGCCGGCAGTAATGCTCGATTGGGCACAGGTCGCTATTTGGTCGCAGAAGCGGATGAAAGTGATGCTTCTTTCCTCTACCTGCAACCCATGATCGCTGTGGTCACCAATATTGATGAAGATCATATGGCGACCTACGAAGGCAGCTTCGGCAAGTTGAAAGCGACCTTTGTCGAGTTCTTGCACCATCTGCCGTTTTACGGATTGGCGGTGATGTGTCTGGATGATCCGGTCATTAAAGAATTACTGACGGAAGTGACCCGCCCGTTCATCACCTACGGTCAGGATGAAGAAGCGGATTACCGTCTGGTCGATCTGACACAGCATCAGGGGCAGAGCTTTTTCACCGTGATTGAAAAGCAAAGCGGACAGCAGTTCCCGGTCACGTTGAATATGCCCGGTCTGCACAATGCCCTGAATGCAACGGCGGCAATGGCGGTTGCCCGCAATCTGCAGGTCAATATCGAAGCCTGCCAGCGCGCCTTAGTGAAATTTGATGGTGTAGGCCGGCGCTTTAATCTGCTGGGCCAGATCAAGGCGCAGGGCGGTGAAGCCTTGCTGATTGATGATTATGGTCATCACCCCACCGAAATTGCGGCGACATTAGCGGCTACCCGTGCCGGCTGGCCAGACCAGCGTGTGGTCGTTGTATTCCAGCCGCACCGTTACACGCGTACCCGCGATTTGTTTGAAGATTTTGCACAGGTGCTGTCGACGGTCGATGTCCTCATCGTGCTGGAAGTTTACGCAGCGGGTGAAGCCAAGATTGCCGGTGCTGATTCCCGCAGTCTGTGCCGTGCGATTCGCCTGCGTGGTCAGGTTGAGCCAGTGTTTGCCGAAGACAAAGAGGCGCTCTACAAGCTGTTACCGGGCTTACTTAACGATGGTGATGTGCTGATTACGCTGGGTGCCGGTGATATCGGCCGTATGGCGCAGGCCTTGCCTGGTGTGTTAAGCGGAGGTGCTGAATGATGGCCTTACCGCAGACACTCAGAGGTGAACTTAAACAACAGGAAAGCCTGTCACGCTATACCTCATGGCGTGTTGGAGGCGAAGCCAAACAGCTATATCGTCCGGCAGATGCAGACGATCTGGCAGTGTTCCTGCAACAGTTACCACAAGATGAAGCGGTAATGTGGTTGGGCCTGGGCAGCAACTTGCTGGTCCGTGACGGTGGCTTTAACGGCACAGTGATAGTGACTGCCGGTGTATTGCAGAACATTAAAACTGAAGCACTGAGTGTTAGTGCCGAAGTGGGTGTTTATTGCAGCAAACTGGCCAAGCAAGCGGCTAAAGCCGGTATGAAAGGCGCTGCCTTCCTCGCTGGTATTCCAGGTACCCTCGGCGGCGCTTTGGCGATGAATGCCGGTGCCCATGGGAGTGAAACCTGGGACTTTGTGCACTCAGTTACCACGATTGATCGTAAAGGCCAACTGCGTACCCGAGCCAAATCAGAATTTGAAATCTGTTACAGACATGTTGCTTTGCCGGAAGGTGAGTGGTTTGTGGCTGCACAATTGCAGTTTGAGCAGGGCAATGCCAAAGAAGAAACCGCGCTAATCCGTGAGCTGCTGAAAAAACGTAATGCCAGCCAGCCCACCAATCAGCCTTGTGCCGGTTCGGTATTCCGTAATCCTGAAGGTGATTTTGCCGGCAGGTTAATTGAAACCAGTGAGCTTAAAGGCCTGACACTGGGCGGTGCCAGTGTCTCGACCAAGCACGCGAATTTTATCGTCAATGACGGTTCAGCCACGGCAGCAGATATTGAAGCCTTGATTGAATTAGTTCAGCAAAAAGTTGAAAAACTACAAGGGGTGAAGCTGATTCCCGAGGTGCATATCGTGGGACAGACGCAATGACTCGCCGTGTAGAAAATGCTGCTGAATTCGGACGCGTAGCCGTATTGATGGGTGGCCGCAGTGCCGAGCGTGAGATTTCCTTAATCAGCGGTAACGAAGTGCTTGCTGGTCTGCAGCGTAAGGGTGTGGATGCCTACGGTATCGATGTCAGCTTTGATATTTGCCACAAGCTGGGCAGTGGCCAGTTTGACCGTGCCTTTATCGTGCTGCATGGCCGTGGCGGCGAAGATGGTGAGATTCAGGGCTTTTTACAGGCCATCAATCTGCCTTATACCGGCAATGGCGTGACTGCTTCTGTGTTGTCGATGAATAAGCGCATCAGCAAAAACAACTGGATTCAGCAGGGCTTGCCAACGGCAGGCTTTGAACGGGTCACGGCGACGACTGATGTAGCAGAGCTGGTTGCAAGATTAGGTCTGCCTTTGATTATCAAACCGGTCAATGAAGGTTCTAGCATTGGCATGAGCAAGGTCAATACCGAGCAGCAGCTGAGCGAGGCGATTGATTTGGCTTTGAAGTATGACGCCGATGTGATTGCCGAGCAATGGATTCAGGGTGAAGAGTACACCGTCGCGATTCTGGATGGCGAAGCCATGCCAGCAATTCGTCTGAAAACGCCACATGAATTTTATGATTATGAGGCGAAGTACAAGGCCAATACGACCGAGTATCTATGCCCATGCGGTCTGGATACAGAGAGCGAAGAGCAGATGCAGCAATTGGCGGTGCAGGCTTTTAACGGTCTGGGCATGTCAGGTTGGGGGCGCGTTGACTTTATGCGTGACGGTGCCGGTCAGTTCTATTTGCTGGAAGCCAACAGCGTACCGGGCATGACTGATCACAGTCTGGTGCCGATGGCTGCCAAGCAAGCTGGAATCAGTTTTGACGATCTGGTCTGGCGCATTCTTGAAACCAGTTTCAGGGAGGCGAACTGATGGCAAGAATCAAGCGTGGTGCCACCATCAAACAGCCGCCAAAACAGGCTACACCAAGAGACTGGAAACAGTCGCTGAAGCAGGCTTTGACACTGCTGTTGTTAGTCGTGGTTATCAGTGGCGGTGCGTATTTGCATGAAGCCAATACCCTGCCGGTGAAACACGTAACGGTAGAAGGTGAAATGCGTTTTGCCGATCGTGATCGTTTGGTGGCAGCAGTCTCACCATATGTTCGCGGCAGTTTCTTTAATGTGGATGTCGCCAGTATTCGTCAGGCTGGTGAAGAGCTGCCATGGGTGAAACAAATTCAAGTTCGTCGGGTGTGGCCGGACACACTGCATCTGGTAGTGGAAGAGCATAAAGCCGTTGCACGCTGGAATGAACACAGTCTGGTCAATGCAATGGGCGGTGTGTTTACACCGGCTGCAGAGACGATTCCGACAGGGCTGGTACAGATGAATGGCCCGGATGGCACCAGTGAGCTGATGGCGAGACGACTGGTGGATATTCAAAAGCAAGTCAATGAACTGGGCCTGCGCGTCACCACCATTAGCATGGACAAACGCCGTGCCTGGCAGATTGATTTTAAAGATGGTCTGCATCTGAAACTGGGCCGTGCCGAAGGCGATATTCGTCTGCAACGCTTTATCGATTTATATCGCGGCGGCCTGAACAGCTTCAGGGAACAGATTGAAGCCATAGATATGCGTTATACCAATGGGCTGGCCGTGGTTTGGAAAGACGGTCAGCAACCTGATTTTAATGGGACTGTGTAATGTCGAAACGTAGTGAGAGAGAACTTATCGTCGGGCTGGATATCGGTACATCCAAAGTGGTGGCCATTGTCGCAGCACCCGTACAGGATGCGGGACCCAATGAAAACAAGTTGGAGATCATCGGCATCGGTTCTCACCCTGCCCGCGGAATGAAAAAAGGCGTGGTGGTTAATATTGAATCCACCGTGCAGTCAATTCAACGTGCCGTGGAAGAAGCGGAGCTGATGGCGGGCTGTCAGATCCACTCGGTCTATGCCGGTATCGCCGGCAGTCATATTCGTAGCCTGAATTCGCACGGTACCGTCGCGATTCGTGATAAGGAAGTGACGCAGGGTGATCTGGATCGTGTGCTGGATGCGGCTCGTGCCGTTCACTTCCCTGGCGACCAACAACTGCTACATGTATTACCACAAGAATACCTGATTGATAATCAGGAAGGCATCCGTGAGCCGATCGGTATGTCCGGTGTACGCCTGGAAGCTAAGGTTCATCTGATCACTGGTGCGGTCAGTGCCGCGCAGAACATTACCAAATGTATCGAACGTTGCGGTCTGGTGGTGGACGGCATCATTCTGGAACAGATGGCATCGAGCTATTCGGTGCTGGATCAGGATGAAAAAGAACTGGGTGTTTGCCTCATCGACATCGGTGGCGGCACCACGGATATTGCTGTGTTTATCGACGGAGCTATCCGGCACACCGCAGTGATTCCGATTGCCGGCGATCAGGTGACCAACGACATCGCAGTCGCTTTGCGAACACCGACGCAATATGCCGAAGAAATCAAAATCAAATATGCCTGTGCGCTGACACAGCTGGCACGTGAAGATGAAACCATCGAAGTGCCCAGCGTCGGTGACAGGCCACCACGTCAACTGGCCAGACAGACGCTGGCCGAAGTAGTGGAACCACGATACGAAGAACTGCTGATGCTGGTTCAGGCTGAACTGCGTCGCAGCGGATTTGAAGAGCTGCTGGCTGCCGGCATTGTGCTGACAGGCGGGAGCTCAAAAATGGAAGGCGTTATTGAGTTGGCAGAAGAGGTCTTCCACTTACCTGTGCGTTTGGGCGTACCTCACCATGTCGGGGGGCTGGTTGATGTGGTGCGTAATCCAATCCATGCCACGGGTGTCGGGTTGCTGTTATTCGGCAACGAAGAGCATGCCCCAGGGCATGGAGAAATCAGAGTTAGTGAAGGGTTTAAAGGCATGCTGGCAAGAATGAAAAGCTGGTTCCAGGGGAACTTTTAAGCCGAGTAATCAGGCGTGTTGAACAAACGAATTTTTAGGGGGAGAAAACCATGACTTTTGAATTAATTGATACATATACAGAAAATGCAGTCATCAAGGTGATTGGTGTCGGTGGCGGTGGCGGTAATGCACTGGAACACATGGTCATCAATCAGATTGAAGGCGTTGACTTCATCAGTGCGAATACCGATGCGCAGGCATTGCGTAAAAGCTCTGCAACAACTCAACTGCAATTGGGCACAGACATCACCAAAGGTCTGGGCGCAGGCGCAAACCCGGATGTCGGCCGTCAGGCAGCACTGGAAGATCGTGAACGCATCATGGATGTCATTGATGGTGCCGATATGGTCTTCATTACTGCCGGTATGGGCGGTGGTACCGGCACTGGTGCAGCACCAGTCGTTGCTCAGGTTGCCAAAGAAATGGGCATTCTGACTGTTGCCGTTGTCACCAAACCGTTCCCATTTGAAGGCGGTAAACGGATGAAAGTGGCTAAAGCTGGTATCGAAGAGCTGAGTCAGCATGTCGATTCATTGATCACCATTCCAAACGAAAAACTGCTGAAAGTGCTGGGCAAGGAAATGAGCCTGCTCAACGCCTTCAAAGCGGCTAATGATGTTCTGTTGGGTGCGGTGCAAGGCATTGCCGAGCTGATTACCCGTGAAGGTATGATTAACGTCGACTTTGCCGACGTGCGCACTGTCATGTCAGAAATGGGTATGGCGATGATGGGTACCGGTCACGCAAAAGGTGAAAACCGTGCACGTGAAGCGGCGAAACTGGCAGTATCAAGTCCGCTGCTGGAAGATGTAGATTTGGCGGGTGCCCGTGGTGTACTGGTCAATATCACAGCGGGTCTGGATATGAGCATCGGTGAGTTCGAAGAAGTCGGTAACACCATCAAAGAATTTGCTTCTGACGATGCAACTGTTGTGGTTGGTACTGTGATTGACCCGGATATGACTGATGAACTGCGCGTCACTGTGGTTGCAACTGGCTTGGGCGGTCAACGAGTAGCTGTCGCAAAAGCACCAGAAGTCGAAGCACCGCAAATCGAAATCGTGAAGAAACCTGTCGAAATCGATTACGACGAGCCAACCGTGATTCGCCAAGGCAAAGAAAGCCAACAGAAACAAGTGGCCAATGGTGATGTCAATATGGACTATCTGGATATTCCAGCTTTCCTGCGTCGTCAGGCTGACTGAGTGTAAAGTTAGGTAAACATGGCTGGAGATATTTTGCTTGTGGTAATATATTCTGATCTGTAACTGTATAAGGGGGTAATGCACCGTGATAAAGCAACGAACATTGAAAAACGTGATTCGTGCCACAGGTGTGGGTTTGCATAGTGGGGAGATGGTCTATCTCACCTTGCGTCCTGCTGCCCCCAATACGGGCATTATCTTCCGCAGGGTCGACCTGGATCCTGTGGTCGAAATTCAGGCCAAAGCAGAAAACGTGGGTGAAACCGCGTTGTCGACAACCTTAGTCGAACACGGTCAGAAAGTCTCAACCGTGGAACATCTGCTGTCAGCATTTGCTGGCCTGGGTATTGATAATGCCTATATCGATCTGAATGCCCCTGAAGTGCCGATTATGGATGGCAGTGCCGGACCGTTTGTGTTCTTGGTACAGTCAGCCGGTATTGAAGAGCAGAATGTCGCCAAACAGTTTATTCGTATCAAAAAGCCGGTCATCCTGGAAGATGGTGATAAATGGGCCAAGTTTGAACCGTTTGACGGCTTCAAAGTGTCATTCACTATCGACTTCGAGCACCCCGCCTTTAGCGGACGCCCGCAACAGGTTGATGTTGATTTCTCCTCCACATCATTTGTCCGTGAAGTCAGTCGTGCCCGTACTTTTGGCTTTATGAAAGATATCGAAAAACTGCGTGAAAACAATCTGGCACTGGGTGGCAGTATGGATAACGCCATCGTCGTCGACGATTACCGGGTTCTCAATGAAGATGGCCTGCGTTACGAAGACGAATTTGTCCGCCATAAAGTGCTGGATGCGATTGGTGATTTGTACCTGCTTGGACACAGCCTGATTGGTGCGTTCAGCGGTCACAAGTCCGGCCATGAAGTGAATAACAAACTGTTGCGTAAACTGCTTGCTCAGGAAGATGCCTGGGAGTTGGTGAGCTTTGAAGACGACAAAGATGCCCCCATTCTTTTCAGTCGTCCAGCTGCCTCACTGACCAGCTAGGCTAGTCAGACTGACGTTTAGCCAGTTTACGCAGGGCGGTTTTCAACGGACCGTCCTCCATACCAGCAGCGGTGCTGTTTAACAGTGCCGCTGTTTTTGTAGATACATGCAGACTTGTCGACGTGGACAGACGCTGGATGTCACTCAGTGGTTTGACCTTGACTTCAAGACGACTCAGTGGCTCAGGTAGATGGGCAGATAATGCCTGGCAAATTTGAGCAGACTGAAACCGAAGTAGGCTGGCATAACTGGCATTATCTGTATGGATCACAGCCCGGTCTGCCTTGATGTTGGCCAGGCGGCAGTGATTGGTGAATTGTAAGGGCAGGCTTTTTTGCAAAATGATGTTAAGCTTGTTCAGTTGTTGAGCGCGTGCGGTTAGCCATTTGAAATGGCTGTTCTCTTTGTAGACCTGACCGAGCCGCTCTGGTTTTTTGGACATCATTTGAACCACTGAGAAAGGATAAAAATGCAGGTTATCATTATATCCTCAAACAGTAAGACGCATAAGCATTGGCATTTGACGCGCGCTAAGTTGATGGTGCTGTCATTGCTGCTGGTGAGTCTGATTAGTATCAGCAGTTACAGCTTCGCAAACTGGCGTAATGCCAGTCAGAAAATTACCCCGCTAGTACCTGTTACCACTCCCTCTCTTTCTACAAACTCCGCTTTTTCTCCTCCAGAAAATACCGATACAGCTGAGCAAGACAGCTCGGTCAGTGACTTTTATGCACGCCAACTCGGTGGTTTACAGGCTGAGACTATCCGTTTGCGCATGTTCAGCGAGAGGCTGGCGGAAGTGGCAGGTTTTGATACCGGCAATTTTTCTTTGGATGAACATCCGGGGCAGGGCGGTATTGACCAGGATGGTTCACCGCTGAGTAGTGAGGCGCTGGATCGTGGCATTCAACAACTCTCCGAAGAACTGCGTAATCAGCAGGAAGCCCTAGCTGCACTGGAGCAGTACTTGCTCACCGAAGATACGATCGCGGCCAGTATCCCGACTGGAAATCCAGTTGAAGATGGCTGGGTGTCCTCGTTTTATGGCTATAGAATCGATCCTTTCAATGGCAAGAAAACCTTCCACGAAGGTTTGGATATTGCAGGCAAGACAGGCAGTGATGTTCTCGCAGTTGCCGAAGGTATCGTTACCTGGGTAGGTGAGCGTGGTGGTTACGGCGGTCTTGTTGAGGTTGACCACGGCAATGGCTATGTCACGCGCTATGCCCATAATAAAACCATCAAGGTGAAAAAAGGTGACCGCGTAGCAAAAGGCGAAACCCTAGCGCTGATGGGATCTACCGGTCGCTCCACTGGTCCGCATGTGCACTTCGAAGTACTGCGTGATGGCCAGCATGTAAACCCCTACAACTTCATCAAGTAGCGTTACCCCTTGTATTCGTTGAGGCCTGCCTCCATGTCCTTTGGACAGGCTTCAATCTGCCGTCTGGTACGCGTTATAATCACGCGATTTATTGATTATTTCCGGTGTTCGCGCCGCAACAACCTATAACAAGGCGAAATCATGGTAAGCAAGTTTTTCAGCAAGATCTTTGGCAGCCGCAATGAACGGGTGTTGAAAAAGCTCCGTAAAGTGGTTGACGAGATAGCTGTACTAGAAGCGGATATCGAAAAACTTGATGACAGTGCCCTGCAAGCCAAGACCGAAGAATTCCGTCAACAACTAAAAGACGGCAAAACTCTGGAAGACATCCTGCCCGAAGCCTTTGCTGTGGTTCGTGAAGCCAGTAAACGTGTACTTGGGATGCGCCACTTCGATGTGCAGATGATCGGCGGTATGGTGCTCAATGACGGCAAGATCGCTGAAATGAAAACCGGTGAAGGTAAAACACTGGTCGCCACACTCGCTGTTTATCTGAATGCGCTGCCGGGTGAAGGTGTTCACGTCATTACCGTGAATGATTACCTGGCGACACGTGACTCTGGCTGGATGAGCAAACTTTACGGCTTTCTTGGCCTGACAACCGGTGTCATTGTTTCTGGTCTCAGTGGTGAAGAGCGCCGCGCCGCCTACGCCTGTGATATTACCTACGGCACTAACAACGAATTCGGTTTCGATTACCTGCGCGATAATATGGCGTTTCGTTTGGAAGAAAAGGTGCAGCGTGGTCTTAACTTTGCTGTCATCGATGAGGTTGACTCGATTCTGATCGATGAGGCACGTACGCCACTGATTATTTCCGGTCCGGCTGAAGACAGTTCTGCGTTGTATCAGCAAATCAATACCTTGATCCCTAACCTCAGCAAACAGGAAGGCGAGGGGGAGGAAGTGACCGTTCCCGGCGATTACACCGTCGATGAAAAAAATAAGCAGGTGCATTTCACTGAAGCGGGTCATGAAAAAATTGAAAACCTGCTGACAGAAGCCGGACTGCTTACCGAAGATGCGAGCCTGTATGATGCCGCCAATATCGGTCTGATGCATCACGTCACCGCAGCTCTGCGCGCGCATGTCTTATTCCAGCGCGATATCGATTACATCATTCAGGATAATCAGATTGTGATTGTCGATGAGTTTACCGGCCGTAGTATGCCGGGCCGTCGCTGGTCAGAAGGTCTGCATCAGGCGGTGGAAGCCAAAGAAGGCGTCAACATCCAGAATGAAAACCAGACGCTGGCGTCGATTACATTTCAGAATTATTTCCGTCTCTACAACAAGCTGTCAGGCATGACTGGTACAGCCGATACTGAGGCTTATGAATTACATTCGATTTATGGCCTTGAAGTGGTGGTCATTCCGACACACCGCGATATGCAGCGTAAAGACGAAGCCGATCGCATTTATCTGACGGCAAAAGAAAAATACCAGGCCATTCTGGAAGATATTCAGGAATGTCAGAAAAGGCAGCAACCGGTTTTGGTGGGTACCGCTTCTATTGAGAGTTCAGAGTACCTGTCTGGCTTGCTGAAAAAAGCTAAGATTCAACATCAGGTGCTGAATGCCAAGTTCCATGAAAAAGAAGCCCATATTATTGCCAATGCCGGTCGCGCCGGTGCTGTGACCATCGCCACCAATATGGCGGGGCGTGGTACCGATATTGTACTGGGGGGTAGTCTGGAAGCTGAGCTGGATGCCTTACCGGAAAATGCCGATGAGCAGGCCAGAGAAAACATTCGTAGCGACTGGAATAAGCGTCACGAAGCGGTATTGGCTTCCGGTGGTTTACATATAGTCGGTACGGAGCGACATGAATCACGTCGTATTGATAATCAGCTGCGTGGTCGTAGTGGTCGCCAGGGCGATCCGGGTTCAACCCGTTTCTATCTGTCGCTGGAAGATAATCTGATGCGCATTTTCGCCTCCGAGCGCATGGCCGGTCTGATGCAGAAACTGGGCATGGAAGAAGGCGAGGCGATTGAACATCCATGGGTGACCCGCGCGATTGAAAATGCCCAACGCAAGGTGGAAGGCCATAACTTCGATATCCGTAAGCAATTACTCGAATTTGATGACGTCGCCAATGACCAGCGTAAGGTCGTCTATGAGCAGCGTAATGAACTGATGGCAGCCGAAGACGTGTCGGAAACCGTTATCTCTATGCGTGACAGCGTCATTAACGACACGATCAGCATTTATATCCCGCCAAACAGCATTGATGAACAGTGGGATGTCACTGGGCTTGAACAGGCGCTGCGTGATGAATACGCACTGGAGCTGCCGGTCAGCGACTGGCTGGAAAATGACGATAACCTGCATGAAGAAAGCTTGCGTGAGCGTATTCTAGAAGAGGCCGACAAGGCCTATAAGGTGAAAGAAGAAACCGTCGGTGAAGAGTTGATGCGTCACTTTGAAAAAGCGGTCATGCTGCAGACTTTAGATGCTCAGTGGAAAGAGCATCTGGCACAGATGGATTACCTGCGGACCGGTATTAATCTGCGTGGTTATGCGCAAAAAGATCCAAAACAGGAATACAAACGTGAGTCGTTCAGCCTGTTTACAACCATGCTGGATAACATTAAGCATGAAGTCATTCGTATTATTTCACGGGTTCAGGTAAGGGCGCCGGAAGATGTCGATGCGGTCAATGAACAACGCCGTCAATCGGCGGATGTCGAATACCAGCATGATTCAGCTGAGCAGATCGGGCAGGAAGAAGAGCAAGCGCCTGAAGCCGCTCAGCCTTATACGCGTGATGGCAGCAAGGTAGGTCGTAATGACCCATGTCCATGCGGCAGTGGTAAGAAATTCAAACATTGCCATGGAGCCATCAGTTAATGGCCGTCAACCTCGCTGCGCCAGCACCGGATAGTCTGTTTGCTGTTGACGGTATTCGGCTGGCCACGGCCAGCGCCGGCATTAAAAAGCCAGGACGTAAAGATGTCGTCTTGATTGAATTGGCAGAAGGTACCCGCTCGGCAGCGGTTTACACCACAAATGCCTTTTGTGCTGCACCAGTCACCTTGGCTAAAGCCCATCAGGCAGCGGCGCCCACACGTTATCTGTTGATTAATTCAGGTAATGCCAATGCCGGCACTGGTGAAGCAGGTATGAGAGCTGCCAAAGCCTGTTGTCAGGCTGTTGCAGAGGCGATGTCCTCACAGGCCGAAGCCGTATTGCCGTTTTCCACCGGTGTGATCGGTCAGCCCTTACCGGTAGATAAAATCAAGGCTGTGTTGCCTGAGGCGCGCGATGCGTTGAGTGCCGACAACTGGTTTAATGCCGCTCATGCCATCATGACGACCGATACCATTGCCAAGGCCAAATCGGTACAACTGGAGTTGGGCGGTAAAACCGTCACGATTACCGGCATGTCCAAGGGCTCAGGCATGATTCGACCCGATATGGCGACCATGCTGGCTTATATCGCGACCGATGCATCAGTCTCGCAGGCTGTGTTGTCGACGATGTTGCAGCAGGCCATGAACCAGTCGTTTAACCGTATTACCGTCGATGGTGACACCTCGACGAATGATGCCTGTGTCTTGATGGCAACCGGTAAAGCCGCTAATGCCGAAATTACTTCTATCACCAGTGAAGATGGTGAACGTCTACTGACGGCGTTGACCGACTTGTGCCGCTATCTGGCGCAGGCCATAGTTCGCGATGGTGAAGGTGCGACCAAGTTCATCTCTATTGCTGTTAAACAAGGCCAGAGTCAGGAAGAATGCCGTCAGGTTGCTTATACCATCGCCCATTCACCTCTGGTGAAAACCGCCTTGTTTGCTTCTGACCCTAACTGGGGGCGGATCCTCGCTGCTGTCGGTCGCAGTGGTATAGATAACTTTGATCTGAGCGGAGTTAGCATTTATTTGGGTGAGGTCTGCATCGTTGATAAAGGCCAGCCTGCGACCA
>JASBUF010000049.1 GCA_030148085.1 Methylophaga sp. | reverse complement strand
GGAAAACGGCTTGATGAAATGGCTTTCTACTTCCCGGTCAATGATCTCACCGTGAGTCGTCTAAAACGTGCCTTGCAGCCATTCACCAGCACCATGCCGGTACTGGAACGAGTGCTGAAACAACTCAGCTTTGCTGATATTCAGGGCTTTATGAAAGGCTTTATCGACCTGGTGTTTGAATATGAGGGTCGCTTCTATGTCGCCGACTATAAATCCAACTGGCTTGGCGATAAAGCGGCTGAGTATGACCAGGCGGCAATGGATGAAGCGATGGTCATGCACGGTTATCCGCTGCAATACCTGATCTACAGCCTGGCTTTGCATCGTTACCTCAAAACCCGCTTGCCGGATTACGACCCGGACAGCCACTTCGGTGGTGTTTATTACCTGTTTATCCGTGGCATGCAGCCCGACTGGGGACAGGCGGGTGTCTATTACGATAGGCCGTCCTCCGAATTGCTGGAAGCGCTGGATAACTGCATGAATGAGGTCGCAGATGACTGAGTCATTGAACCTGCTGCGTCAACACGGTTTCAGTGAACTGGCCTGTCAGTTTGCTGCTTTTATAGACCGCAAAGAGCAGGGCGAACAGCCTGTTATCAGTCTCACGGCCGGTTTGCTCACCGAAGCGATGGCACAGGGCCATGTCTGCCTCAATTTGGCTCATCAGCCAGAAACCCTGCATGCCATGGCAGACTTGCTGCCGGGAAGTATAGAAGACTGGCAAGCCTCACTAAAGGCGGGCAAGTCGGTTGGTGAGCCCGGTGAATATAAACCCCTGATTCTGACGGATGAGGGGCTTTTGTACCTCTATCGTTATTGGCTGGATGAACGTGATGTGGCTGAGGCCATCCGCCAGCGTTTGCATCAGGTTGAAGACTTGGATGTTTTTCAACTCAACAAAGATTTAGCCGACTGGCATAACCCGGTGGAAGGTATCGATTGGCAGAAAGTTGCCGTTGCGATCGCCCTCAGCTGGCATATCGCCGTGATATCAGGCGGTCCCGGTACCGGTAAAACCACCATCGTTCTGAAAATCCTGCAATGCCTGCAAAAACAATACGCCACTAGAGCTCCTTCCCCCTTGAAGGGGGAAGGTTGGGATGGGGGTGAGTCCACTTTAAGAATCGGCCTAGCCGCCCCTACAGGCAAAGCCGCCGCCCGGCTGCAACAGTCCATCAGCCGTGAACAGAATCTGGAAGTTAAAACCTTGCATCGGCTACTCGGCATTACAGAACACAACGAGCAAGGCCGATATAACGCGGAGCGAACCCTGCCACTGGATGTGCTCATCATCGACGAAGCCTCGATGATTGATATCAGCCTTATGGCCAAGTTGATGCGAGCCATGCCCCAGAAAGCCAGGCTGATCCTGTTGGGTGACAGTCAACAGCTTGCCTCGGTTGAGTCCGGCGCGGTGCTGGCTAATCTCAGTGAAGGCGAGCAGGGTCATTTCTCCGATGAGTTCATTATCCAGTTCCACTCCCTCGGCCTCGACACACAAAGATCACCTTCCCCCTCGACGGGGGAAGGCCGGGATGAGGGTGAAAGCATAGAAGGCCTGAATGAAAGCCATATCCTCACCGACAGCTTCGTCCGTCTCCAACACAGCTACCGTTTCGACAAAGACAGTCTGATTGGTCAACTGGCGGCAGAGGTGAATGCCGGTCACAGTGACAATGCCATTCATCTGTTGCATGCACAGCCGGAATCCACCTGGCTAGCGCCCGATGAACAGAGTCTGTTCAACACAGTTTCGAAGGGCTATCAGACCTTTATTGAAGCCGTCGAAAACGACGTCAAGCCGCAACAGATTCTACAGGCCTTTGATGAATTCCGCGTACTGGCGGCACTTAAACAAGGCCCGCAATCAGTGACGTCGGTTAATCGGATGATGGCCCGATTGCTGGCCCAGCGAGGCTGGCGAACTGCTCAGACTTATTATCCGGGCAGACCTATCATGATTACTCAGAATGACTACCGCCAGCAGTTGTTCAACGGTGATATCGGCGTGATGCTGAGAGATGAAAACGGTCAACTCAAAGCCTGCTTCTATTTCGGTGAAGAATTGAGATGGGTCGGCCTGAATCGCCTGCCAGCACACGAGACTGTGTTTGCCATGACGGTGCACAAAAGTCAGGGCTCCGAGTTTGATGCCATCAGCATCTTACTACCCGATGATATTAGCCCCATTCTCAATCGTGAACTGCTCTACACCGCCATCACCCGTGCCAGAAAAACACTCAGTATTATGGCAACCGAGCAGGTTTTGAGACATACCATCCACACTCGGCATCAGCGGGAGAGTAGGTTGAAAAACCAGCTTGAAAAATAAAGCTGTCATTATCTCAACGGCCTGTTTTTTCTTTAAACGTATCAGCCGTTTTGATTTTTTACTGATAAAACAATAAATTGCTGCTTATGTGTATGTTGTGGCAGTGAAATTAAAAGGCCGCCCGATAATGAATATTATGAGGCCCTTGGCCCCATTAACAGGCTGTTAGATGCAGTATGAGTCGATATACACGCAAGGAATGGCACTATGAAAATAAAGTCAGTAACCATTAACCGCTTTCGCGGCTATGCCGAACCCACAAAATTAGATGTTGACGATCTGTGCG
Organism: Methylophaga sp.; assembly: GCA_030148085.1. Lineage (GTDB taxonomy): Bacteria > Pseudomonadota > Gammaproteobacteria > Nitrosococcales > Methylophagaceae > Methylophaga. Next base: position 5,606 of record JASBUF010000049.1, on the reverse strand, counting down.
TTTTGGTAGGAAAAAACGACATAGGGAAATCAACGATTTTAGAGGCATTAGATATATTTTTTAACGAGGGCAAGGGCTGCGTAAAACTTGATAAGGATGACATCAATAAGAGATGTGCCGCAGACGGTATCGATTGCATAGAGATTGCCGTCGAATTCACTGATCTACCGAATGCCGTGTTGATAGATACTACTAACCAGACAACCCTTTCAAGCGAGTATCTATTGACGGGCAACGGAACACTGGAAGTAGTGAAGCGGTATCCTAACGCAGGAAAGGAAAAAGTATTTATTCGAGCTCTTCATCCGACACACGAAAATTGTAGGGACTTACTGCAAAGAAAGAACCCGGAGCTGAAAAAACTTCTCGATGATCAGGGGATTGGTTGTGAAGACAAGACAAAGAACGCGGAACTCCGTAAAGCAATCTGGCAGGCTCAAGATGACTTACAGCTTGCAGAGGTAGAAATCGAAGTTGCTAAAATTGACGCCAAAAATATCTGGGAGCAGCTTAAAAGCTATATGCCCCTGTACACGTTGTTTCAGTCTGATCGAAAGAACAGCGATGGTGACAGCGAAGTACAAGACCCAATGCGCTTAGCTGTCCGGGAAATCTTGGGTGACCCCAAAATACAGAAAGAACTGTCTGATGTGGCTGAGACAGTTAAAGAACGGCTAAATGAGGTCGCAGCCAGAACCCTCGATAAGCTTCGGGAAATGAATCCCGCTATCGCAAACTCTCTTGATCCCCAGCTACCTGATGCAGAAAGTTTGAAGTGGACTGACGTATTTAAAAATGTATCGATTTCGGGTGATGAAGATATACCTATCAACAAGCGAGGTAGTGGCGTTAAACGTCTCGTCCTAATTAGCTTCTTCCGTGCCGAAGCAGAGCGACGCCAACAGGCAGTTAATCTGCCAAATATTGTATATGCAATTGAAGAGCCAGAAACGTCGCAACACCCCGAACACCAGAGGGCACTAATTGATGCCCTTATTGCCTTGTCCTCGGCCGATAACACGCAGGTCTTCGTTACAACTCATAGCCCGGAGATCGTGAAAAGGCTTCGTTTTGAAAACATATTGCTTATTTCAGGGCGCGCACCAGGACAGATACTGCATGTACGTGAGCATAACTTGCCGTATCCGAGCCTGAATGAGGTTAATTATGCTGCTTTTGATGAAACCTCATTCGAGTACCACAACGAGCTATACGGATATATCGAAGCAGAAGGTGTGCTACAAGAGTACAAGCAGGGAAGGCCGGAGCGGCCGTATAACAGAGTTCTCCGAGATGGCTCCGTCGTTCCTCAAACGATAATTCTTACCGAATACATTCGTCATCAAATCCATCACCCAGAGAATGATCAGAACGCACCGTTCACTATGGATGAACTAAAGGAATCTATCGATGCTATGCGTGCGTTCATCCAGGGTGGAATGGTAACGTGAAATTGCATTTAACAAGCGGCTGCACTAGAACGTCAAACACTTCGCTGCGCTACGTGTTTGTCGCCTGTGAGCCGAGTCGTTAGTTGCAACACGATTCGAGCTATGGAGTGATAATGACACCGGAAGAAGTAAGGGAATGGATTAAGTTCTTTATCATCATTATAGGTGGTGCCATCGCATTGAGGACTTATGTCGTTTCGCAAAGGCAACGGCGCCTAGACAATAGCATGAAGCTTGTGGATATATTCTTTTCACACCTAGAAGAAAACGACCTTTCTGAATGGAAAAGAATATTCATGAGTAGCTCTGAGCCATCAGGTGCAAAGAAAGGTTATTTCTTTTCAAAAAACAATCAAGAAATACCATTTTCCAGCCTCTTTAGCGAGGGGCCAGATGATAATGGAGCAATAGAACGGATTGTTCATCAAATTGATCTTGTCTCCTATGAGGCTCTTAGAGGAACTGCGGATGTTCGGTTTATATATTCACAGATCGGGCAACTTATAAATACTACACATAGATGGTTCGGCGGCGAGAATTCACTGATATCAGAACACTTCCCGCACTTTAATAAACTTGTTGCTAAGTACAAAAAGAAATCTAGTAATTGGCCAAGTAAAGTATATTCGTACTGTGAATAGGCAGCGGCCAACGAACAAGCAAAGGCAATCGGACGGCTTCGCCGCCCGCAGCTTTGGACGTTAGCGTATTTCTTCAACATGGAGGTTCTAATTGACACTTTGTGAGACTTTTCGGGAATTGTCATTCAGCACCTGGACTCATTTGGGGCGAGCCCGACGCATTGGGCATCAGCCACTAGAAGAAACCCTCACTGATATCAATATGCTGGAGCTTAAAGATAGGCATGCTGATGAGGTTTTCACGAGAACTTTTACTCGGCCACAGGAAGGAGTTAATGGCGCAGATTGGGAGTGGTGGTTCACTGACGGCTCAATGACAAAGTGGTTAGGGATTCGGGTTCAAGCCAAAATTCTAAAGCTTTCTTCTAACCGCTTTGACCACCTGCATTATAGAAAGGGAAAAACATACCAGGCTGCAAAATTAAAGCGTGTTGCTGCGGAAAATGGTTTGGTTCCGCTGTATTGCGTATTTACTCATTGGTCCAATGGTCACCTCCGTAATTGGTGGCCTTGCCGGAGTTTTGGGCCAGCGATGGAAAATTTCGGCTGTTCCATGCTTGCGACAAAACATGTTGATGCTTTGCGAAGAAACTCTCACGAAGATAGTTTGGCGCAAGTTATGGAGTGTGCTGTGCCATGGCACTGCCTAGTGTGTTGTACAGGCTACGGTGGTTCGGATTTGCCAGAGCGAGTTTGGTCATTTTTACAGCAAGGACTTGGAATCAAGTCTTCCGGGCGAAAGCCAAAGCAAGCGCCGCAAATTGGTATTCGTGAACGCCCTCCGAATTATGTGCGGATGGTCATCGAGTCGGAGCGTGGACAGGATTTCGATGGACCAGATAAAGATTTGCGGGGGATTGTTGTCTTTCGCGATCAAAAACGCTAATCAAGCCATTCACCGGATGCCAAAACCTCCGCTTTGCTACGATTTTGTCAGCGGTGACCGCGGGTGTTACAAGGCAAGCCGAGAATGAGTTATCTTCACGTAACAATCAAAACAAAAAGCTGCGATAGTTGGCTTTGCATATTTAAAGATTTGACGGCTTCCGATCTCAAGAAGAGGCTTGTTAAACCATATAGAATTGGGAAATCCATCTATTACGATGGGAACATTTTATCCCCAAATGAAATTACACAAATTAAGATCAACGAAACTGAAAAGCCGCATGAAAGTGAGCTAAATATCGTACAAGAAGAAAGCTACAAAGAAACCCAAGAGTTTAATCGTACTAGCTCTAGCGTTGTTTTAATAAGTGCAGGCCATGGATACAATGATTACGAAATAAATGAATGCGGTAAAGATGTAACAAGTTCATATATTTCCACCGGTCCTGGAGTTGGAACTCCTTTCACGGCGGCGGCCGAGTTTATAAAGCATCCCTGGGTTGTGCGTGTTGTGGGTGGCTTGGTGTTTGTTGCCGTCGCTGCATATCTGGGGTTTAAGTAAAATGTCTTGTAACAAGGCCATTAAATTCGCCTCCTACTGTTGCCAGACGCTCGCAAGCTCGCGCCGTTTATGGCGGCGTTAGGCGCTGGGTGGTATGAAGATGACACGAAGTTCACTGGGATTGCTAGCTGTTGCTTTGTATGGCGCTGGACTTGTGATTCACAATTCTTTTCTAGCATCGTATGGGATATACGACTTTGACTTGCTCAAAGTCCGATATATAGCAGCAGGAACGGCGTTTGTTGCTGCGACAACAGCAACGGTTGCCTTTTTATCCATAAAAACTGATCTGAGTTACATCGGGAACACACTCTCAAGTCGTCAGAAACTACTGCCTTTGATCCTGCGAGCATCGTGCATCCCCCCACCTTTTTTACGTCACGATATTTGGTACGTCACAGCTTATCGATCAAGCTGCTGAATCATCGTGGCCGACTCTGATCGTTCAATTCCACTTGCTGGCGCAACTGCTTCCAATGTTGATCGTGAGTGACTTGGTTTTTATGTATAGCGAAGGTTCCGGTCGGTTAGCTCGAATTTATCGCGGAGGACTTGAGGTTCTTGCACTTCCGATGGTTTGTTCCACATTGCTTACAGCTTTCGTGGTGGATAATTTCTCGGGCTTCGTTAGCTTTTCTGTGTTCTTTATGGGCGGCTTGCTGGGTCTTGCGCTAGTGCAGGCGGACAAGCGTCATGGTGTCAACCCGAAGTATCTGGACGGCGAAGCCGAGGAGGAGCATGAGAATCACGTTCAGTTTTTCTTTGGGGTCATTGCCATTGGGTACATGATGTTTCTTCTTCTCACCAAATATGCATATGCAGTCTATCCGTACATTCCTGCGGGATTCGGTGGTGCAGGAACATCTGATGTGACTTTAAGTATTGCGGATAGAGAGGTGGCAGGAAAAATAATTCAAGAATCTGAACGCTGGATCGTTTATGTAGATACCAAGACTGATAGCGTCGTGAGAGTAAGGGCGGCTGAGGTCAAATCAATTGTTCAAATTCGAAAAAAGTGAGGGCGCGCCTAACAAATCGCTGGTGACGTTTGATCCGCCATCTACTTTTGCTGTCGCAAAAACGGCTGTCGTCTCAAACGCAACTAAGCGCAGGCGTTAGGCCGTGATATGGTCCACAGAGCATTGGGCGACTACCAATGCATTATTGAGGATCTCTTCGAAAAAGGGGATAGGGGAACATTTTTCCATTGTCTCGCTCAGCTTTAGCAGCCAGAGCTTGTTTAATGAATTCGTATGGCAGATCAGGATTGTCTTCCGCAATCTGAGCAATTTTTATCCAGTGCTCTATTTGCTGAGATAGTGTTCTGTTTTGAGCCTCTGCTTGCTTTGAGGCTCTTGCAATTAGCTTTTTATCCAGTCGAATGATAGAAGTCGCCATCTCGGAATCTCGACGCTATATCATCGCGTCAACGAATCCTCATCCTTATCCTTAGGATTCATAAAGTCACTTTTTGGTTGCAGGTCTGGGCCATCCAGTAGCGCCCCAGCTCGTTCCGGCAAAATGCGTTGGTCAGAGAAGTCACCCAGTTTGTCTGAGCCGGTTGAAAGGTGGTCGAAGAGTTCTTTGTAGGAGCCGGCCATCTCTTTAAACAAGCTGGCGGTCTTATGATAATGCTCGTGCACTTCCTGCTGGTAGGCTTCCAGTTCCAGTTGTTTTTGGGCCAGTTGTTCGTTGTGTTCTTCCTGCAGGTCTTTAAGTTGGGCGCTGCCTCCCGGTGCCTGCCGGCGACCGATAGCAAAGCCGATCAGTGCGGCGAAAATCACGCCAAGTGCAAAAATGGTCCAGATAGTCGCTGTGCTCATGATTCATTCCGTTGTGATTTCAAAGTTTCTTTTAGTCTAGCTAGGCTCCCTGTTGATGACAAACTGTTTTGCGTCGGGTTCCGGCTTTCATGCTTTAATGAGAACTGTGTCAGTGGTTTGTGAATTCAAAGCAAAGGGAACAGGGCATGACGGCACCGATATTTGTAGGGCAGGCGAAAGACGCGGTTTATCTGTTACCGCAGATGGCGAATCGACATGGTTTGATTGCCGGCGCGACAGGCAC
>JASBUF010000044.1 GCA_030148085.1 Methylophaga sp. | reverse complement strand
TTTTTGCGGAGTGTCGCCTTCGAGTTTGGTTTCAATGAAGGTGTAGATGTCGGTCCAGACAGTCTGAAAGCAGAAGTAACCACAAAACACCCTGCCCGCAACACTGGTGACCGCTGCCAGCAGAATGGCGAAAAACAGCAGAGTCAGGGACAGCATCCAGATGTCTTGGGGAAACACGGTCAGTTCAAAGAAGCGGAACTGACGGTCAGGGATATTAAACAGAATAGCTTGCTGACCATCCCAGCGCAGGTACGGCACAAGAAAAAACAGAGACCAGATGGACATGCCCATCCATTTACGCAGACGGAAACGGCCCTTTAAGCGCTTGGCAACGACCTTTTCACCGCCGGCGTTGACGTGCCAGTCGGCCATTTCTTCATAAATAGCTGTGTCTTCAAGAGTGGGCTTGGCTTGCTGTTCCGACATGAATCAACCCTGGCTGACAGTTATGGATGGAAAATAAAAACGGCAGATGCTAAAAAGCCGGCCTGGGGGCCGGCTTTTCATCCTTGAGCCGTTAACTCAGTCTTGTGTCTGGTCTTTAGCAGCCTGTTTAACAATCTTGTAGGCAATGACACCGACTACAACAATTGAAATAACAACACTGGCGATAGCACCGACAACAACAGCATCAATTCCCATGGTTAGCTCCTTAAGAGAGAGTTTACCGGCCTCATAGTGAGGCCGGAACAGCATGAATGATTACTGACCACCACCAAACTGGTGAACGTAGACAGCGAGTTTCTTGATTTCGGTTTCAGTCAAACGCTCAGATTCAGTGCCTTCGTATTCAGGCTCTTCTTCCCATTTCAGCGCTTCCAGTTTCACCGCCAGCTTTTCGTTCCAGGCAGGCATTACTGCAACACGGGTTTTCGGATCAGAAGGATCGTTCACACCATGCAAAATAGTGTGGCGAATTTCTTCTGCTTCACCTGAGAAGCGCCAGATTTGGTCAGTTAAGTTAGCTGAACCCAACTGGTGAATACCTTTACCATCGGCACCGTGACAGCCCACGCAGCCTTTTTCATTGAACAGTTTCCAACCAGCTTCCGTAGCCTTACCTTCAGACGCGTTGAGAACGAATTGCACCAAACCATCGACCTCTTCCGGTTTCAGGGTTTTCTCGTGCGCCATCATCATGCCTTGACGACCTTTAGCCAAGGTTTCAACGATAGTGTTGATGTCACCACCGTACAACCAATCATCGTCAGCCAGAATAGGGTAGCCTGAACCTTGTGCCGGGTTACCACCGGTACCATGACAGGCAGCACAGTTATCACCGTAAAGTACTTTACTGGAACCCACAGCGTAATTACGCATATCAGGGTCAGCCAGAATTTCTTCCACTGACATGGCTGCCAGTTTTTCTTCGAACGGCGCACGTTTAGCTTCTACTTCAGCCAGGTTTTCCTTGTACTCGTTCATCTGAGTCCAGCCCATCACACCTTTGGTGCTGTCATTGATAAGCGGCAATGACGGGTACAGGATGAAGTAAACCAGAACCAACAGGCCACTCAGGTAGAGAGCGTTGGTCCACCAACGTGGTGGCGGGTTTTCCAGTTCTCTGATGCCATCCCACTCATGTCCAGTATCAGACACTTCATTAGGATTCTTTTTATTATCTGCCATCTCTTTTCTCCGAATTTGTCTCGTCATCGTCCAGCGGCATGGTTTTGTTAGCTTCTATTTTGTCTTTGTTTTTTGGATTAAAGACCCAAATATAGGCTGCCAACATCAGTAGAAAAATAACTACTGTAAACACTAAGCCGAACCAGTCGGTGACTGTCATCGCACTCCAATCAGTATGAAAATACTCTTGAAGTTTAGTCACGATAATCTCTACCTGGCTCAAATTTGACCATGGTGCCGAGAACCTGCAGGTAGGCAACCAGAGCTTGCATCTCTGTTTTACCTTCTACTGCAGCTGCAGCGCCATTGATCTCATCATCGCTATATGGCACACCCAGCGCTTTCATTGCACGCAGACGTTTTTCCATACCAGGACCATCCACTGTGGCGTGATCCAGCCATGGGTAGTTAGGCATGACAGATTCCGGAACTACCGACTTCGGTTTACGCAAATGCTGAATATGCCAGGCATCGGAGTATTTACCACCTACACGGGCCAGATCAGGACCGGTACGTTTTGAACCCCACTGGAACGGATGGTCATACTTAGATTCAACAGCCAGTGAGTAGTGACCATAGCGATCTTTTTCATCACGGAATGGACGGACCATTTGTGAGTGACACAGATAGCAGCCTTCACGTTGATAGATATCACGACCCGCCAGCTCAAGTGCTGTGTAAGGACGGACACCCTTCAGTTCTTCATACTCTGGATGGACGTCATCTTCAAACGTGGTGTCGAGATAGAACAACGGAACAATTTCGACGATACCGCCTACCGAAACCACCAGTGCTGTTGCCAGCACCAGTGCCCAGATGTTTTTCTCCAGTTTTTCCTGAAAGGTAACTGGTTTATTAGAATTATGATCAGACATTCCAGTCTCCTTAAATGTTAGCCGCAGTTGCCATTTCGGCAGACGGTTTGGCAATGGCGCGACGGATCGTCACAGTGACGTTAAACAACATCACACAGGCACCCAGGAAGAAAATAAAGCCACCAACCGCACGCATCGCATAGTAAGGATGCATTTGTGCGACAGACTCAACGAAGGTGTAAGCCAGATTGCCGTACTCATCGTAGGCACGCCACATCAGACCTTGCATGATGCCTGAAACCCACATCGCAGTGATGTAGACAGCGGTACCGATGGTCGCCATCCAGAAATGGAGGTTAACCAGACGCACAGAGTACATCGTAGTGCCCCACATACGTTCAACCATGTGATACAGCGCACCGATAGACACCATCGCTACCCAGCCTAAAGCACCAGAGTGAACGTGACCGATAGTCCAGTCAGTGTAGTGTGACAGAGCGTTGACGGTTTTCGATGCCATAACCGGACCTTCGAAAGTAGACATCGCATAGAACGCCAACGATACGATCAGGAAACGCAGAATATAGTCAGTACGCAGTTTGTCCCACGCACCTGACAGAGTGAACATACCGTTGATGGCACCACCCCATGATGGAATGATCATCGCCAGTGAAATAGCTGCACCCAGAGAACCCGTCCAGTCAGGCAACGCTGTGTACTGAAGGTGGTGAGCACCCAGCCAGACATAACCGAAGATCAGAGCCCAGAAGTGAATGACCGACAAACGGTAAGAGTAAACCGGACGATTTGCTTGCTTAGGTACAAAGTAGTACATGATGCCGAGGAAACCAGCAGTCAGGAAGAAACCAACCGCGTTATGTCCCCACCACCATTGAATCATCGCATCCTGTACGCCAGAGAATATGGAGTAGGATTTAAACAGCTCAACCGGAATCGCCAGACTGTTAACGACGTGCAAATAGGTGACCATGATCATCATAGCCAAGAAGAACCAGTTCGCCACGTAAATGTGAGAAACCTTACGGATTGAGATGGTCATGATGAAATTGAAGGTGTAGGCCAACCAGACAACAGCAATCAGAATATCGATTGGCCATTCCAACTCGGCGTATTCTTTAGATTGTGTGAAGCCCAGTGGCAGTGTGATTACCGCGGAGAGAATGACCAGGTTCCACCCCCAGAAGGTGAACCATGCCATTTTGTCACTCCAAAGGCGGGTACCACAGGTGCGCTGCACAATGTAGTAAGCGGTAGCCATGAGCGTAGAACCACCGAATGCGAAAATAACCGCATTAGTGTGTACCGGACGCAAACGCCCAAAACTGATATATGGATTATCAAAGTTCAGAAATGGCCAGGCCAGTTCCGAGGCGATATAGACACCGACACCGGTGCCAATGACCAAGTATACGCACGCCATATAGGCGAACCACTTGACCACGTCATAGTTATATTGTTGTTGTTCCGCTTGCATAGCGACCACACCTTCTCTCTTTGGAAAACTCTTTCTCGGTTCCATTTTATTTTTCTTTGGAACCAGAACCCCTTTTCAACATACGCATTTATAAATAAAGCATGCTGAATATTACCTGAACAACGTCCCTTTCGTCGCCATCGCCACTTGATCTGGATCAAGCTTTAAGGCGAAGCCTCAGCAGGCTGATTTTATGATTTATTTATTTCGCGTAGCGGAGAATTTTCCTAAGAACCGTTAAATGGGTCAAGTTATAAGCCGCTTAGGTCTTATCAACGAGTTAGCTGAATATAAATAAAACAAACACTTAGCTTGCTTATTTTAGGCAAAATCCTTCTTGTCTCACTTCAGCTTTTGAATATATGCGGTCAGTCTGCGGTGTGATTACACTGCGTCAAAACTGACAGCAAGCAGAACTTTTCGCTGCTCACTGACCAGCAGGTTGAATGTTCGGCAGGCAGCGCCCAATTCCATGAACTCCACACCGATATGATCCTGCATTAGAGATTGCGCTAGTTTTTGCAGTTCGAGACAAAGCCCGGATCCGGTTGCAAACAAAATTACTTCCGGATCCAGTTGTTTGAGTTCAGCCAATTGCTCGGCTGTAAGGGATTCAATCACCCTGACCGGCCAGTGTGTTATCAACTGTTCCTGTGTCAGGAGAAAGTTTGTCTTGAGTGTTTCAAGACGGGTTTGATGTTGGGGACGAATGACCACCTGGTCACTGTCATAAGAGTGGATTTGGTTATAGTCAGTAACCGCTTCCTGGCTCAGTTTCATATTTTATTTTTAGTAACCGGCAGCATCATTCACGCGGTCACGTAATTCCTTGCCAGGTTTAAAGTGTGGAACGAATTTCTCGTCCAGTGTGACTGACTCACCGCTTTTCGGATTACGGCCGACACGGGGAGGTCTGTGGTGCAGGGTAAAACTACCAAAGCCGCGGATCTCGATACGATCGCCCTGTGACAGGCTTTCACTCATTTGCTCGAGAATCAGTTTCACGGCCAGCTCAACATCACGGTAATTTAGTAGAGATTGTTTTTCAGATAATACTTCAATCAAATCTGATTTGGTCATGTCGTTATTGTTCCTGGAATAATGCGCCAAACACCGGTGTTAAGTAGGAATATCAATCCATTGAGTGCAAAACAAAATGCACCCGGCAAGCCGGGTGCATCTCATTCAACTCGATAACTTAGTTATCTTTCTGATCCATTTGCTCTTTCAGCAGGTCACCCAGAGTGGTGTTGCCGGCAGAAACATTGCTGTACTCTTTCACAGCGTCAGACTCTTCTTGATCGTCTTTCGCTCTGATAGACAGGGTCAGAGTGCGATCTTTACGTGACATACCGGTAAATTTCGCTTCAACATCATCACCTACAGACAGCACTTTGCTTGCATCTTCAATACGCTCACGCGCAATGTCAGCAGCACGGATGTAACCTTCTACACCTTCAGCCAGTTCGACAGTTGCACCACGTGCGTCAACAGCGCTGACTTTACCAGTCACGATACTGCCGCGTGGGTTGTCGGCCAGGAAAGCTGAGAACGGATCGTCCTGCAGTTGCTTGATACCCAGTGAGATACGCTCACGTTCTGGGTCGATCGCCAGAACTACAGCTTCAACGTCATCACCTTTCTTGAAGTCACGAATCAGTTCTTCGTTGTCTTCTTCCCAAGAGATATCAGACAAGTGAATCAGACCGTCGATGCCGCCATCCAGACCGATGAAGATACCGAAGTCAGTGATTGACTTGATAGCACCAGAGACTTTGTCGCCCTTGCTGTGAGTCATTGAGAACTCTTCCCAAGGGTTGGCTTGGCACTGTTTGATACCCAGAGAAATACGACGACGTTCTGCGTCGATATCCAGAACCATAACTTCGACTTCATCACCCAGAGAAACCAGTTTAGATGGGTGAACGTTCTTGTTGGTCCAGTCCATTTCAGACATGTGAACCAGACCTTCAACGCCATCTTCGATTTCAACGAAGCAGCCGTAGTCAGCAATGTTAGTGACTTTACCGTGCATACGGGTGCTGTTCGGGTAACGACGTGCGATGTCTTTCCAAGGATCGTCGCCCATTTGCTTCAGACCCAGAGAAACACGCTCACGCTCTTTATCGAATTTCAGAACTTGAACTTCAATTTCGTCACCGATAGCCACAACTTCAGAAGGATGCTTAACGCGTTTCCAAGCCATGTCAGTGATGTGCAGCAGACCATCGATGCCACCCAGGTCAACGAAAGCACCGTAGTCGGTCAGGTTCTTAACGATACCTTTAACCACTTTACCTTCTTCCAGGGTTTCCAGCAGCGCTTCACGTTCTGCACTGTTTTCTTGTTCCATGATCGCACGACGTGAAACAACGATGTTGTTACGTGGACGATCCAGTTTGATCAGTTTGAATTCGAGATCTTTGCCTTCCAGGTGAGATGTATCACGGATAGGACGGACATCGACCAAAGAACCTGGCAGGAACGCACGGATGTTTTCCAGATCAACAGTGAAACCACCTTTGACCTTACCGGAAATCATACCCATAACAGTTTCGCCCGCTTCGAAGGCATGTTCCAGTTTGGTCCATGCTTCTGCCTGCTTGGCTTTGTCACGAGACAGTTGGGTTGCACCAAAACCGTCTTCCAGTGATTCCAGCGATACGTCTACCAGATCACCAACAGAAACAGTGATTTCACCGCTTTCGTTCATGAATTCAGAGACAGGAATCGCGCCTTCAGATTTCAGGCCAGCGTTAACCATAACAACGTCAGCGCCAACATTGACTACCGTACCGGTAACAATCTTGCCTGGTTGCATGGGGGTTGAATTTAAACTCTCTTCAAAGAGATCAGCAAAGCTTTCGCTCATGTTAGTTATCCTTGATCTTGCCTTGGGTGTGCAAGATCACCAAAAGTTATCACCTGCGATATGCAGGATCGTTAAAATTCCCAATCAGCAAGGCTGATCAGGGCCTTAATTACATGCCAGCGCAGACAGCACTGACTTGTTCGTATACCGCGTCAATACCCAGTTCGGTAGAATCAAGAATAAGTGCACCTTCAGCCGGCCTTAACGGGGCGACCTCACGTTCACTGTCCCTTTTGTCACGTTCGGAGATTTCTGCGATGAGATCAGAAAGGTTACTCTCAATTCCTTTCTGTTTCAACTGCTTATAACGTCTCTGCGCGCGCTCTTCAGCGCTTGCTGTTAAAAATACTTTAAACGGCGCGTCCGGAAACACCACGGTGCCCATATCACGGCCGTCTGTGACCAAACCGGGCATTTTCCTAAAATCACGCTGCCGCTGCAACAACGCAGCGCGAACAGCAGGAATTGCGGCAACTTTTGAAGCGGCATTTCCAGCGGTTTCCGTGCGGATGAGCAGGCTGACATCCTCGCCTTCCAGAATAACTTTGAGTTCATCACCAGCAAAATCAAAGCGCACATCCAGGGTTTCTGCGAGCTGGGTCAGCGCAGCTTCATCAGTTAAATTCAGTGCATGTTTTAATGCCGCCTGCGCCAACACGCGGTAAATCGCGCCGCTGTCGAGGTAATGCCAGCCAAACTCACGGGCAACCATCTGCGCGACCGTACCTTTACCTGAACCACTCGGGCCGTCGATGGTTAAAACCGGGATATCACTCATCAATCACCTCTATGTTGAGGCCCGCTTCTAGCGCCAACTCAACAAACCCCGGAAAAGAAGTCGCGACATTGGCGCAATCATTGATTTGGATTGAGCCACCTGCCTGCAAAGCAGCAACAGCAAACGACATCGCAATACGATGATCGCCATGACTGTCCACTTCTCCGCTACCAATTACACCGCCCTGAATCACAATCCCGTCTTCTGTCGGCTTGGCATCAATGCCGAGCGTTTCCAGACCATCGGCCATGACCTGAATGCGATCGCTTTCTTTCACACGCAGTTCTTCGGCACCGGTCAATACGGTCTGCCCTTCTGCACAGGCAGCGGCAATAAATAAGGCCGGGAATTCATCAATCGCCAATGGCACCTGATCTTCAGGGATCTGAATACCTTTCAGTGGTGCGTATTTCACACGAATATCTGCGACAGGTTCACCGCCGGTTTCCTCTTCATTGCTGAGCATAATATCTGCGCCCATCAAGTTCAGAATGTTGATGACACCAATACGGGTCGGGTTAATGCCCACGTGCTTAAGCGTGACATCACTACCCGGCGCGATGGCAGCAGCCACCATAAAGAACGTCGCTGACGAAATATCGGCCGGCACATCGATTTCACAAGCTTTGAGCGAATGGCCGCCCTCGATGGTGACCGTACTACCGTTCACGTCAACCGGATAGCCCATGCCCTTGAGCATGCGTTCTGTGTGATCACGGGTCGGTGCAGGCTCAGTCACCGTAGTTTTACCTTCGGCATACATGCCCGCCAGCAGTAAACAGGATTTCACCTGAGCACTGGCCATCGGCAGTTCGTAGTTAATGCCTTCTAATTGGCTACCCGCCTTAAGTTTGAGTGGTGGCTTACCATCAGTAGTCTCGATATCTGCGCCCATCAAGGCCAGCGGGTCAGTGACCCGTTTCATCGGACGGCCTGACAACGATTTATCACCAGTCAAGGTGACTTCAAAGCCCTGCGCGGCCAGCAAACCGCTAAGCAGGCGCATCGATGTGCCGCTGTTACCCAAGTAGAGTTCAGCTTCTGGTGCTTTGAGGCCGTGCATGCCCACACCATGAATAGTCACCTTGCCCTTATCCGGGCCAATAATTTCGACGCCCATCGCGCGAAAGGCGGCCAATGTCGCCAACGCATCTTCACCTTCAAGGAAGCCGCTGACTTGTGTCGTACCTTCTGCCAAAGCGCCCAGCATGATACTGCGATGCGAAATCGACTTATCGCCCGGCACGCGCAATTCACCCTGAATCACACCACCCGGATGGACAATATACTTTTTGTTGTTCTCACCAGACACGGCTTACCTGCTCTTTAGACTTCGCTGTTATCAATTAAATTGGGATCGGCGAAACGGGTATCGCGTGCTTTTTTCGCACGGGCAAACACTTCGATGAGGTAATCGCCATCACCCTCACGAATCGCTTTTTCAATTTTGTTCATACCCTGGTGATACTCTTCAAGCAGGGCCAGAATCGCTTCACGGTTGCCCAGACAGATATCACGCCACATCACCGCATCACTGGACGCAATGCGGGAAAAATCACGAAAGCCGCCAGCGGCATAACGCAATACTTCAGCACAATCATCGCGCTCAGCCAGCATACCCACCAGATTGAATGCCAAGACATGCGGCAGATGGCTGGTCGCCGCTAGTACGGTGTCATGATGCTCAACGTCCATCTCAAACACTTCCGCACCAGTTAACTGCCACATGGCTTTTACCATAGCTGTTGCCGCAGCATCAGTCTCCGCGACCGGGGTCAGAACGATACGGTGCTCTTTATACAAAGTAGCAAAGGCAGCCGAAGGTCCGCTTTTCTCGGTGCCTGCAATTGGGTGGCCTGGTACAAATTGACGGAACTTGTCACCCAAAGCTGCTCTGGCAGCTTCAACCACTTGCGCTTTAGCACTACCGCCATCGGTAATAATCGCTTCGGGATTGAGGTGGCCGGCCATTTCAGCGAATACCGCGCTCATTGCACCCATCGGTACAGCCACAAACACCATATCGGCATGTGTCACCGCTTCAGCAACTGACGTCGCAGCACGATCGATAATGCCAAGTTCCAAAGCCTCTTTACGTGCATCTTCACTACGGGCATAACCGACGACTTCATTGACCGCACCGGTCTTTTTTAATGCCAGTGCCAATGAGCCACCGATTAAACCAACGCCGATTATGGCAAGACGGTTAATCATTTTTTACGTCCAAGCACAGTGGCCAAGGCATCCAGAAAACGTTGGTTTTCTTCCGGCAAACCAATACTTACCCGTAAATGCTGTGGTAGGCCATAGTTAGCGACGGGTCTGACAATCACGCCTTCATAAAGCAAATCGTCATACACCTCACCAGCATTGGTATGCACATTAATCGTCAGGAAATTACCATTAGACGGAATGTACTTCAGCCCCAAGCCTTCAGCACCAGCAATCAGTTGTTTCATACCCGCCTGATTCAGCTCTCGCGCCTGTTGCAGATAGGCTTGGTCACCCAGCGCAGCAACCGCAGCAGCCTGAGCCAGACTGTTGGCATTAAAGGGCTGACGAATGCGGTTCATCAGATCGGCGACTTCCGGATGCGACAAGGCATAACCAATACGTAGCCCCGCGAGGCCATACGCTTTTGAGAATGTGCGGGTAATGACCAGATTATGGAAATCCTTCAACCAGGCGACGGTATTCTCAACCTGCTCGAGATATTCGATGTAGGCTTCATCTAGCACGACCAAGACCTTTTCTGGCACTTTTTCCAGAAAATGTCTGATAAGCGCAGGTTCAAGCCAGGTGCCTGTCGGGTTATTAGGATTGGCAATAAAAATGAGTTTGGTGCGACTGGTGATGGCTTTCAGCATCGCATCCAAATCATGACCATAGTCTTTTGCTGGCGTGGTCACACCTTTTGCACCAACGGCTTTCGCCGCAATCGGATACACGGCAAAAGCATGTTCAGAAAAGATGATCTCATCGCCATTGCTGGCAAATGCACGCGCCATCAACTCCAGAACATCATTAGAGCCATTACCAAGCGTAATCTGTTCGGGCGCCAACTGAAACTTTTCAGCCAGAGCCATTTTCAGCCCATAACCGTTGCCATCGGGATAGCGAGTAATGTCTTTTGACGCTTGAGCAATCGCAGCCAGCGCCGCTTTTGAGGGGCCAAGTGGATTCTCGTTAGAAGCCAGCTTGATTACATCACGCACACCATACTGGCGTTGCAATTCCTCAATCGGTTTGCCAGGGACATAAGGTTGCAGTTCAGCGACGCCGCTGACTGCGAGATCACAAAAACTCATTGCTGCTCCGTCTTGCTTCTGAAGCTGTCAAAAATCAATAGCACTGCGCCGACACAAATCGCTGAGTCTGCGATATTAAATGCCGGCCAATGATATGAGCCCACATAGACATCAAGGAAATCAATGACATAACCATGCATTACACGGTCAATTACATTGCCAATTGCGCCGCCAAGAATCAGCGCCAGTGATATCGCTTCAAGTCGCGCATTGGCCTTGAGCCGCTTCATCCAGATAATAAGGACAAGGCTGACGACTACAGCAAGCAGTGTAAAAAACCAGCGCTGCCAGCCGCCAGCCGAGGCCAGAAAACTAAAGGCTGCACCGTAGTTATGTGCCAGGGTCAGATTGAAATACGGAACAACCGCAACCGTTTCATACAGATCCAGCCAGCTACTCATCAACCATTTCGTTAGCTGATCGAAAATAATGACCAACGCCGACAAATTTAACCATTTCAGCATAGTGATCAGGCGAAGCGGCGAAGCTCGCCCTCTCCTTCAACATTGTCGATACAACGGCCACACAGATCAGGGTGAGTCTCATTGGAACCCACTTCCTCAAGCTGATGCCAGCAACGATCACAACGCTGATTCGCTGAGGCCTTAATGCTGACAAAGAGCCCAGACACAGATGTCTGAACAGCATCGTCCGCTTTCTCTGTCAGCAGTTTCAGGTTGGCCTGTGAAGTGATCAACACAAATTTTAGTTCGTCTTCCAGCAAGGCCAGTTTGCTATGCAAGGATTCATCGGCAAACAGCGTCACTTCTGCTGTCAGACCGCCTTTGATATGACCGGCGTTACGCTGATTTTCCAATTCTTTAGACACTGCATCACGCACGGCAAAGACCTGATTCCACAAGCTCAGATCAAACTGCGTATCAGCATCCATTGGTGCTAATTGGTCATACCAGGTGTTGAGTACCACTGACTCATTTCTTTCTCCAGGCAGGAATGACCATAACTCATCAGCAGTAAAGGTCAGGATAGGTGCAACCCACCGTACCATCGCTTCGATAATGTGGTACATCGCGGTTTGCGAACTACGACGTGCCAAGCTATCTGGCTGCATGGTGTACTGGCGATCTTTGGTGATGTCCAGATACAGGCTGCCCATTTCATTGGCACAGAAGTTATGCACTTTTTGATAAATCAGATGGAACTGATAATTATCGTAGGCTTTCAGCACGTCCTGCTGTACCTGATAAGCACGATCCAAAGCCCAACGATCCAGCGGCAGCATCTTTGCCACATCGACCTTATTGGTGGCCGGATCAAAATCATTCAGATTCGATAACAGGAAACGAGCGGTATTACGGATACGACGGTAAGAGTCCGCAGTACGCTTCAGAATTTCGTCTGACACGCTCATTTCAGCACTGTAGTCAGTCGCGGCTACCCATAGACGGATAATGTCCGCGCCCAGGTTGCTCATTACCTTCTGTGGTGCGACGACATTGCCCTTGGATTTGGACATCTTCTTGCCTTGAGCATCGACTGTAAAGCCATGCGTCAATACGGCTTTGTAAGGCGCTTTAGCAGTTGTAGCGACCGAAGTCAGCAAAGAAGACTGGAACCAACCACGGTGCTGATCGCTACCTTCCAGATAGAGGTCAGCCGGACGATTCAGATAATCACGACGTGCCAATACGCAGGCATGTGACACACCAGAATCGAACCAGACATCAAGGGTATCGGTAACCTTGTCATATTCAGCCGCGTCATTACCCAGCAGGGTTTCAGCGTCCATCTCGAACCAGCCATCGATACCTTCAGCTTCCACTTTCAAGGCAACCTGTTCGATCAAGGACTCGGTATTCGAATGCAGTTCGCCTGTTTGCTTGTTCACAAACAACGGAATTGGCACACCCCAGGTACGCTGACGTGAAATACACCAATCAGGACGGGCCTCGACCATGTTTTCAATTCGCTTTTGACCCCAATCCGGCATCCACTCAGTATCAGCAATCGCTTTCATTGCCGCCTGACGCAGGCCGTTTTGATCCATGCTGACAAACCATTGCGGTGTCGCACGGAAAATAATCGGGCTCTTATGACGCCAGCAGTGCGGGTAGCTGTGCAGCAGGTCGACATGAGCCAGCAATGCGCCTTTTTCTTTCAGCAATTCAATGACTTGAGGGTTAGCTTTAAAGACAGACTCGCCGGCAAAGAGTAGTGTATCCGGCAAGAAGCAGCCATTACTACCAACTGGGTTATCTACTTCCAAATCGTATTTTAAGCCGACTGTGTAGTCGTCTTGACCATGGCCAGGCGCAGTATGTACGGCACCGGTACCACCATCACTGGTGACATGGTCACCCAGAATGACAGGCACCTGACGGTCATAGAAGGGATGTTGCAGCAACAGACCTTCGAACGCAGCCCCTTTCACACGGGCAATGACCTCACCTTCAAAACCATAGCGTTCCAATGCTTTTTCATGCAGTGCTTCGGCAAGAAGCAGACGTTCATCGGCAGACTGAACAACCACATAGGTCATTTCCGGATTCAAGGAAACAGCTTGGTTAGCTGGCAAAGTCCATGGGGTGGTGGTCCAGATAGGCACACTGATTGTGCCCTGACCACTGACACCCGCTGCTTTCTCAAAAGCAGCCGTATCGATGATGTTAAAGCGGACATCAATCGCCGGAGAAGTTTTATCTTCGTATTCGACTTCAGCTTCAGCCAATGCGGAGCCACAGTCCACACACCAGTGAACCGGTTTCACACCTTTATGCAGATGGCCTTGCTTAATGATTTGTCCCAGGGTGCGGATGATGTCGGCTTCAAAAGTGAAGTCCATGGTGAGGTAAGGGTTATCCCACTCACCGAGCACACCGAGGCGTTTGAAATCTTCCCGCTGACCGTCAACCTGCTTGGCTGCATACTGACGACAGGCATCGCGGAATTCTTTGGCACTGACTTTAACACCGGGCTTGCCGACTTTCTTTTCAACATTGAGCTCAATCGGCAGACCGTGGCAGTCCCAACCGGGCACATAAGGCGCATCGAAGCCGCTCAAGGTTTTTGACTTGAGAATAATGTCTTTAAGAATCTTGTTGACCGCGTGGCCGATATGAATATCGCCGTTTGCGTAGGGAGGGCCGTCATGCAGGATAAACTGAGGACGTCCTTTAGCCTGCTCACGCAGCTTGTTATAGAGATCAATCTCCTGCCAATGCTCCAGGATTTGCGGTTCACGGCTAGGCAAACCTGCCTTCATCGGAAAGTCAGTTGCAGGTAAATTCAGTGTGTGTTTGTAATCGGCCACAAGCTTCTCGTTATTCTCGAAAAACCAAAAGCGGTAATTATACGGATTTTTTAAAGCCCTGTTCAGCCTACGCTTACGTATTCACTTCTATTTGCAGTAGAATGTCGACCTGTAACAGCTGTCATGTCGAGCAAACACATATGTCCATAACGGAAAAGGTCATAATTCGGGGTCTGACACAGGATGGTGGGAAGTTTCGCCCCAGTGACTGGGCGGAGCGACTTTGCGGCGCTGTCGCCTCTTACGGACCCGGCAGACGCATTATTTTTCACCCGAACGTCAAGCTCGCATCAATTGATGACGTTAAATGCGTAGTCATTGATGCAGTGCTGGAAGAAACAGACGAGATGCTGTTTAACTTCCTGATGGAGTTCGCTGACGACAACAATCTACAGACTGACCGCCTCGATCAGTTCCCGCTTGAGGAAAACGGCTAATTATTCGTGCTCGGCGTCAGGCCAGTTCTGAATATAGTTTTTCAGCAGTTTGTTTTCGAATTTCGCTTTTTTAAGCAACTCTTCAACAATATCCGTGATAGACAGCATGCCTTCCAGCTTGCCTTTGTAGACGACTGGCAGGTGGCGGATGTTGTGCTCCACCATCAGGTTCATTACTTCTTCCAGCGTGCTGTCTGGATCGCAGACATAAGGATCAGGTGTCATCGCATCAGCAGCAGTTTGCGGACACCACATCGCATGTTTCTGATGCAGGATTTTTAGCAAATCACGTTCAGACAGAATACCAACCAGCTTGCCATCATCATCGGTCACCACCAGCGAACCGATTCGGTGTTCCATCATCAACGTGACGGCTTTGTCCAATGTGTCAGCGGGGTTGAGACCGATAACCGGCTTCCCTTTATTCTTAGTGATTGACCTGACTTTCATCCGTTCATCCCTATCCGCAAAGTGCCTATCGCTATTCTGCTTGAGTTAGTCGCAGAATAGCAAGTGCAGGGCAAGAAAGCCGTTTTTCTAGGTTTAGAGATGCTCGCGGGTAGCGCGGAAATCAATATCCGGCCAGCGCTCCATGGTCAGATCCAGATTCACCCTTGAGGTCGCGATATAGGTCAGATTACCTGCGCCATCCAGAGCCAGGTTAATCGAGGCTTTTTTCTTAAACTCTTCCAGCTTACGGTCATCGTCACAGTAAACCCAACGCGCCGTGTGTACCTGTACTGGTTCGTAGGCACATTCGACGTTGTATTCCCCTTTCAGGCGATGCACGACCACATCAAACTGCAGCACACCGACCGCGCCGAGAATCAGATCATTGTTATCCAATGGACGGAATAACTGGGTTGCCCCTTCTTCACTAAGCTGTTGCAGACCTTTGAGCAGCGCCTTGTTCTTCAAGGGGTCTTTCAGGCGAACACGGCGGAACAGTTCCGGTGCAAAGTATGGGATACCAGTGAACTGCAAATCTTCACCCTGAGTGAAGGTATCACCAATCTGAATCGTGCCATGATTGTGCAGACCCAGAATATCGCCCGGATAGGCTTCTTCCGCCTGCTCACGCTCAGCCGCCATAAAGGTCACC
This sequence comes from Methylophaga sp., assembly GCA_030148085.1. Classification (GTDB taxonomy): domain Bacteria; phylum Pseudomonadota; class Gammaproteobacteria; order Nitrosococcales; family Methylophagaceae; genus Methylophaga. The sequence continues at coordinate 3,775 of JASBUF010000044.1, read as the reverse complement.
GCATTGGCAATGGTGACGTCTTTACTGATTCGGGTTTGATGCAGTTTCATACCCTTAGTGTATTTACCACTGCAGACGCGCATAAAGGCGATCCGGTCACGGTGTTTCGGATCCATGTTGGCCTGGATCTTAAACACAAAACCACTGAATTTTTCTTCGTCTGCCGCCACTTCACGGGTTTTGGTTTCGCGTGGCTGAGGTGACGGTGCGTACTCCACAAACGAATCCATTAACTCGGTAATACCGAAGTTATTCATTGCTGAACCAAAAAACACCGGGGTCAGTTTACCGGCCAGAAATTCATCCAGATCAAATTCATGGCTGGCACCACGGACCAGATCAATTTCCTCACGCAGTTCGTCTGCCATCGAGCCGAACAGTTCATCCAGACGCGGGTTATCTAAGCCCTGAATGACCTCACCGGCATCTTTGGTATGTGGCTGGAATAAATGCACGCTGTCGTTAAGCAGATGGAAAATGCCTTTAAAGCCTTTACCCATACCAATCGGCCAGGTGATCGGCGCACATTGAATATTGAGGATGGTTTCAACTTCATCCAACAGTTCAATCGGCTCACGGCCTTCACGGTCGAGTTTGTTGATAAAGGTCAGGATGGGCGTATCACGCAGACGGCAGACTTCCATCAATTTGATGGTACGTTCCTCTACACCCTTGGCACTGTCGATGACCATCAATGCCGAGTCAACGGCGGTCAGGGTACGGTAGGTATCTTCCGAGAAGTCGGCGTGACCCGGTGTATCAAGCAGATTGACGATGCGGTCTTTGTAGGGGAACTGCATCACCGATGAGGTGACCGAGATGCCCCGCTCTTTTTCCATTTCCATCCAGTCGGAGGTCGCATGCCTATCCGTTTTACGTGACTTGACGCTACCGGCCATCTGGATCGCACCACCGAAATACAGCAGTTTTTCGGTCAACGTGGTTTTACCGGCGTCGGGATGCGAAATAATCGCAAAGGTACGACGTTTACTGGCGGCTTGTTGGACAGGACTGGACATGAACGGCGGCTCTTTAAATAAAAAAACGGTTTGCCGACTGGTGCGGCAAACCGTGTATTTTCGCTGATCTTAAAGGCTGAGACAATCAGCCTGCTGCAAAGCTATCAGGCTGCGTCGGCTTCGCGGCTGGCTTCAAGCTTGATAGCGATAAACTTAGACGTCGGCGTAAAGGTTTTGTCACCGACACTTTCCAGCGGCACCAGCGGATTCGTTTCCGGGTAATACGCTGCGGCCTGACCTTCCGGAATATCGTAGCTCAACAACGTAAAGCTATTCACGCGACGCTCCATGCCATCGCCCCACAAAGAGACAATATCGACTTTCTGCCCCGGCTCAAAACCGAGCTTGCGAATATCATTTTCATTGGCAAACACCACATCACGCATGCCATATACGCCGCGGTAGCGGTCATTCAGGCTGTAGACCGTAGTGTTGTACTGGTCATGAGAACGCATGGTTTGCAGAATCAGATCTGGTGTCTCACCCTTAGCTTTAATCTCAGGATTCACCAGTTCTTCAGGCAGGCTATTTGCTTGGAAATTGGCTTTACCAGAGTCAGTGTACCAGAGACGATCGGCGGCATTATTACCCAGATAGAAGCCACCTGGCAGATCCACTTTCTCATTGAAATTGGCAAAGCCTGGAATGGTGTCAGAAATCAAATCACGGATACGGCTGTAGTCTTCGACCAGCCAGTCCCAATCAACCGGATGATTACCCAAGGTGGCCTTGGCGATACCGGCAATGATCGCCGCTTCTGATTTCAGCAAAGGGGAAAACGGTTTCAGCTGACCGAAGGAGATATGCACCATGCTGAAGGTGTCTTCGACAGTTATGCCCTGCTTACCACTCTTCTGGTAATCGATTTCAGTACGACCAATACAAGGCAGGATCAAAGCCTGCTTACCGGTAATCAAATGACTGCGGTTAAGTTTGGTGGAAATCTGTACCGTCAGTTCGCAGTTTTGCATCGCACGGTAAGTACGCGGCGTATCCGGTGCGGCCTGAACAAAGTTACCACCAAGACCGAAGAACACTTTGGCTTCGCCCTGCTCCATGGCGGCAATCGCTTTAACTGCGGTATGACCATGATGACGTGGCACTGCAAATTTGAAGCGATGTTCCAGCGCATTCAGCAACGATTCGGGTGGCTGCTCATCAATGCCCATGGTGCGGTCGCCCTGCACATTACTGTGACCGCGCACTGGTGACAGACCGGCACCCGGCTTACCCACATTGCCCCGCAGCAGTTGCAGGTTAATGATTTCCTGCACTGTCGCTACGGAATGCTGATGCTGTGTCACACCCATCGCCCAGCACATAATGACGCGGTCAGCTTTGCGGTAAATCGATGCCGCGAGCTCAATATCGGCCAGACTCAAGCCCGACTGCTTCTCAATGTGCTGCCAACTGGTGGCATCGACCGTAGCCAGATAATCGTCCAGACGATCGGTATGCTCGGAAATAAACTCACGATCAAATACCGCTGGTTTGCCTTGTGCGATGGCTTCACGTTCCCATTGCAGCAGGAATTTGACCATACCGCGAATAGCCGCCATGTCACCGCCCAAAGCTGGACGGAAATAGGCACTGGTGGTCGGTTCAGACTCATTGGTCAGCATTTCCAGCGGATTTTGTGGATGCTGGAAGCGTTCCAGACCACGCTCTTTCAATGGATTGAAACAGATAACCTGAGCACCGCGTTTGACCGCTTCACGCAGTGGTTCCAGCATACGAGGATGGTTGGTACCTGGGTTCTGACCAATCACAAAGATGGCATCGGCTTCGGCGAAGTCTTCAAAGGTCACCGTGCCTTTGCCTACGCCCAGGCTTTCCGACATACCGATACCACTGGCTTCATGGCACATATTTGAGCAGTCAGGGAAGTTATTGGTACCGAAGGCACGAACAAACAATTGGTACAAAAAAGCCGCTTCGTTACTAGCACGACCTGAAGTATAGAATTCAGCTTGATCGGCTGAGTCCAGCGCATTCAGATGTTTGGCGACCAGTTCATAGGCCTGCTTCCAGGTCACCGCTTCGTAATGATCGGTGTCCGGGTTATATTGCATCGGATGGGTGATACGCCCTTGCGACTCCAGCCACCAGTCACTTTGAGTCATAAGTTCAGTATTGCTGTGTTGGGCAAAAAACGCCGGATCAACACGGCGGCTGGTTGCTTCCCAGTTCACGGCTTTGGCGCCGTTTTCGCAGAATTTAATGAAGTGTTTTTCAGGTGTCTCACCCCAGGCACAGCCGGGGCAATCGAGACCATGATCCTGATTGGTTTTCAGCATGGCGCGAATGTTCTTTATCGCGTTTTTGCTGCCCAACCAGTTACGGGTAACGCTAACCAAAGCCCCCCACCCTGCGGCAGGTCCGTTATATGGCTTGTAATGACTCACTAAATACCTTCTCCGAGACAAAGCAATACGCAGGCACAGCATTAAGCAGCCTGCCTCAGTTGAGGGGCTGACAGGCGACTGTTGCCTGAATCCAAATATCAAAATGTGAGATCAGAACGGCATGTTCTGCATGATGAATCAGTAAGCCGAAAGCTCAGCCTGTCATCCTTCTGATCGTTGCGATCTGCGGCGTATTATAAAAGTGCTCAAGGTTTACTTTCAATATGAATAATCGTGCACAAGTAAATATATTGCGTCTACACATAATTACCATGAACAATTAATTTTCAACCATGTCAGTAAGATAGAAAACTTTAGCTTTATATAAAGATTGTTTTAATAAAGACAAAT
>JASBUF010000043.1 GCA_030148085.1 Methylophaga sp. | reverse complement strand
TTTTTGCGGAGTGTCGCCTTCGAGTTTGGTTTCAATGAAGGTGTAGATGTCGGTCCAGACAGTCTGAAAGCAGAAGTAACCACAAAACACCCTGCCCGCAACACTGGTGACCGCTGCCAGCAGAATGGCGAAAAACAGCAGGGTCAGGGACAGCATCCAGATGTCTTGGGGAAACACAGTCAGTTCAAAGAAGCGGAACTGACGGTCAGGGATATTAAACAGAATAGCTTGCTGACCATCCCAGCGAAGGTACGGCACAAGAAAAAACAGAGACCAGATGGACATGCCCATCCATTTACGCAGACGGAAACGGCCCTTTAAGCGCTTGGCAATGACCTTTTCACCGCCGGCGTTGACGTGCCAGTCTGACACTTCTTCATAAATCTGAGCGACATCTTCAATGTCATGCATATCTTTTACTGACATAGTCTCTACCTGTTCGTTACATATCTATTTGAAACCATCACACGACCGCGCGTTCCGATGACTGCGTCTGAGCCAATAACTGGCTCAGGATGCCAACGGCCCGGTTGAGCACCTCCATATCCAAAGCCAGCCCCAGTGACACTCTGACCGCCTGGATAGGTGTATTTGTAATCGCAAACTGGCTGACCGGTACGATACTGACCCCATGGCTCTGAGCCTCACGTGTAAACTGCTCTGCCTGCCACTGTACAGGGAGCTTCAGCCAGATATGCTGACCATCCGGATCAGCACTAAACTCATAATCCACAAGCAAAGATGCAACGCGTTGTTGACGCCGGTTATTCTCTTCACGTATCGCCGTTGCCAACTCGCCTAAAGTGCCATCATAAATCCAGCGCGTGACCAACGCACACATCAGTGGTGGCGCCATCAGACTGCTTGCTCGAAGCACAGAGGCCAATGCGCGACAACATTCACTGTCCGGCGTAATAACAAAAGCAACACGCAAGGCTGGCGTAGCAGACTTTGACAAGGTGGCAATGTGCCAGGTCAATTCGGGGAGCAAGGCCACAAAAGGCGTTGGTGCGTCGTGTTTCAGGGACGAGTACGGATCGTCTTCAATAATAGTGATTTGATAACGCTTGGCGATCTCGGTCAGCGCCTGACGCCGATTCAGTGGCATCGTCAATGCAGTTGGGTTATCAATTGTAGGAATGAGGTACAACGCTCTGGCTGTATGCTGCTCACAAGCCTGCTCGAATGCAGAAGGTATAATGCCCTCCTCGTCACAGGCTATGGCCGTTAATGTAAGATCCAGTTCTTTCGCTACCGCCTTCAGGCCCGGATAGGTATATTCCGGTGTAAATAATTCACTGCCTGGCGATAACAACTGCTTACAAATACCATACAAGGCGCTTTGTGCACCGCACGCTATCAGCAGCCGATCTCTCGTGACATCAAGTTGTTTGCTTTGCAGCCAACTTACCGCTGCATCACGGTCAGCCGGGTTGCCAGCAGCATCCTGATACTGCAATTGCAGCATCCGACGCTGATCGGTCATTAACGCGGCAATTCCATCAGACAAACGCTGTGAAAGATTGGCAGCAGCGGGCTGTGGCGGGTTATTCATACTCAGATCGAGCTTAAGCAATTTTTCTGCAGCCAATTGCTGCTGCAAAGAATCGCGGATGTAGGTACCGCCACCTTTATTGCCTTCCAGCAAGCCGCGCCGTTTCGCCTCATTGAATGCACGTGTCACCGTGGTCAGGTCAACCTGTAACTCTTCGGCTATCGCCCGCTGTGATGGCAGCCGGTCACCTGGCCGAACACGTCCAGCGTAGATATCAGACTCCAAAGCCTGAACAATAGCGAGGTATTTACTTCCTGCATCACGATGCAGGTGGGGATTCCATAAAGCCATAGCGAAATATGTATGCATTAATATTGCATACAAGTGTACAAAAGTTATAAAAATAAGCAATAGGGTTTAACACTTCAACTGATGTTATCGGCTAGATTTTTTATAGAAATGGATTAGCTTAGATATAGATATCAATTACTTAGATTAAGCCGAATTGTATGGAATTAAAATACATACAAAATAAAATAAAATAAAATAAAATAAAAAAGGGTGTCACCAGAACGGTGACACCCTTCCTCCTCAGAGAGGAGATTACGCGCAGATAGGTGCTGACGACAGGTCAGTGAACGTCAGCACTAAGATTGACTGGCGTATGGTGAGATATATCCATTGAAATTAGAGTTTAAAAAGTGCTGGATGATTTACTATATAAATCAAACCATTCCACTAAATTACCACTATGCGGAACATGACCTTTGCTTGTAGTCTTTAAAAGCTAATACAATGGATTGATGGCAGTCTGGTTAATCTTGTAAGACGAAATAGTGACAGCGAACAGCGTTCGCGATTTCTATTCCTGCCTGAACTATCCAGAACTCAGACTTTAAGCACTTTAATTGTGCACTGGTGAATGTCGACAAAATCACGCAGTTGATGGTGACCTTTCACACCAAATTTAAGGGGTTTACCGTGAAGGTGATAGAGGATGCCGGTTTTGGTCACGGCAATACCCGATTTGGTTTTCGCATTAAAATCGATATGTGCAAGTTCCTGGGTAATCACATCAAAACCGAAGGCACTGGCATGACCGATGATATGTTTCGCGCCGGTTTCGATAACCTCGAATAATCCCCAGCTTATCAATTGACCACATTCAGATTCAGCTCTTGCTTCCATTCAAGATCCTAGTTTATGAATTAGGGAGATCCTGCCACCAATGGAGCGAGATCTTTATTTAACATGTAAGTTACAGCAAAGAAAAATGCGAAACAAGTCACAGTTTTTCTCATGCCTCAGACATCAGCTTCAGGTAAATCAACCTGCATTGAGAGCTTGTTAATGTTTTGAGTTCTGACATAGTCCACACGGTCCATATAGTGTCTAATCAAATCAATTCCTAAACCACCAATTTTTGCCTCACTTAAGCTTTTGGGTTGGACGTGTTCAGGAACCTGCAGTGGGTTAAAGGCTATACCATCGTCCTCAATTTCTAAGACGGCTTTACCATGATCAACCAACAGGTGAAGTAAAATCTGATGGTCACCCTTTGCAGGGAATCCATACGAAATGATATTCGTCACAGCCTCATTTGCACAAAGATCAAACTTGAACTGAAGTTCGCGTGACAAACCGCACCGACCTAGACTTCCAGTCAGCCACAGGCTCATTCGTGCGATCTCAGTTATACGGTTTTGGATTGTCAGTGAGACCGATTGTTGATGACTAGTCTGTTGTGTCAAAGCAATTACCGCGCGCTATTTAACGCATTCACGGGCGGCTGTTACATCATCACAAATCTTGATCAGCTTATCGATCCCTGAGACGTGTAACACATTCAAGACATCACTCTGCAAGCCGGTAAGAGCATACTTTCCACCTCGACCAGTTACAGACTTGGCGCGAATAAGTAACGAACGAATTCCAATCGAGGACATGTATGGGACACCACTCATGTCAACAATCACGGACATTCTTGGTGCAGCAGTCATGCTAGTAAAGTCACTCTCAATAGCATTGACGCCCGCCAGATCCATTCGACCTGATAGATTGATTTTTACAACATCCCCTTCGAGGATTTCTTCTCCGATTTCCATCCACTTCTCCTAGTTGTCTATTTTCATAAGTTTTTATGATTCTGCCATCGCACTACCATCATCGTGAGATCATCGGCCGGTTCCTCATCACCGACAAAGGCATGCACCTGATCACAAACTTTGTTAAGCACGGTTTGTGCCGTGTCAGTCTTACGCAGTTCACTTAATCCTTCAGTGAGCCGATCTTTACCAAATAGCTCTTTCTCTGAATTCGTTGCTTCGGTCACTCCATCAGTGAAGATGCAGATGAACTCTTCACTAGAAAGCCTATATGTAAACGTTTCGTACTCAGTGTCATCCATGATGCTGATAGGAGGACCACTAGCCTCGGTGAGCTCTCTGGGTTTACATTTAGGTGCGACAAGCAAAGGCCGCTCGTGACCGGCATTGCAGAAGATCAACTCACCGGTTGTGAGGTTGATGATGCCCATAAACGCAGTCACAAATAGCATTTCTGGATTATCTCGAGCAATTTCCTTGTTTGCCTGACTGATTAATTTACCCAATTGCATAAAATCAGCACCATCTCTGAGCGCTACGCTCTTACATAAGGTTTTACTGATAACCATAAACAAACTGGCAGGCACCCCTTTGCCACAGACATCACCTAACGAAAAGAAAATATGATTTTCATCTAGCCGGAAGAAGTCATACAGGTCACCACCTACCATCTTGGCAGGCTCCATTATTGCTGCAATATCCAAGCGTGACTCACCCTCAAAGGCTGTAGCTGGATTCGGAAGGATACCCATCTGGAAACGTTTTGCCGCCTCCATTTCACCTTGTACTTTGGCCGCTTCCTCACGCTGTAACCTTAAGTCAACCTCGAGCACTTCAATCTGATCTTCATCGCGTATCAGAGAATCAGCAAGCATCGCGATATAGAGCAAGGCAAACATCAGTAATGGTGAACCCACGTCAATCAATAACTGTTGCTGTTGATACAGGCTAAAGCCGACAATGATTACGATTAGAGAGAAGGTTAATGTTAGGCTTACTTGCACTCCTGCTCTGAGCCTAGGCAGGAAAATGAGAACTGCAAGTCCCGCTAATAAAATTAGTACTGCCTCGAGCCATTTAGCCCACTCAGGTCTCAGTAATGTGGTGCCATCAAAAATCGACTCTAAAATCTGGGCATGAATTTCAACACCCGGGACACGATCACCTATTGCAGTGGTTGGGAAATCGACCAATCCCAATCCTGAAAACCCAATCAACACCAGTCGTTGCTTTAAGAGGTCGGGATTGATGTTGTCATTCAGAATGTCAGCAGCTGAGACAAAACGTTCGGGTTCATGCTGACTGTAGTGCACATACACTGAACCATCACTTTGAGTTGGAATAACAAGATCAGCAATCGAAACAGCATCAATCCCTGAATCTTCACTGTAGATTCTAAAAGCGGATTGGCCTGTGGCAATACGCAAGATTTCCAGTGAAAGTGAAGGCAGGATCGTATCTGAAACAGCCGCGATCAATGGCACTCGCCGAATAACACCACGCTCAACTTCTGTACTCAATATGGCCTGTCCGGCAGCAGCATCCTGGAGTTGTTTTATGTTTGTTAGAGCTGAACTGAACTTTGTCAGGTAGGGACTAGGATCATTGCCATTGACTATCATTGGTGCCGGATTAAGCTCCGGTTTAACAGTACTCTGAATGCCCGCTACACCCAAAACAGCATTGTTAGCCCTAAGCGCGGAAGCAAGTAGATCATCATTGCCTGGCAAGTTACAAACACGCGTCCTGAGCTGCTCATCCACGTCCGGAATAAAACGCGTTAATTCGCAGGGTGATGAACGATCTTTCTCCGGCATGATGATATCAAGTGCAATAGCTGCAGGAGCTGCCTCGCCGATTTTATCGACAAGTTTAGCCAGTAGACTTCTTGGCCATGGCCACTGACCAAAACTCTCCAAGCTTGCCTCATCAATATCGGCAATCACTACTGGTGCAGAAATTCGCTCTCTGGGGGATACGTTCTGATATAGGTCGAAAGTATAGTTACGAATGACTTGCTGAAATGGAATCGTTTCTAGCAGATAGAAAGAGATCAACACCAAGAGCCCGAAAGGCGCAGCCCATTGCCTCGTGAAGTTAGAAACCGCTTTGAGTGACTCGATATTTTTATTCACATTAAGCATCAATGCCACAGAGTTTGACCTGAGTATGCCGCTTTTCACTGAGGTTCGTCTTAATTATTTAAAGCAATAATCACTCCATAAAACAATAACGGCATTACGCCTATTTTATTGAGTTAAAAGAATAAATAGGTATTTAATATAACCATTTTCAAAGACCCAAATAGGTGCATTTCAGACACTAAACGCATTTAATTGGTGCAGCTAATTCACTTTCCACTCATTTACTCACGGTCAATTCGTCACTGTAAAATCGATGAAAATGACACACCCACTGAGCGTGAACCACTTCACAATTCTGACAAGACAACCAATTCATCTTGAGGCACGATTGTTGCTCGATACTAGCTAAAGACACCATTCTAGGAATCCAATGGTGGTATAAAAATAATAGTAGGAAGCATGTGCAAATGACTGAAGCAAGACAAGAACGAAGTGATTGGTTGCAAGAGTTGGTTGAAAGCATGTACGAAAAACATGCTTCTAATAACGCCGGTGAAGTCGCCACTTATATTCCAGAACTGGGTAAAGCAAACCCTGATGATTTCGGAATTTGCGTCGTGACGGCAGATGGTCGAATTCATGAAACCGGTGAGTCAGATAAGACCTTCACCATTCAATCTATCTCTAAACCCTTCGCCTACGGTATGGCGCTTGAAGCACATGGTCCCGATGAAGTTTCAAAGCATGTTGGTGTTGAGCCAAGCGGTGACGCATTCAACTCCATCGAGCTTGAGCCAGGTACTAACCGTCCGTTTAACCCAATGATTAATGCTGGTGCGATCACAGTTTCAGCGCTTCTGTACGACTACTACCGCGATGAGGCTTTTGAGCAATTACTCGGGCGCTTCAGTGCTGCTGCTGGTAGAGCGCTGTCTATCGATCAGTCAGTGTACGAATCAGAATCACGAACTGGACATAGAAATAGGGCTATCGGGCACTTGCTACTCAACTTTGGCATGGTGCCTGAAGACATTGATGCGGCACTGGACCTTTATTTCAAGCAATGCTCGATTCTGGTCAATTGTCGTGACCTGGCAATTATGGGAGCGACGTTATCTAACTTAGGCAGCAACCCCATCACTGGCATGGAAGTGTTCGACATAAACAGAGTCAAAGACATGCTCTCTATCATGTTCACATGCGGTATGTACGACTATTCAGGTCAGTGGGCATACAAGGTCGGTGTACCTGCTAAAAGTGGCGTTGCTGGAGGGGTTGTGGCTGTGGTCAACCGCCAACTCAGTATTGCCAGTTACTCACCGAGATTAGACCCGAGAGGGAATAGTTCCCGGGGTATAGATGTGTGTGTAGATTTAGCCAATGAACTAGGTCTGCATGCTTTTGATTGTATGAATGAAGGCTCGAGTTATCTAAAAGCACTGCTTTAACGTAACTCTTTATAAAGATAAATCAAGAGGGAACAACAATGGCCAAATTAAAAACATTCTACCTAACCCCACTTCTGTTCATTTTTTACCTGCCAAATGTATTTGCCGATGATTCTATTGGTGTGATTAAAACCCTCACCGGTAGCGTTAGCATTCAACGTGACTCTGAGATTATTGATGCGAAATTGGGCGATGAATTGTTTGCTCAGGATGAAGTGACTACCGCTGATAAGAGTAGCGTTGGCATGTTGATGCATGATGATGCGAGGGTTTCCATGGGCCCTAACACCGTGATGAAATTAGACCAGTTCAACTTTGATACGCAGACTCATAAGGGCTCTGCTGATATTTCAGTCAAACATGGCACTTTATCTGTTATTGCAGGGAAAATGACTGAGAAGACTCCGGGCGCACTGAAAGTGAAAACGCCTGCAGCCATTCTTGCCGTTCGTGGTACTGAGTTTTCAATCAAAGTCGATCCCAAGCCATGAGGAGCTATTGCATTCGAACTCTGGCTCTCGGGAGTTTTGTGTTCACGCTGGCCGGCTGTGCCACATACAGCGACATGGTGAACAGCCTTGGACCTGAAAGACGTGTGTCTGATCTTCGTCAGAGTATAAAAGCACCACTCCAACTCAGTGAAGCTAAATCACCGTTTTGCTTCGTTCCCTCAGAAACTTATATCGTGATGCCTGAAGAAGGTCGCGTAGGTACAGTCGTTGTGACTTTTATAGACGGGTCGGAACACGTGCTTGAGGGGGACTACGAGGGTATGAGTGTCTCTGGTGATCAATTCCAGACCTTTACCGGTGATGCTGATGCGTTAAATGAACTCTTTGGAGACGCCGTATCTGCACTCCCCCCTGCTCCCTATCATGCAAAACTCTATTTTCTATTGGACAAAGATGAGTTGACTGCGGAGTCGAAAATCAAAGCGAAGGCGGTGTTTGATGAAATTACTAATCGTCAGGTTGCCGCAATTTCGATTATCGGTCACACCGATACTGCTGCTTCATACCATTACAACGAAGAGTTATCGTTGCGAAGAGCATTGAAAGTCCAAAAAGCGCTGATTGAGATGGGAATTGCTGCGGAGATCATCACTACCGAAGGTAAAGGTGAATATCAATTGCTTGTCGATACACCTGACAACACACCAGAACCTAAAAACCGTCGAGTAGAGATTGATGTCAGGTAACAGAAGTTTTTTGTTAAAAGAAATTTGCCTGTAAAAACATTAAAAATCTCGCTTTACAGTCTTTCTTAATTTGAGAAATTTGGTCGGGACAGTAGGATTTGAAACTTTATCCTCGATTGCTAAATTTTTAAATTTCAATTATTTATCAACACCTTAAATCAGGTGTGGCACTAAAATGGCACCAAAAATTAACCTACATAAAAACCTATTGTTCTCATAAAAAAAGCTCAAATTCACAAGCAATAAAAAGAAAACTTCAACATTCATTTGATTAAATACTATCTAGTCCAAGTACTAATTCAATGAATCATTTTAAGGAAGGCTGCTGAGGCATATCCTTATTCAGAGTTCTAATCTGTAAGCGGGTAGGAAAATTTCTCCAGTCTGTGCAGCATGACGCTTCTTCCTGATCAACAATGTCACAAGGTCGATTCTCTCCTCCAATACTGCCATCAAATCAGAGCCATCCATCAGGATAATATTAGGTCGCCCGACTGAGTGTGCATTTATGCCATCTTGAGAATACCCATTCATTGCCAGAAATACGCCCAGAGTATTATCAAGCTTCCTTGCTACTTTAGCTGAAAAAGCATCCAGCTCTTGAACTCCAATCAAACCACTTTTCCACTTTGCTTCGAATAGATATTCAGTGCTTTCCAAATTAAATGCACCATCTATTTGCTCACCAAGATTTCTGAAAGAGGCTTTCGGATCCAAGTCAAAGAGTTCGAATATGTCATACATTAACTTTTCCAAATCATAGCCTTTTCGCTGTGGATCGGATGAAGTAGCAACTGACAAAAAATGCTTATTAAGTTCAGAAAGTTTTTCCCTTACAGCTTTATTGGATTTTAGCTTTTCACTGAACTCTTTTTTTCTCTTCTCAATATTTTCTTGTTCTTTAACTATTTCTTGGTGAGGCTCAACTAACTCGCGTAACTGAGATACGGCCTCTTCAGCTCTTCTTGCTTTTTGCTCCCCACCATCAAGTTGTTTTAGATGAGAAAAGCTCTTTAGGTTGATAGTTTCGTAGCACAACTTAGTCAATGCTGATAAGTATCTCTCTTGATCATCACATAGAATATCTACCAAATCAGAGACTATTTGACGCTTATAAGCATTCCAATCCAGTGAGGCAACAAGTCCTCTGTCATTCAGACAGTTACTTAAAAAACTCCTCAATTCATTTTTGTACCAATAAATACTGCAGAGAGCTTCTTTTAGAGCAATTATTGCTGCAGGGGATAACCTTTTATTCTTCACTAAACTTTCCCTGTCTTTTTGTATAAGTCATGCTTAGCCTGTAATGGGGAAAACATCCTGGCTCCCATATTTTCACTGAATCCATATTTCGCAATTTGGGCTTTTCCACTATGACTCTGTGCCTTTGAGTCAACCCAACTGACTTCTATCTCGAAAACATATTCATAAATCTCAGGTAATGTACTTTCAATCAACTTACCTTGCTTTATAAATGCATTAGTAAAATCTTCTAAAAAGCTAATCTTACACTCTACGGCGCTTCCAGCTTTAAGAAGCATAGACGCGCCCTCACCTATTTCCACACGTTGGGCTGGATATGTGCCACCTAGTTCATCTTTATCAATGAAATGACCAAGAACAGAAGTGATGAGAATATCTTTAGTGCCGCTATTGACTAAGGCAAATAATGGTTCTTTGAATTCAGCGATTTTATCTATTCGTACTAAATGGAGTTTGTTTTTGACTCTCAATTGAACCCAATAAAATGTAAATGCACTTAGTGAAAGAGCCATTATTGAAACAGCAATTGAGATGTATTCCATATTTATTTCGAACATCCTTATAACAAATCCAAGTTTTCATTTCGAGTGAGGCAAGACATTAATTTACAAGACAAGCTAATGGTCATATCTATCAATACACCAAGTAAGGATACTGCTAGCTGTCTCAAAGTTGTCTTGCTGGTCTCTAAATTGATAAGCCCATTTGATTCCATGAAAGTAATTATTTCTATAGCGCAGGATAATAATAAGGCAAGAAGTTAATTTACTGATTGGATCATCTATTTGTTTCAGCAACACTCCCGTGACTAAAGGAGCTAGGTCATTTTTTCTTAAATAAAGACGCCCATACCTATAATTCAACTCAACACCATCGACATATCTGTTTCTGAAATAATCCAGGTGAGTGTCTATAAAGTGTTCATCTGTTCCATAGTTATCAATCCATTCTTTTGCTTTCTCATGGATCTTTAATGCTGAAGCATTTTCATCTAACAACTTGGCCTCAAAAAGTGTCCAGATAACGGCAAAGTTAGATATTGCTCTCCTTTCAGGCTCACTCAACTCCTCATAGCCTATTCCTTTACTCTCTAAATAACTCTCGATATCCATTTCTTCAGTTCCCAGTGTTGTTTTCAGAGATTGGATTTTTCAGCTCAGTAATGATTCCAGAAATATATTGTGTGATGACTGATAGACAAGTGATTGCTAATTTCTGAGACTGCTAGGTTAGCAGTTTTGTAAACACCTAAGCCCTAGCTTGTGCCTGCCTCACCATAAGTCATTTCATATTTAACAACAAGACACAAACAACCAAAAGCAGTAAACGGCTGAAAAATATCAGCACATAGTCACTTTGAGTTTTATGGCCAAGTGTATGCAATTAGAGCCACAAATACGTCAGAGGAAAAGTCGTATTTTAAGTGGCACTTAATTGGCACCAAAAGTGCCAAATGGTGCCAATTTGGTGCCAATTTTTGAATTTTGTTGGTTCGGAATTAGGAAACAAAAAAGCCTGTAAAACCTTTAAAAATGCGGCTTTACAGGCTTTTTTAATTTTGGAAATTTGGTCGGGACAGTAGGATTTGAACCTACGACCCCTTGCACCCCATGCAAGTGCGCTACCAGGCTGCGCCATGCCCCGACGAATATTGTATTAACTGTGTGCTGTCCAGAAGCGGACCAAGTTAACGACGGCGAGTATATTAGCAAACCCCGACCTACTTGAATAGGTCGGGGAATAGCAATAATCGCGTTTTATTTAGCGTTGATTTCTGACAGTCGCTGCCAAGTGCTGACTACGGTATCTGGGTTCAGCGAGATACTGCTGATACCACGTTCCAACAACCACTCCGCCAGATCTGGGTGATCCGATGGGCCCTGGCCACAGATACCAACGTATTTGCCAGCATCACGGCAGGCTTTAATTGCCATATCCAGCATCTTCAGAACCGCAGGGTTACGTTCATCGAACGATTCAGCTACCAGTGCCGAGTCACGGTCCAGACCAAGCGTCAGCTGTGTCATGTCGTTAGAGCCGATAGAGAAACCATCGAAGTATTCGAGGAAGTCTTCAGCCAGAACAGCGTTAGATGGCAGTTCGCACATCATGATCAAACGCAGACCATTTTTGCCACGTTCCAGACCGTTCTCTTTCATGATCTTAACGACGGAGTCCGCTTCTTTGGTGGTGCGAACAAACGGGATCATCAGTTCCACGTTGGTCAGGCCCATTTCGTCACGAACGCGTTTCATCGCTTCAAGTTCGAGTTTGAAGCATTCGGCAAAGTCGTCAGAGCTGTAACGCGACGCACCTCGGAAACCAATCATCGGGTTTTCTTCATGCGGTTCAAACAGCGGGCCACCGATCAGGTTAGCGTACTCGTTTGATTTGAAGTCCGACATACGAACAATAACGGTTTCTGGGTAGAAAGCAGCAGCAATCGTTGCAACACCTTCTGCGATACGGCTGATGTAAAACTCAACCGGGTCACCGTAGGCGGTAGTACGTTCAACAATCGCTTGTTTGACGTCACCTTCCATTTGACCAGCATTCATCAACGCTTTCGGGTGAATACCGATCATGTTGTTGATGATGAATTCCAGACGGGCCAGACCCACGCCTTTATTCGGCAATTGGGCAAAACTGAATGCACGATCAGGGTTACCGACGTTCATCATGATCTTGACTGGCAGTTCTGGCATATTGTCGAGTTCTTCGACTTTGTGTTCGAACTCAAGCAGGCCTTCGTAGATGTTACCTTCGTCACCTTGAGCACAAGACACGGTGACATTGCTGCCTTCAAGGACTTTCTCAGTGGCATCACCACAACCGACAACCGCAGGAATACCCAGCTCACGTGCTATGATCGCTGCGTGACAGGTACGACCACCACGGTTGGTGATAATCGCAGAAGCACGCTTCATGATCGGTTCCCAGTCAGGATCGGTCATATCAGTCAGCAGCACGTCGCCCACTTCAAATTTGTCCATTTGATCCAGGCTGTTCAGCAAACGCACTTTACCTTGACCAATCTTGCTACCAATGGCACGACCAACAGCCAGCAAATTGCCCTCTTGTTTCAGCGCGTAAGATTCACGGAGGTTTTTCTTAGTGCGGCTTTGAACGGTTTCAGGACGTGCCTGAACGATGTAGATACGGCCATCGTTACCATCTTTAGCCCATTCAACGTCCATTGGACGCTGGTAGTGTTTTTCAATGGTCACAACCATTTCTGCCAGCGCTTCTACTTCTTTGTCTGTCAGACAGAAGTGCAGGCGGTCGTTTCCTTCGACGTCAATGGTTTTTACAGGTGATTTAGACTCACCAGAGTAGACCATTTTGATAGCTTTTTGACCGACGGTGCGGCGTAAAACAGCCGGACGGCCCGCAGCCAATGTTTGTTTGTGAACGTAAAATTCGTCAGGGTTAACCGCACCTTGTACGACCATTTCACCCAGTCCGTAGCTACCGGTAACGAAAACTACGTCGCGGAAGCCGCTTTCGGTATCGAGTGAGAATGCCACACCGGCACTGGCGATATCAGAACGCACCATTTTCTGCACACCGGCAGACAGAGCAACTTCTGAATGATCGAAGCCCTGGTGGTCGCGGTAAGCAATCGCACGGTCATTGAACAGCGATGCGAATACTTCACGAATTTGTTTTTTGATGTTGTCGAGGCCAGAAACATTCAGGAAGGTTTCCTGTTGGCCAGCAAACGACGCGTCTGGCAGATCTTCTGCTGTAGCAGATGAGCGCACGGCGTAGCTGGTTTCTGAACCGTATTCTTTTTCCAGACCGGCATAGGCTTCATCGATGGCTTTTTCCATCGCTGCCGGGTAAGGAATGGTCATAATCCAGTCACGAATTTCGCGACCGGTTTGTTGCAAGGCGTTGACGTCATCCACATCCAGATCACGTAAACGATCGTTAATTTTGTCCTGCAGGCCGTCGTGGGCGAGGAACTCTCTGTAGGCATCAGCCGTGGTGGCAAAACCACTTGGAACCGCCACGCCGAGGGGGGCCAGATTTTGCAGCATTTCGCCTAATGAGGCGTTCTTGCCACCAACTCTGCCGACATCCTCCATGCACAGCTTATCCAGAGAGACAACGTATTCCGTCATAGTAATAACTACCTTGCTTTTATCGTTTTATTAAACATGAGTACTGATTCTCTCACCCGCTCCCGGCCGAGCCCAAGGGCACGTACCACACGGCTGGAGATTTCTTCGATCGAAGTATCCGTCGTCTCAAAAACGGGAATATCCGCTTTATCAAACATGGATTGCGCTTTCTGTAGCTCTGCCTGGCAGATTTCCAACGACGAATAATCACTATCCGGCCGACGCTGTCGCCTGATACGGCTCAGCGGCACTGGCTTGATAGTCAGTCCGACGAGTTTATGCACATTATCCTGCAGGCATTGTGGCAACTCATCTGACTCCATATCTTCCGGGGTCAGCGGGTAGTTAGCCACTTTGAGCGAGAAGTTCATCGCCAGATACAGACTGGTGGGCGTTTTGCCGCAACGCGACACGCCAGCAAGAATCACATCGGCCTCAGCATAGTGGTCGATACGAACACCGTCGTCATGAACGAGCGAAAAATCAATCGCATCAAGACGTCTCTGGTATGTCGTATCGCTGAACGAAATTCGAGAGACGCCCTGTTTGTGTGAGGATTCTACACCAAAAAAGCTTTCAAGGGAGCCTATAAAGCTGTGAAAAAGACTGATCACGCAGGCATCAGCACTTTCAATAATGCTTTGCTCGTCATCATTGACCAGGGTGCTGAACACCACCGGTTCAAGCTTTGACTCCTGACTGGCTGTGTTGATCTGTTCCAGTGCATGTTGCGCTTTCTCTACCGTGTCTACAAAGGCCAGCGTGACGGTTTCAAACTCGAGGTCAGGAAACTGCGCGAGCAGGCACTTGCCATAGGATTCAGCGGTGAGTCCGGTGCGATCAGAAACAAAAAAGACTTTGCGTAACTGATCGGATTGATGCTTTTCAATATCTGCCATGCGCTAATCATGTGCTGAAAAGCATCGATTGATCAACAAAAATTTACGTATCGGACCGCTCCAGCGCGATTTGCGGGCTGACCTCACGGCGCAGTATCTTTCCATTCTTAGTTCGAGGAAAATCACGGGCGATGTACACCACTTTCGGCGCTTTATAGGCAGCTAAATGCTGTTTACCGAAACTGTGTAGCTCATCGGCGGTAATGGCCTCTCCGTCATGCAAAATGACATAAGCCACAACCAGAATTTTATCCTTGCCGATCTCTTCACCGATCGCTGCACAATCACTGACCGCGGGGTGAGATTTGAACACTCGCTCGATTTCATAGGGTGACACGCGGTAGCCGAAGCTTTTAATAATATCGTCCTTACGGCCCAAAAACCAAAGATAACCATCTTTATCGTAGCGCGCGTAATCACCTGTAAAAAACCAGCCATCATGGCGTAATTTAGCGGTTTCCTCTGGCAGATTCCAATACTCGATAAACAAACCAGGATCGCTGTCAGGCACACAAATCATCCCCTCTTCACCGACTTTTACTTCTTTCAGCGTGTCAGGGTTAAGCAACTTGATATTGTGACCCGGCTGAGGAAAACCGGCAGAACCAGGACGAATTGGACGCGACTTGGTCTCACATAAGTAATAGGAAAACTCAGACATACCGACAGCTTCGTAGATATCAATGCCAAAACGTTCCTTCCACTGCGTCAGCACTTCATCTGAAAGATGCTCGCCAGCACTCATACAGTGTCTCAAACTAGGCACATCAGACTTGCCAGCTTCCGTTTTCTGTAAGAGTTGACGATAAATCGTGGGTACACCGATAAAGATAGTCGCTTCATGCTTAGCAATCAGGCGCGTCCACAGATTGGCGTCATTCTTTCCCTCATGCACAATCACGGTCTTACCCAGATACAAAGGATCCATCAATCCCGAACCCAAAACATAGGTCCAGTTGAATTTGCCAGAATGCAGGATGCGATCCTGCTTATCACTGGCAAAATCAAACCAGTAGGTAGAGGCTGGCGTGCGCCCAATCATCGCACGATGGGCATGCAAAACTCCTTTAGGATAACCGGTAGTACCTGAGGTATAAACCAGATAGGCAGGATCATCCGCCAATGTTTCTTTTGGTGGTAACCAGCTCTCGATTTGGCTAATCGACGTATTCAGGTCAAGCACGGTGACTGTCTGTTTAACATCATCTAACTCACCCTGCCCTGACAATAACACCAGTTGGATCTCCGGGCATTGGTGGATTTCCTGTTTCAACTGCTGCCAGAAGGCTTTATCAGTGACCAACACGCGAGCACCAGAATCTTTTGCCAGGTAGATTACTTCTTCCACTGTCAGCAAGGTCGATGTCGGTACCGAAATCGCGCCTAGTTTCATTGCCCCCAAGAAGGCTGTTGGATAATCCAAGGAGTTAGGCAAGCGGATCAACACTCGTTCACCAGACTCTATGCCTTGATTACGCAGTAACTGTGCAAACTGATTGGTGCGACGTGATAATTGGGCATACGTGATTTGATCTGTGCCGAGTTCGTCATCTTCCACAATCATGGCAATCGTCTTGCCGGTGATTGTGGCCAGATGCCTGTCGCTACACGCCACACCAATATTAAAGTGGGTTGGCACCTGCCAGTGCCAGTGCGGGAATGGAGGAAGGTTTCTCATAAAATCGCTCCGTATGGCCAGTTTTCACGAATCACTTGTGCCGGCATCATGCGTAGTACCTCCATCGCAAATTCGCGATCTTCAGGCTTCAAGGCACGTAGCGCATTGGCACGTAACAGGGTTTGCAGGGCCTTACCGAACATGGGTGGGTCGAGCATTTCCCCTTCAAACTTGATAGCACCACCCAATAAAGCATCGGCTTCGATAGCGGCTTTTAGGATGGCAATTTTCTGACTGATATCGGTCGGTGACGGCGTATAGGCCACCTTGCACAGATGAATATGGCCTGGATGGATGACTTGTTTACCGGTCAAGCCCATCGCGGATTCTTCACAGGCATGCTTGTAGACGATACGGGACTCATCCTCACCATGCAGATCCAACCAGCGGCGTACATCATTCGGCTCAACGAATTTCTCCGGCATGCTGGACGATCCAATCAGTGTTTCCACCCCACCAATAACGCCCTTACCGGCGATGCGTGCTTCGAACATGATCTGATAAAGGAAGTGTTTGAGCTCTTCGGTCCAGTGCTCAGGAGTGATGTGAATACCCATCGCTTTAGAAAAGTCATGAATACCGAACACCACGTGCTTAACCGTGTTGTATTGCATCAAATCCGGAGCAATCTTCAGTGACTTGGGATGCTCGATAATCGGCTGGATGGTGATCTTATTATTGATGCTGACCAACAGATTCGATAAATCACGTACTTCCGCCGCACCATAGGCTTCACCCGCCTTGGCCAGCATGACGACATCAATGCAGTCGCCCATATCACGCACCAGTTCCATATCCATTTCATATTCATAAGTACGAAATGGATTAACCCGTACGGCGATGGTGACTTCTTTATTATGTTGACGCAGCCCCTGCAGTTCCTGACGCAGCAGCGTTCGACTCATTTCTTTCTGCCGGCAGCCATCTTCCAAGTCAAAGATCAGGGTGTGGGCCCGGGTCTCATAGGCATGTCTTTTCATGCGCTGTGAGGCGGCTTCCAGATCTTCGTAGATCCCCAGCGATGGGGCGTATTTCACCGGTGGGTAATAAAGCTGGATACCCGGCCAGAAATCACCCAAAACCGAATTATTGAATACCCGGCAGAAGTCCACATCTGCATAGGGCTCGGCATACTGTTTATTGGGATGTTCCATCAGCTTTCCCCTCTCTCAATTTAGATCAGCTGATCTGTTGTCTCGCTAAGAACCTGTCTTTTGAGTTAATTCCGTCTGTTCAGCCAGACTGGCCTGACGAACGGCTTCAGACACAAATTCTTTCAACCGTGGATCAAAGGGTTTAGGAATGATGTAGTCCTTACCAAACTCTAAACGGTCCAAGTCATAGGCTTTCAATACGGATTCTGGCACTGGCTTTCTGGCTAATTGCGCCAAGGCATGTGCTGCTGCAATCTGCATGTTCTGACTGACCTGAGGAGCCTTCGCATCCAATGCACCGCGGAATAAATATGGGAAACACAGGGCATTATTGACTTGGTTCGGGAAATCGGAACGGCCGGTTGCCATCAACAAGTCATCACGCACCGCCATCGCTTGAGAAGGCAAGATTTCAGGATCGGGGTTTGCCAAGGCAAATACCACCGGGCGCGGAGCCATCGTTTTTACTAATTCGGCAGGCAAGGCATTCGCTGCTGACACCCCGATAAACACATCAGCATCGTGCATTGCATCAGCTAAGGTTCGCGCCTCAGTTTCTGCCAGTAAGTCTTCTACTTCCGGACTGGCATTGGCGTAGCCTTTATGTAAAACACCCGTTTTATTGACCAGTGTGATATCGGTTGCACCCATTGCTTTTAATAAGCGCGCGGTGGCCATGCCAGCAGCTCCCGCGCCTAGGAACACGATTTTTACCAGCGACAGTTGTTTACCTTGAATTTCCAGAGCGTTGAGCAAGCCAGCACAAATCACGACAGCAGTACCGTGCTGGTCATCGTGAAATACAGGTATGGACAGGCGACGACGCAGTTCACGCTCTATATAGAAACAATGCGGTGCTGCGATATCTTCCAGATTAATGCCACCAAAGGTCGGTGCGATATTCACGACAGTTTCAATAAAAGCATCAACTGACGGTGCATCGACTTCAATATCAAACACATCAATATCAGCGAAGCGTTTAAACAAAACGGCCTTGCCTTCCATCACCGGCTTACTCGCCAGTGGGCCCACATTGCCCAAACCCAGTACAGCAGTACCATCGGTGATCACGGCAACAAGATTGCCTTTATTGGTGTAGCGATATGCGGTTTCCGGATCGCGGTGAATTTCACGCACGGGTTCAGCGACACCCGGAGTATAGGCCAGAGACAACTCAGCCCCTGTTGCACAGGGTTTGCTGGATTCAACGCTAAGCTTCCCTGGCTTGGGATAGGCGTGATAGTCCAATGCACGCTGTTTATAACTGAATTGTTCTTCGGTCATGCTTTACTCCAGTTCGTTCATATAGTGGTGCTGATCGGTCACACACAGACCCACACGCCACTCCATCGGTTTATCGCCATAGGTGTAGGCCACACGCTCAACTCTGAGCAGTGGAAAACCCGGTGCTACATTGAGCATGCGTGCTTGTTCTGGCGTCGCGGCTACGGCAGTCAGTTTTTCTTCCGCCCGTACCATAGGAATGCCATACACCGTTTCGTACATGCTGTAGAGCGAGCCGTTATGTTCACTGATACGAGCACTGTTCAAGCCACGGAAATACTTGGATTGAACAATGATGTAATCGAGGATCTTGGGCGCATCGGAAAACATCAGCAGCCGCTGTACTTCGATAACGGCTGTGCCTTTTTTCAGGCCGGTCAGCTGCGAAATTTCGTTATCAGCCTTGAGCCGCTTACATTCCAGCATGCGGTTATTCAATGGCTGCTTATAACCATCTGCCGCTGTCAGGCGTAAAAAGCGCAGTTTGCTCTGCTCTTCTTTATGGGTGGCGACGAAGGTGCCTTTGCCTTGACGGCGGATCAGAATATTTTCCATCGCCAGCGCATCAATCGCTTTACGGACTGTGCCTTGGCTCACATTGAAACGGGCAGCCAGATCAATCTCACTGGGGATACTCTCACCCGGCTTCCACTCGCCTGCAATCAGACTCTGGGTCAGAAATACCTTGATCTGTTCATAGAGCGGTTTAAACACCGGTGCACTCGATGATTTACTCATTGTCATACCTGTTTGGTTATCGAACATAGTTAATAGCCTACCAAACCACTCTTATATAAAACACATATTAAATGTGTCACCCATTACTGCCTTTTTATATCTAATCAATAACAGAGAGCTTTACGTTGCTTTTCCTTATATATCCATAAGGCACTGTTTTAGCTTGACTACCAATCTACACCCCTATTTTTTTATTGTCCAGTATTTTATATCTTATATAAGACATAAGATAAATATTGACACTATCAAATTAACTGGAATAGAATCGATATCAAAGGTCAGACGTGGTCTGATGAAAAAGATGAGGAAGCGGAATGAATAATTATTTCCGGCCAAGACGTTCCATGCTGTACGTACCAGGGTGCAATCAGCAGTATCTAAATAAGGCACGCAGCCTGGACGTGGACTCAATCATTCTTGATTTGGGTGCCCCTATCCTGCTGTCTGCCAAAGAAGAGTCACGTGACAATGTCGTTAATGCCTTAAAACAAGGTGGTTACGGCAACCGTGAAGTCGTGGTTCGTGTGAACGACCTCGATTCTGAATGGGGCTACGACGATGTGAATGCTGTGGCGAATCTCGGTGCTGACGCCATTCTCTTCTCTAATATAGAAAGCCATGACGATGTGATGGCCGCCATTGAGGCGATGGAAAAAGCCGGTAATTCTGAGACACCCATTATGGTGATGATTGAAAGCCCGCTGGCAGTATTACATGCCGAAGAAATTGCCCGCGCTTCTGATCGTATCGCTTGTATGGTTATGGCAACATCGGATTTGATTTCGGACCTGCATGCCAGACCCACGCTTGAACGTACCGCCATACGCACCAGTCTGTCATGGGTTGTCCTGGCAGCGCGTGCGTATGGCCGTGCCGTTATTGACGGCATCCATAGTGACTTAAAAGACATGCAGGCTTTCGAATATGCCTGTCGTATTGGTCGTGATATGGGTTTTGACGGTAAATCATTGGTCCACCCTTTCCAGCTACCTTACGCTAACGATGCCTACACACCTAAACCGGCTGAAGTTGAAAATGCCAAAGAAATTATCGAGGCGCTTAGCCAAGCTAATAAAGCCGGACGAGGGACTGTACTGGTGAACGGCAAACTGGTTGAACACCATCATGTCACTGCAGCTAAACGTTTCCTGTTGCTCAGTGAGATGATCCACGATCTGGAGCTCGCCAATGAGTAAGCCACAGTTCAATGAAGGTCGTTATTTCGAAGATTTCACTTTAGGGGAAATCATCGTTCATGCCACACCACGTACAGTAACCGAAGGTGATGCCGCCCTCTATATTGCTTTAACCGGATCACGTCACATTGCACATTGCGCGCAACCGGTTGCTCACTCACTTGGTTTTGCTGACAAAACGGTCGATGATCTCCTCGCTTTTCATATTGCCTTTGGCAAAAGTGTGCCGGATATCTCCGTCAATGCTGTCGCCAATTTGGGCTATGCCGAGGTTAAATTTGAACATCCGGTCTATGCCGGTGACACATTGACCACACAGACTGAAGTCATTGGCTTGAAGCAGAACTCAAGTGGCAAAAACGGCATCGTTTTTGTTCGCTCCACTAGCTTCAATCAGAACCATAAGGCCGTGATTTCATGGGTTCGTTGGGTCATGGTCCATAAAAAGAACCTGGACGCTCCGGCACCTGAAACGGTTGTGCCTGAACTCGCTAAAGTCGTTGCCGTTGAAGACTTACCTGTGCCTGCCGAACTCGATGCTCACGGTTTTGATACTGCCGTCACCGGTTCAAACCGCTTATGGGAAGACTTTGAAGTAGGTGAACGCCTGAATCACCCTGCCGGCATGACCGTCGATGACAGCGATCATACGCTGGCCACCAAACTGTATCAGAATAACGCCAAGCTGCACTTTGATGGACTCGCTATGCAGTCCACGTCGTTTGGTAAACGTCTGATGTATGGCGGCCATGTGATTTCCGTATGCCGCGCCCTGAGTTATGACGGTTTAGAGAATGCTCTGTTTATCGCCGCTATCAATGCTGGGAGCCATGCCAACCCCAGTTTTGGCGGCGATACTTTTTATTGCTGGAGCGAAGTGCTCGAAAAATGGGCCCTCCCCGGCCGTGATAATCTCGGCGCGCTTCGTTTACGACTGGTCGGTTTGAAAAACCAGACTGCCGACAGTCTTGAATCCACCCATATTGATATTGATGGCAAAAGCCAGTATCACCCGAATGTGGTGCTCGATCTCGATTACACCGTATTGATGCCACGTCAGGCATAAAGAAGGACGGACTATGAATATGAATAAGCTCACCCACCCAAGCGAAGCGTTGTTTGAAGGCGAACAGGCGTTTCCGATTATTCCCAGCTGTGAACACTTTGCCGGTAGTGAAAAACTGATCAGCAAAGCACTGGGATTACAGGACACGATTGGTGCGGTATTCGATATCACCTGTGACTGTGAAGATGGTGCCGCTGCTGGCACCGAGCAGGAACATGCTGAAATGATTGTGCGAGTTTTGAACTCGGATTTGAACAAACACAAAATGGCCGGGGCCCGTATTCATGACTATACCCATGACTGCTGGCAGCAGGATGTCGATATCCTGGTCGCTGGCGCTGGCAACCTGCTGAGCTACATCACCATTCCGAAAGCAACCAGTGTTGATCAGGTGGCCGAAATGATCGGCTATATCAAGAAAGTCGCTCAGGATAACCACATCGAACGTGAAATTCCGATTCATGTATTGATCGAAACCCATGGCGCTTTGCGAGAAGTGCATCAAATTGCAGCCCTCGACTGGGTACAGGTGCTCGACTTTGGCTTAATGGACTTTGTCAGTGCGCATCATGGTGCTATTTCTGCCTCTGCTATGCGCAGCCCAGGTCAGTTTGACCACCGTCTCTTGGCGCGTGCTAAAGCCGATGTCGTGGCTGCCGCCTTAGCCAACGGGGTCGTGCCTGCCCATAACGTGACGCTCGATCTAAAGAATCAGGAAGTCACCCACTCCGATGCTTCCCGTGCCCGTAATGAGTTTGGCTTCTTACGCATGTGGAGTATTTACCCAACACAGATTCAAGCGATTGTTGATGCCATGAAACCCGATTACAGCGAAGTGATTGCCGCTGCCAGCATTCTGATGGCAGCACAACAAGCCGACTGGGGGCCGATCCAGTTCGACGGCGAATTGCATGATCGTGCCACTTATCGTTATTTCTGGGAACTGTTGCAACGCGCTAAGCAAACCGGTGTTGACGTGCCTGAAGATGCCGACAAGGCCTTTTTCTAAGAGGAATTCGCATGAGTGTAATGTCAGCAGGAAAACGCTTCCGGCAAGCCGTTCAGGAAGAACATCCTTTACAAATTATCGGTGCCATTAATGCCTATCACGCCCGTATGGCCGATCGTGTTGGCTATAAAGCCCTCTACGTATCTGGCGGTGGTGTCGCTGCCGGTTCTCTAGGGCTGCCCGATCTCGGTATTTCCACGTTGGATGATGTGGTCACTGATGTCGAACGCATCACTAATGTCACCGATTTACCGATTCTGGTTGATATTGATACCGGCTTTGGCGGTGCATTCAATATTGCCCGCACCATTAAAGCGATGATTCGCGCCGGCGCCGGCGCTGTGCATATTGAAGACCAGGTTCAAAACAAACGTTGTGGCCACCGTCCCAATAAAGCCATCGTCAGTCAGTCTGAAATGGTCGACAGAATCAAAGCGGCCGTTGATGCCAAAACCGATGATGACTTCGTCATTATGGCGCGCACCGATGCACTGGCAGTGGAAGGTTTAGAGTCTGCCATTGATCGTGCTTGTGCCTGCGTTGAGGCCGGTGCAGACATGATTTTCCCTGAGGCGATGACCGATCTGGCCATGTACAAACAGTTTGCTGAAGCCGTCAACGTGCCAGTGCTGGCCAATATCACTGAGTTTGGTAGCACACCGTTATATACCGTTGATGAACTCGCTGCACACGATGTAAGCCTAGTGCTGTATCCCCTCTCGGCATTCCGCGCGATGAATGCAGCGGCGCTGAAGGTCTACCAGTCCGTGCGTGAGCATGGCACCCAAAAACATGTTGTCGATTTGATGCAAACGCGTAACGAGCTCTATGACTACCTCGACTACCACGCCTATGAGCAAAAGCTCGATGCCTTATTCAACGATAACAATGAGAACGAATGAGCTTGGATATTTAACAAGCAGCTAAAGCTGCTGGGAGAGAACCATGACACAAGTACAGAAAAAGAAAAAAGGCGTAGCCCTGGCCGGTGTTGCTGCTGGCACGACTGAAGTCTGCACCGTCGGTCACAGTGGCAATGATCTGCATTATCGTGGCTACGATATTCTGGAACTCGCGGCCAATGCCACCTTTGAAGAAGTGGCTTTTCTGCTAATCCATGGCCATCTGCCGAATCAGGCTGAACTTGCAGCCTATCATGCCAAACTCAAACAGCTGCGCGATATTCCAGATGCCCTGAAACTGGTTCTGGAACAACTTCCTGCCAGTTCACACCCAATGGATGTAATGCGCACTGCCACCTCTGTATTGGGGACACTGGAGCCAGAAGCGGCGGATCATTCTGCCGACGGTGCTCGTGATATTGCTGATCGTCTGATTTCCTGCCTCGGTTCTGCCCTTATTTACTGGCATCACTTTAGTGTCAACGGCAAACGCATTGATCTGGATACCGATGAAGACTCCATTGCCGCACATTTCCTGCATCTGTTACACGGTCAATCACCGTCTGACCTGCACACAGCCGCGATGCACGAGTCTTTAGTGCTCTACGCTGAACATGAATTTAATGCTTCGACCTTCACCGCCCGTGTTATTGCAGGCACCTTGGCAGATTTCTATTCGTCTATCAGTGGTGCGATTGGTGCGTTGAGCGGCCCTAAACACGGTGGTGCTAATGAAGCAGCGATGGAAATCATTCAGCGTTATGTCAACCCGGATGAGGCCGAAGCCGATATCATGCGCCGCATGGCCAATAAGGAAATCATCATTGGTTTCGGTCATCCAGTTTACACCATTTCTGACCCTCGTAACGTCGCCATCAAAGAGGTATCACGCCGTCTGTGTGAAGATGGTAACAACATGAATCTGTTTAATATTTCAGAGCGTATCGAGCAGGTCATGTGGCGTGAAAAGAATATGTTCCCAAACTTGGATTGGTATAGCGCATCCAGCTACCACATGATGGGCATTCCCACCGCCTTCTTTACCCCGATTTTCGTGATATCCCGTGTTACCGGCTGGGCCGCGCATATCATTGAGCAGCGCATCGATAACAAGATCATTCGCCCCAATGCCGAATACACCGGCCCAGAGAATCGTCCTTACGTTCCACTTGCTGAACGCGGCTAGACCACGTTCGTTTATCTTTTGAGGAAAAACATTATGACTTCTGCAATTTCCAATGTCCGTCCTGCGCCGGATAAGGTACTGGTTGATATCGCCGACTACGTGAGCGACTATCTGGTCACCAGTAAAGAAGCCATTGATACTGCCCGGTACTGCTTGATGGACACGCTGGGCTGTGGTCTAGAAGCCTTGTCATACCCTGCCTGTACCAAACTGCTCGGTCCCGTCGTACCGGGCACAGTGGTTCCTAACGGCAGTAAAGTGCCAGGCACCCAATTCCAATTAGATCCTATTCAGGCCGCGTTCAATATCGGCGCCATGGTGCGCTGGTTGGATTTCAATGACACCTGGCTGGCTGCTGAATGGGGTCATCCGTCAGATAACCTCGGCGGTATTCTGGCCATGGCGGATTTTCTGTCTCGCAACCGTAAAAATGAAGACCAACCAGTTATCACCATGCGTGATGTGCTGATTGCAATGATTAAAGCGCATGAAATTCAGGGCGTTTTGGCACTGGAAAACAGCTTTAATCGTGTCGGTCTGGATCATGTGGTGTTGGTAAAAATTGCCTCGACGGCTGTGGTCACTGGCATGCTAGGTGGCAGCAAAGATGACATTATCAATGCCGTTTCCAATGCCTGGGTGGATGGTCAAAGCCTGCGTACCTACCGTCACAGCCCGAATACCGGTTCACGTAAATCCTGGGCCGCCGGTGATGCAACCAGTCGTGCTGTTCGTCTTGCCTTGATGACGATGAAAGGTGAGATGGGCTACCCTACCGCGCTGACAGCCACGACCTGGGGCTTTTATGACGTGTTCTTCAAAGGTCAGCCATTCAAGTTCCAGCGAACTTATGGCAGCTACGTGATGGAAAATGTCCTGTTCAAGATTTCCTTCCCGGCTGAATTCCACGCCCAAACCGCAGTCGAGTGTGCCTTCCAGTTACACCCACAAGTGAAAGACAAGCTGGATTGCCTGAAAAAAATCGAACAAATCGACAAAATCGTTATCACCACCCATGAATCCGCGATCCGTATTATCGATAAGCAAGGCCCGTTGAATAACCCGGCTGACCGTGATCACTGCATTCAATACATGACCGCCGTTGGTCTACTCAAAGGCAGCCTGACTGCTGCTGACTATGAAGATGCAGTGGCTGCCGATCCACGTATCGATGCCCTGCGTGACAAGATGCAGTGTGTGGAAAAAACCGAGTTCACCCACGATTATCTGGATCCTGAAAAACGCTCCATCGCCAATGCCATACAAGTGTTCTTCAAGGATGGTTCGCAATCCGAACAGGTTGTCGTGGAATATCCGATTGGTCACCGTCGTCGTCGTGGTGAAGGCATTCCTGAACTGGTCAGAAAATTCAAAACCAATCTGGCACGTCGCTTCCCTGAACGTCAGCAGAAAGCCATACTTGAGGTCTGCAACGATGAAGCACGTTTATCGGAAATGCCGGTACATGAATTTGTAGATTTGTTTGTGATTTAAACATTTTTTGTGAAGGTAATTATTGTCAGAAAGCTTGTCTCGTATTAGCATCAGCTTGTGATACTGATAAAAATTCCGCACTAGAGTGACATCACTCACCCGCCTCATATATTGGCTATGCGTTGCCATGATCAGCATCACCAGCTGCACGATTCTTATCAGTGCATGGTGGGTCGGGCAACGCTATAGTCTGACTGTGGCCGAGCAGCAGTTTGAGCGAGCTGATTATTTCCTTCACAGTTATCTCCAGTCACAAGCGGCGTTACTTAAAACTTCAGTTCAAGGGATCGTCACTGATTATGGCTTTCGACAAACGATAGCCGATGGTGACCCAGACACCATTGATAGCATGGTTGAGAATCATGCTCGACGCGTCGGTCTGGATTTTTTAGTCATCAGTGATATGACTGGTCAGAAGCTGGCCAGTCTGCACCCCCTGACACCTGAGTATACCTACGCCAGACTAAGACTTTTGCTCGAGAATATGACAAATGAGCCTAAGGTGGTGGCGTTGAATGGCGGTTTCTACTGGTTAGTCGTCTCTCAAATCAAGGCACCACACCCTGTTGGTATCGCTATTGCTGGCTTAGCTATTGATAACGAAAAACTTGAGCATGCTCACGCTATTACCGGCTTGGATATCACCATCAAATCAAAGTCGAGGCCTTACTCACTTGCTAATAATCCAGATAATGAGGTGGAAACTGATTCGACGTTTAAACCACTAACGCCGACGTTAGCTCCGTGGCACAGGCAAACATTTAATAGCAAGCTACAACATGTTGATGCCTTACCTACCGGTGACGTGTCACTGTACATGAGTGCTGATCTTTCTGCCTTTCATCAGCAGTTTGATCGCTTTAGTCACACACTCTTGGTCGTGAGTGCTGTTTTGGTGGGCCTCATCACTCTGTTCAGCCTGCTGCTTTCCAGACAAATGTTTATGCCTTTAGAACGCCTGCATAAAAATTTACTCTACCGAGCCAGTCACGATGATCTGACAAGCCTACAGAACCGTGTCACGGTCCTTGAATTACTAACCATGCAATTGGCCGAAGCCCAGCGTAATAAAAGCTGCTTTTTTGTGGCTTTACTCGATATCGACCACTTTAAACAAATCAATGATAGTTATGGTCACAGTGCCGGCGATGGCATCCTGACTGCGGTGGCATCGCGACTCAAGGCTACTTTACGTGAGTACGATCTTTTAGGACGCTATGGTGGCGAGGAATTTATTGTCTCTGCCAACGAACAGCTGGCAGGCTGTGAAGCTCGCCTGCTTCGTCTCAAGCAAGCCATCTCCAAAGAAGAGTTTAACTATAAACAGCACAGCATCAATCTAACGATCAGTATCGGTGCCTGTTTTATCGATTTCAGCCATTTCCAGGCACCATTATCGCCGGAAACACTGATTGAACTGGCTGATAAAGCCCTCTATGAAGCCAAGGCGCAGGGACGTAACCGGGTTGTGCTCAAACACCATGATGGCACACGATTCGAACACAAAACACTTTGCTAAAAACTAGCGATAGATAATATTGGTTCTCAGTGGAGCCAACCGCGCCAGTAATTGATTTTGAATTGGATGTGGCACGTCTGATTTGTACATGGCATCAATCAGCAGATCCACTAAGTGGTTAAAGTCACGTTCATTGATTTCCATACCATCATGAATTTGCTGCATGCTGTCGCCGTCGTAATGACATGGACCGTCACTGATATCACATAAATGCAAGGCTAAGTGCTTCTTGAAACGGTTGACATTGGCTTCGGCAAAATAATGAAACACCTGTTTGTCCTGACCGATGTTTTGCACCAAATGACTGACAATACTGTCAATGCCCGCTTCCCCGCCTAACTTGTCATACAAACTCTGTTGAGATGTTATGGCACAGGCTGACAAGGTAATGGAACTCATCAACAAAGCCGTTTTTAGTAACCGCATCAGAAAGTCCCCATGATTGAAAGGTAGAGGCCATCTTGATCATCGGCCCCTACTATTTCACCAAGATCGATATAACCGGCAGTCAGACTGACGTATTTATTTGGTACCCAGGCAATAAACGCGCTTTTCCAGTCGTCCTCTTTCGGACCTAGATTATCTGGCTTTTGTCTGTACTCCACACCGACGGCGATATGTCGGCCAAATAATATCGCGGTGGATGCTTCAAACATCCATTCATAGCCTTCGCCATCAGCACCGAAACCCAACAAACCAATCTGGTTCGCTTCGGTATAGCGTCCAGTCACATTCCATAGCCAGTTAAGCCCAGCAATGGCACCGAGATGTAATTTACTGGCTGCAATGTAGTAATCCGTACCCGAATCGTCATCGGCTCCCAACAGGTTCGCAACCAGTGGGTCATCCAGCTTTTTATATTGCATGCCGACGCTGAGTTGCGGCCAGCGACTGTAAACAATATCGCCATACAGGCGGAACTTAGTGCCTAAAACACGCTGACGAATATTGAGATCCAGAGCATCGACGTGAAACTCCTGCTCGGCAATTGAAAACTCCAGACGGTCATAAAGATTGATTTGCGCCCCAAACACATCAAGGCTGTAATCATCCAATGTTCCACGGCTCGCGAATGCATTGACCGCAATCTCATCACGGCTGGCATACCCCGCAAGCTGTGCCCATGGCACCAATCCCCCTCCGGCGGCCCCTTCAATCTGAGATACACCGGGCGTGGCGATTAATTTACCATCAGCTCCGCTTGCTATACTGGGAACCAGTAATAGTGCGCATCTGAGAAGGTTCTTCCACATAATTCTTCCGCCACTCTGCTACGGCATCTGCCGCGATTGGTTTACTGATGTAATAACCCTGTACCTGGTTACACTGGAACTGCTTGAGTAAGTCCAGGCTTTCGCTGTTTTCCACGCCTTCTGCCACCACATCAAAACCAAGACCATGCGCCATCTCGATAGTAGAACGCACGATAAGTTGATCTTTGGGGGATTGATTAAGGTGCATGATAAAACTCTTATCGAGCTTGATTTCATCTACTGGAAGCCCTTTCAGCTTAGCCAGTGAAGACTGACCAATACCATAGTCATCAATCGCTATGGTGAATCCAAACTGCTTGAGACTACGCAGAGCCATTACCACGGTCGCTTCATCGTGCATGATGTCGCGTTCGGTAATTTCAATTGTGACGTATTTCGGTGCGACCCCGTATCGCTGACAACACTCCATAGCGAACTCTTCAAACCCTGGTTGTGCCAGATCCTGAGCGGAAACATTAATAGCAGCGCCAAACATGTTTCCTTCGCTATGCCACTGTTTGAGTTGCTTAAAGACAGTTTCAAAGACCCAACGCGTCAGATCAACGATAAGTGATGCTTCCTCAGCTAAGTTCACAAACAGCTCGGGTGAGACAAAACTATTGTTTTCTCGACGCCAACGGATCAGGGCCTCGGTACGGATATCTTCATAACCATCCAGGTGCACTTTAGGCTGGTAAACCATAAACAGCTCACCATCACCACCATCAGAAAGAATAATCTTACGCAACGACTCCATCATTGCCAGACGCTGCATATGCATCTCGTCTTCACCATCTTCATAGCAATGAATGCGTTGTTTTTCCTTTCTCGCCGCATCCAGGGCGATAGAGGTTCTTCTGAGCATCGTATCAGCGTGAATCCCATTCTCTGGATAAAGGGTGACGCCTGCAGAGATATCCAGCTTAATTCTTAGGTCGGCAACGGTAAACGCATTTTCCAGTTCAGATAGATACTCGTCCACAATTAACATCGGTGATCGTGTCTCATCCGCATAAATTGCAGAGAAAAACTCAGCACCTTCAAGTCGACCAGAGCAGAGCATATCCAGCTTCATACCCCTGAGCCTATTGGCCAGTGTTCTTAAACAGGCATCAGCAATGTCCGAACCTAAGCGGTCGTTTATCTGACGAAAATTATGGATGTTAATTGCAATCAAAATGACCCTGACACCAGGGTTAAGGTGTTCCGTCAGAATAGCCCT
The DNA here is from genome assembly GCA_030148085.1 of Methylophaga sp. Classification (GTDB taxonomy): domain Bacteria; phylum Pseudomonadota; class Gammaproteobacteria; order Nitrosococcales; family Methylophagaceae; genus Methylophaga. The sequence goes on along the minus strand of JASBUF010000043.1, from coordinate 6,781 downwards.
GATGGTTTGCAAATTAGGCAAGCCAGTGCGGATATCGTGCTTGGCCTGATAACTTATCTCATCCTCACGCTGCCTGATCTCCTGCCCCATATCACGGAATGCGCGCTGCAGATTACTGACCTCTTCACCGCCATAAATTTCCACATTTTTAAGGTAATGCCCTTTCGCATAGGCATCCGCTATTTTGGCGAGTTTATGTAGCGGGATAGTTAAGCTACGCGCAAAAAACACACTTAAAAATGAAGCCATCAATGCCACAATCAAAGCGAGGCTGGAGTTATTCAACAAAATGTCATCGTATTGCTTATACAAAGGAGCAAGACTACTGATAAGTAATACAGAAACAGGCTGCTCCGTTGCTGAATCTAGGGCCACATCCTGAGTTAAGTAAGCAGGACGATTGATAAAAAACCAATCGGTTCGCTGCTGATTCAAGGCACTGCGAAACTCATCAAAGCTTTGTGAACGAATTGTAGTGCTAAGTAAATGTTTGTCGCTCTGAAAAAAGCTGATATCTAGCCCGGTAAGCGTTTTCAAATCAGACACATTATGCTGCGCTATCTCAAACCCCATGATCGTGTAGGCAATGGTATGAGGGGCTTTCACCGGAATCAAAATCAATTGATATATCCGACTGCCCAGTGTAACGAACATGGCTTTCGCGGGATTAGCGATAAGTTTCTGTACGGATGACGCACCTAACTCCGTCTCCAGTGACAGATCATCCGTTGTTGAACTTAGAACTTTGCCGGACATATCCGTCAAAGCCATCACATCCGCTGAAATCCGGTTACCGTGATTCTCAAGGGCACTTTGAATAGTCTGTGATTCTGAGGTAGCTACGGCCCTTATAAAACCAAAATCGGCAGCCAGCACCTTTGCCGTGGTTACCAACAACGATTCCTGTGCAGAAAGATATTGCTTTAGAACCGCTTCGGCATTATCGATTTGTTGTTGCAGCTGCTTCTGATTAAAACGGTTACTTGTCCACCAGGAACTGGCTTGAATGAGGACAGTTGTAACGAGAACCAGAACCGCACAGAGTAAAAAGATCTTATTGCGAAGTTTAATTCGCCGCAGAATATCCACCAAAGGTATCCTCAAAGCTGTTAGTTGGCTCTGGTGGTAAAGTGGCAATTTCAATCACGTAGCTACCACTGCTGTTTTTTTGTAGATCAATGAGGGATAGCGTACGAAGATTCTCTGGTCCAGTGGTCTGATTTCTGTGCCAAATATTGACTTCATTTACAGCCTGAGATGTAGTTAAAACTGCATTTCCTTTCTGATCAGACGTCACCGTATCTGTCGATGTTGAGATGAAAATAAAGCCAATCATCGTGTCATGGATATTACAGCCGAGCACAACAACACCATGCTGAGAAAACTTAATAGGGTGCTCGGGGGTATCCGCGTATAGTTTCAGTTCGAAGGCTTTAGCTTTGGAGAATGAGTATACGTGGTGCCGAATGTTGTCACTGTTCGGGAAGTCGACCGATTGGCCTTCAGTGATGACTATCTGTGCTGGTTTGAATCGTTTATTGACCTGGTCAATAATGGCAACCTGATTAGTCTTGGTCTGGCCTGTATTCTCTACTGGCTCAACAACCACATCTTCGAGCGGCACACCCTGCTCATCCATGAACACAAAAGAATAGCTTTCCGCCGCTATTGCTGTCGTGCCGAACAAGGACATGATCACTATGAGTGGGATTCGAAGTGATCTTGGCATAATGCTCTCGTTATTAAATATGCTTGCTCGTTTATATACTTCAGACTGATACTAGGGGGCTAGAACAAATTATGCAATCCTCGATGTACTAGCTTACCAACATAGAATAGGCAGTCTGTTTGAAATATTTAAAATTATTGTGAATATACGGGCCTATTTTTGATGGCAATAAAAAAGCCATTCAGACTATGTTTGAATGGCTTTTTTCGTGAGCATTTTCAACATCACTAATTCAGTAATGTGCGCAAATCTTCAAGTTCTTTGAGTAATTCACGAACCAAATCTTTTTGGTCGTTGCTTGGTACTGCGCTAGTTGTTTTTACTTCTGTGGTTGCTGTGCCGAGTTGCTGACGAGCACCACCGATAGTAAAACCTTGTTCGTAGAGCAAGCCGCGGATCTCGCGAATCAGCACCACATCATGTCGCTGATAGTAGCGGCGGTTACCACGACGTTTGACCGGTTTGAGTTGTGAGAACTCCTGTTCCCAGTAACGCAACACGTGTGGTTTCACACCACACAGTTCACTGACTTCACCAATGGTAAAGTAACGCTTCCCTGGAATTGGCGGTAATTCGTTGTTGTTACTTGCTTCCAGCATAACTGTCCACCCTCGCTTTCAGTTTTTGTCCGGGTCTGAAAGTCACCACTCGTCTGGCTGAGATTGGAATTTCCTCACCGGTCTTCGGATTACGACCAGGCCGTTCACTTTTATCTCTGAGCTCGAAGTTACCAAAACCGGAGAGTTTAACTTGTTCTCCTTTTTCCAAGGCAGTACGAATTTCCTCGAAAAACATCTCTACCAGTTCTTTGGCTTCACGCTTGTTAAAACCGAGCTCATCATAAAGCTGTTCCGTCATATCGGCCTTAGTCAGTGCCATGTATACCTCTATATTTCTAAATAAATTAACTGCTTACGATCTTATCGTTGCACCAACTGACTGTTCCAATGTCTCAGTCACAGTTTTGATCAGGGCGTCTACTTCCTCATCCGTCAGCGTGCGCTCACCGTGCTGAAGTTGGAATGCCACGGCCAAGCTCTTCTTACCGACCTCGACTCCATCTCCAGAATAGACGTCAAACAGTTGAAATGCCTTAAGAATATCAGAATCAACTTTGCTCAGGCAATCTTCAATTTGACCCGCCTTGATCGAATCATCAACCAGCAGGGCCAGATCACGACGAATTGCCGGGAATTTTGATAACGGTGTAAATGCCGGAATCTCTGACTGCAACACGGCAGACAGGCTGATTTCGAATAAATAAACACGGCCTTCAATATCCACCGGTTTATTCAGTTTAGGGTGTAATGCACCCAGCCAACCAATAGCTTTACCGTCTTTATAGATACGGGCTGATTGGCCCGGATGCAAGGCTGCGTGAGCCTCAGCTTCAAAGCGAATATCACCACCGGCCACTGCCAGTAATGCTTCGACATCGGCTTTGGCGTCAAAGAAATCCACTGTACGCTCTTTCTCTGACCACTGTTCAGGTTGACGGCTACCATACACCACACCGCCGATCTGGCGATGCTGCTCAATATTATCCAGTGTGCCTTTGAACACACGGCCAACTTCGAACAGTCTGACACGGTCGTGCTGACGATTGGCATTATAGACCAACGCCTGCATAAGGCCAGGCCACAGTGATGTACGCATGACTGATAAGTCAGCCGAAATCGGATTAGCCAGTTTAATGGGAGCCAGCTCTGTTTCAGCCAGCAACGCGTGTAGTTTTGGCTCAACAAAACTGTAGGTCACCGCTTCATAAAAACCGCGGTCGACCAGCAGATTTTGCAGGCGCTCCAACTGAGTTTCTGTCTCTGTAATGTTACTGGTCAGAACAGTCCCTTGAGGACGTGTTTGCGGCAGCTTGTCATAACCGTAGAGGCGACCCAACTCCTCAATCAAATCAACTTCAATTGATAGATCGAAGCGAAAGCTTGGTACCGTGACTTGCCAGCTGGCATTTTCACGCTTGAGATCTAAACCCAAACGCGTTAATTGCTCACTGACTTCTTCTGCTTCAAGTGCAAGCCCCAGTACTCGTTTAATTCTTTCTTCACGCAAAGTAATGATTGCAGGCTGAGGTAAATCATCAGCACTCACAATCTCAGTAACCGGACCAGCCTGCCCACCGACGATCTCGAGCAGCAGTGCTGTAGCACGTTGCATGGCTTGTTGTGCCAACTCTGGGTCGACACCACGTTCGAAACGGTGTGATGAATCGGTATGCAGACCATAACTACGCGCTTTACCCGCAATCGCATCTGGGCTGAAAAAAGCCGCTTCAAGGAACAGGTTCTTCGTTGAATCAGTTACACCAGAACCCTCGCCGCCCATAATGCCAGCTAAGGCCAACGGTGCGTTTTCATCGCAAATAAGCAAGGTCTCAGGGTTAATATCGATTTCCTGACCATCAAGCAGCGTCAGTTTCTCACCAGCTTTACCCATACGAACCTGAATGCCACCATTAAGGGTATCCAGATCAAAGGCATGCATCGGTTGTCCCCATTCCAACATCACATAGTTGGTGACATCGACTACTGGACCAAGACTACGCAGACCGCTACGACGCAGTTTTTCCTGCATCCAGACTGGCGTTTCTGCTTCAGGGTTGATGCCTTCGATGACGCGGCCCAGATAACGTGGACAGGCAGCTGAAGCACTAACAGTGACAGCAAAGGTTTTATCACTAGTTGCCTTAACTTCAGAGCAATCAACGGCAGTGACATCTGTCGACGTTAATACACCTACTTCACGTGCCACACCAGCAACACCTAGGCAGTCACTGCGATTGGGTGTCAGGTCAATATCAATGGAGACATCATCCAGATTCAGGTAGTCACGGAAATCCGCACCGACAGGCGCTTCTTCAGCAAGCTCCATCAGGCCATCCGCTGATTCAGCTAAGCCCAATTCTTTCGCCGAGCAGAGCATGCCGAAAGAAGGTACGCCACGCAGTTTGGCTTGTTTAATCTTAAAGTTACCTGGCAGAACGGAACCAATAACCGCGACAGGGATTTTTAAGCCTTCACGGACATTACTCGCACCACAAACGATGCTCAGTAACTCAGCTTCGCCGACATCAACGGTGGTTAAACGCAGTTTATCGGCATCAGGGTGAGGCACAACGGTTTTGACCTGACCAACTTTGACGCCACTGAACTCACCGGCAACCGGTTCAACAGCATCCACTTCCAGACCGGCATTGGTCAGTTTTTCTACCAGTGCCTCGGTATCCAGGTTTGGGTTAACCCACTCGCGTAACCACTTTTCACTAAACTTCATTGTTATTATCCCGCCGATTAACTGAACTGCTTCAGGAAGCGCAAGTCGTTATCAAAGAACAGACGCAGATCATTAACGCCATAACGCAGCATCGCCATCCGCTCGACCCCGAGACCAAACGCAAAACCGAGGTATTTCTCGCTGTCGATATTGACGTGTTCAAACACGTTGGGGTGAACCATGCCGCAACCGAGAATTTCAATCCAGCCGGTATGGCTACACACGCGGCAGCCTTCACCACCACAAATCACACACTCGATATCCGCTTCGGCTGATGGTTCAGTAAATGGGAAATAAGAAGGACGAAAACGCACTTTCAGCGGCTTCTCAAAGAAGGCCTGCAGGAAGTCAGACAACACGCCCTTCAGATCGGTAAAGCTGATGTTTTCATCGACCATCAAGCCTTCGACTTGGTGGAACATTGGCGTATGCGTTAAATCCGAATCACAACGGTAGACGCGACCTGGTGCAATGAGTCGCAAGGGGGGTTGCTGCTCTTCCATCACACGAATTTGAACTGGCGACGTATGCGTTCGCAGCAGTTTGTCGGCGTCAAAATAAAAGGTATCGTGCATTGCACGAGCCGGATGGGTTTCCGGAATATTCAATGCGGTGAAATTATGATGGCTGTCTTCAATTTCAGGGCCTTCTGCCACATCGAAACCGATATTGCGGAAATAACGTTCAATGCGTTGCAGTGTGCGGGTAACCGGATGCAGACCACCAACCTCACTATTACGGCCGGGTAAAGTCACATCAACAGTTTCAGCTTTAAGTGCCGCATCCATCGCCGCTTGCGTCAACGCCTTGCCACGTTGTTCTACAAGGCTAGTGACTTCTTGCTTGGCGAGGTTAACAGACTTACCAATCACCGGGCGTTCTTCCACACCCACATTACCCAGTTCTTTCAGATAGGCAGTGATCTTGCCCTTTTTGCCGAGATATTCAACGCGAACATCATCGAGAGCGCGGTTATCTTTTGCTTCAGCCACAGCCTGTCTGGCTGCCGCCGTGATATCTTCCAAAGCCTGTAACTGTGACGCCAGTTCAGCCATATTTCCCCCATTCATCAGAAACAAAAAAGGGCCGTCGTGGCGGCCCTTTTTCGACTTAACTACAGCGCTATGGCCATCGCTAAACAGCGATATTAGTTAGCCAATGCTGCTTTTGCTTTTTCCGCAATGGCTGCGAATGCCGCTTCGTCGTGTACAGCGATATCAGCCAGTACTTTACGATCGATTTCGATAGACGCTTTTTTCAGGCCATCAATCAGGCGGCTGTATGACAAACCGCAATCACGGGCTGCAGCGTTAATACGCGCAATCCACAGTGTACGGAAGTTACGTTTTTTCTGGCGACGGTCACGGTAAGCATATTGACCTGCTTTAGTGACGGCTTGGACAGCTACACGGTAAACGTTTTTACGACGACCGTAATAACCTTTAGCCTGATCCAGAACTTTTTTGTGACGTGCGTGCGCGATAACGCCGCGTTTAACTCTAGGCATCGGAAAACTCCTTAATTACAGGTTAGGCAGCATCTTACGCACTGACATATGATCTGCTTTGCAGACAGTCAGGGTAGAACGCAGCTGACGTTTACGTTTGGTGCTTTTCTTGGTCAGGATGTGACTAGTGAAAGCTTGTGAACGCTTGAATTTTCCGCTACCAGTACGTTTGAAACGCTTGGCGGCACCACTATGGTTTTTTAACTTAGGCATTGTATTTAACAACTCCGCATTGATTTATGTAGTTATTTTTTACT
>JASBUF010000030.1 GCA_030148085.1 Methylophaga sp. | reverse complement strand
GGTGGTTACACTGCGGCATTCCGTGCTGCCGATCTGGGTAAAAACGTCATCATGGTTGAACGCCATGAGCGAATTGGTGGTGTCTGTCTGAACGTAGGCTGTATTCCGTCAAAAGCCTTGCTGCATACTGCACAAATCATTAACGAAGCCGAAGAAATGGGCGGACACGGTGTCAAATTCGGCAAGCCTGAAGTTGATCTGCGTGAGCTGGCAGGCTGGAAAGACAGCGTAGTCAAGCAGTTGACTGGTGGTCTGCAAGCACTGGCTAAGCAACGTAAAGTGACCGTGGTACAGGGTGAAGGTAGCTTCACTAGTCCGAAAACACTGCAAGTCGCAGGCAAAGACGGCGTCAAAACTATATCTTTCGATAACTGCATTATTGCTGCGGGTTCGCGAGTCACCAAGATCCCAGTCTTCCCGCATGACGACCCTCGTATGATGGATTCGACCGATGCATTGGAACTAGAAGACGTGCCTAAACGTCTGCTGGTTATTGGTGGCGGCATTATCGGGATGGAAATGGCGACTGTGTACGATGCACTTGGCTCTAAAATCACCGTTGTTGAAATGCAGGACAGCTTGATTCCAGGTGCTGATAAAGATATCGTCAAACCATTGCTGAAACGTGTGCAAGGTAAGTATGAAAATATTTTCCTCAGCACCAAGGTTGCCAGCATTGAACCTCAGGAAGATGGCCTCTTAGTTACGTTTGAAGGTAAGGACGCACCAGCAACCGACACCTTCGACAAGATCCTGGTCGCTGTGGGTCGTACACCAAACGGCAAGCTAATTAATGCAGAAGCCGCTGGCGTCGCTGTCGATGATTGGGGCTTTATCGCCACTAATGCTCAGATGCGTACTAACGTTTCTCATATCTTTGCGATTGGCGATATTGTCGGTCAGCCGATGCTGGCGCACAAAGCGACGCATGAAGGTAAAGTGGCTGCGGAAGTGATCGCTGGTCATAAATCGGTGTTTGAACCACTGACTATTCCATCTGTTGCCTACACCGATCCGGAAGTGGCTTGGATGGGTATGAGTGAAGACGAAGCCAAGAAGCAGGGAATTGACTACGTTAAAGGCGCCTTCCCGTGGGCCGCCAGTGGTCGTAGCCTGAGCTTGGGTCGTGATGATGGTCTGACCAAAGCCTTGTTTGAAAAAGAAACTGGTCGCTTGATTGGTGCAGGTATCGTCGGTCCGAATGCCGGTGAACTGATTGCAGAAGCAACTTTGGCTCTGGAAATGGGTGCTGATGCTGAAGATATGGGCTTAACCATTCATCCGCATCCGACCTTGTCGGAAACCTTGTGCTTTGCGGCTGAAATGGCAGAGGGCAGTATCACAGACCTGATGCCACCACGCAAAACACTGCATTCAAAATAATGCGTAAGTTTTACTGGCCGTTGCCAGTGTGACTGAAAAACCGGGCATGTCTGTAGAAATATAGACGTGCCCTTTTTTTGGCTAGAACCTGACGATCAGATGGCAAAAACAGCGGAACAATCAAATTTGTTGAAACCACCCCTCAAGTGGGCCGGTGGCAAACGCTGGTTGGTTCAGAATCTCCAGTACTACTGGCGTCAGCATAAAAATAAAAGACTGGTCGAACCGTTCTGTGGCGGATTGTCTGTCGCACTGGGCTTAAACCCTGAACGCGCGTTACTTAATGATGTTAATCCGGCCTTGATCAATTTCTATCAGCATCTCAAGCAAGGGCTGGAGATTGATATTGAAATGGTCAATAACGAGCAGGTCTATTACAAAAGCCGCGAAACCTTTAACCGTCTGAATGGTGACCCAGCCTCACGATTGATGGCTGCGCAGCTGTTTTATTACCTGAACCGTACCGGCTATAACGGATTGTGCCGTTTTAATAAAAAAGGCCGCTATAACGTTCCATTCGGTCGCTACAAGACCATTAATTACCTGGACGATTTCACGCATTACCAGCCGGTATTGTCCCAGTGGGAATTCAGCAACCGCGACTTTGAGGAATTGGATGTTGGCAAGGATGATTTTATCTATGCCGACCCACCGTATGACACACCGTTCCACCAATACTCTCAACAGGGTTTTAACTGGGATGACCAGGTCCGACTGGCAGAGTGGCTCAGTAAACAATCCGGCCCGGTGGTGTTGTCTAACCAGGCGACCGACCGTGTTAAGGAGCTTTATAAAAAACTAGGCTTTCGTCTACGCTACCTCGATGCGCCGCGTCTGATTAGTTGTAAAGGTAATCAACGCCAGGCCGTGAAAGAAGTGCTGGCATTGCGCGGTTTTTGATACAATATTGCCTCATTTTTTACTCAAGAAACGACCCGTGGAACCGATAACGATTTCAAGCATCGTAAGGTCGAGCAGGCGTCAATAACAGGAATATAAGTGACCCATGTCGAAGATTAATAAAGTCGTATTGGCCTACTCAGGTGGCCTGGATACATCGGTTATTTTGAAATGGCTTCAAGATAAATACGATGCTGAAGTGGTGACCTTTACTGCCGATCTGGGGCAGGGTGAAGAAGTCGAACCGGCGCGTGCCAAAGCCAAGGCTCTGGGTATCAAAGAAATCTTTATCGAAGATTTGCGCGAAGAGTTCGCTCGTGACTACGTGTTTCCGATGTTCCGTGCAAATGCTATCTACGAAGGTGAATACCTGCTGGGTACCTCGATTGCCCGCCCGCTGATTGCCAAACGTCTGGTTGAAATTGCCAGAGAAACAGGTGCGGAAGCTGTGTCTCACGGCGCTACCGGTAAAGGTAACGATCAGGTGCGTTTCGAACTGGGTGCCTATGCGTTGAATCCAGGCATCAAAGTGATCGCGCCTTGGCGTGAATGGGATCTGCTGTCTCGTCAAAAACTGCTTGATTACGCTGAGCAGCACGGCATTCCTGTGGAAATGAAACAAGGCAAGAAATCGCCTTACTCCATGGATGCGAACTTGCTGCATATTTCTTACGAAGGCGGCATTCTGGAAGACCCTTGGTCAGAGCCTGAAGAATCCATGTGGCGCTGGTCGGTGTCACCTGAAAACGCACCGGATGAAGCCACCTATCTGGAATTGACCTACGAGCAGGGCGATATTGTTGCCATTAACGGCGAACGTATGTCACCAGCTACCGTTATGGCATACCTGAACAAAGTCGCTGGCGCCAACGGTGTTGGTCGTCTGGATATCGTTGAAAACCGCTACGTGGGTATGAAGTCACGTGGTTGCTACGAAACACCAGCCGGTACCGTGATGCTGAAAGCACATCGTGCCATCGAGTCGTTGACTCTGGATCGCGAAGTGGCACATCTGAAAGATGAATTGATGCCACGCTACGCCAAGTTGATTTACAACGGCTACTGGTGGGCACCAGAGCGGGTCATGTTGCAGGCAATGATTGATGAATCACAGAAAACTGTGAACGGTGTTGTTAGAGTGAAACTCTACAAAGGCAATGTCGTTGTGGTTGGACGTGCGTCTGAAACAGACAGCCTGTTTGATGAGTCAATTGCGACGTTTGAAGACGATGCTGGTGCGTATGACCAGAAAGATGCAGAAGGCTTTATCAAGCTGAATGCATTACGGTTGAAAATCGCAGGTAATAAAAAGCGTTAAGTGTACGTGTATTGAGGTAGCAGTTGATGGACTACAACGAATTATCGGATAAAGCCGCAGAATACATGCGGCTGGCATTGCCGCTGATGCGTAAGCATGGTGTACCGATGACCCCCGATAATTACGCCGTCTGGTATGAACATGTCTCCGGCAGCAATGCCAAGCTGTCGGAGCAAATTCAATCCATGCTATCCGTCAACCCAGTGATGACCGAAGCCCAAAGCAAGGCCTTGCATGACCAGTTTTTTAACATTGCCAAAGACCGTAAGGAAGTGGTCGAGCTAAGACTGGAGCTGGCACGGGTACTCAAGGAAGTTATCAATTTCGTCTGTAGTAGTGTGGCGCACAACGACAGGGTTAATCAGAACCTCAATACGCTGCTGAGTCGAGTTAATCAAGGTATGTCGCCGCAGCAACTCCACGAGGCAGTTGATGAGTTGCTGGCTGAAACACGCTTAGCTATTAACAATGGTGAATTGCTGACCGAACGACTCAACACGGCAATCGTTGAGGTTAATAAGCTGAAGAAGGAACTGGAGCACACCAAGCGCGAAGCCAAAACAGATACCCTGACTGGGCTGGCTAACCGTAAAGCGTTTGACGAGTTGGTCAACAAAGTGACTCAGGATGCGGATGGCAGTGGTCTGGATGTCTGTCTATTATTTTGTGACTTGGACCACTTCAAAGATATCAATGACAAACATGGTCATCTGGTCGGTGATCAGGTGCTCAAAGTCGTTGCCAACACACTTAAAGACAGTGTGAAAGGTCGTGATCTGGTGGCGCGTTATGGTGGTGAAGAGTTTTCCATCATTCTGCTCAATACCAGCCTGCAGAATGCCAAAGGTTTGGCTGACAATATCCGGCAGGAAGTGGCCTCTAAGCGCATTCAGCGTAAAGATACGCAGGAATCGCTGGGGCAAATGACAATCTCATTCGGCGTTGCTCGCTATGTGCCGTCAGAAGGCGTGGAAAGCTTTATGCAACGTGCCGACCGTGCACTGTATATGTCAAAAAGAAAAGGGCGCAACTGTGTATCAGAAGCGCCCCCTCCCATTATCTAATCTGTTCAGTTCGCTTTTGGAAACTGGTCTGTAAAGAAGACTTCTTCCAGTGGCAGTTGTCCAGCTCGTGGTCGAGCAGATTGCAGCGGCTTACCAATCGTAATCATCATGGTAATAATGTGGTCGTGTGGTAACTCGATGATGCGTGCGACCTCGTCGAAATCAAAGCCATCCATCGGGCAAGAGTCATAACCCATCTCTTTCGCCATCAGCATTATGGTCATCGCTGCCAGACTGGATGAGCGGAAACATTCATCACGCATGCCCTGATGATGGTTGGTGTAGTAGCCCTCTATCGCCGGCAACATAAAGTCCTGCACTGCCTCAGGCGCATTTTGCCAGTAACGTCGGGGATTCTTTTCCCAGGCGTTTAAATCCGCACACAGCACCAATAGCATCGAAGCCTCAGTAACCTGGGATTGGCCCCAGCTGGCTTTTTGGATCTGCTCACGTTTGTTTTTATCGACAACATGAACAAAGCGCCAGTGCTGGAGGTTGAACGCTGTTGGAGACAGGATGGCGTGTTCCATCAGTTCAGTCACTTCGGCAGCGCTCATCTGATGCTCAGGGTCATAGTGCTTCACAGACCGTCGGCTGACGATCGCTTCTTTCACATTCATAGTTGCTCTTAATTTAATTGGATAATTCGATTTTCAGATACAGGATCTGACTCTGCTGCTCATGGCTGCGGTAGGTGGTAACTCCGTCATTATCGAGTGTTGCACTGTCCTCAATACGCCCGATTTCTAACCATTCACCAATTTGGCCACTGACGCTGGAGATGACTTCGCTGCTGCGAATGTCATGATCAACCCGCGACAGCTTACTAAAGAAAGGATGAATTTCAACCCTGACTTGTTGATCAGCCAACAGATAGGGGAGAGCTTGGAAGCCATTGGCGGTACTGATATAGCGGGTTTGCTGTTCGACAGCGATGCCCTGATGCGTCAAAAATACCAATTGTTGCTGTTGCGGTACCATTTCGCCAAGGTTGATAGAGACTGGTTGGCCGGCAAGGCCGCGCGCCCGATATTGTTGATTGTCATCAAGGTGACCGTGAGTTGACCAACGGTTAATTCCCACTGAAGCCCGGACATTATCGCCGGCTTCTACACCGATATGTGTGCTGCCCCCGCGTTGCTGGCTCAATTCGCTATTAGTTCGCATGACGGTAATCAGTACGTTTTGGAGTGGGGTATCCAGTTTCTCCAGCAGTAGTTCGACATTGGCCAATGTGGCGCGATCCGATTTCAGAATTATCGTGCCTTCAAAGGCACGCACAGTCGCAGTTGGCGGCAGGAAGGCTTCAATTTGTGGCAGTACCTCGCTGGCGAGTCGATGTTTCAGCTGCAATGTGTGAATGCTGGTGTCTGCTTGTACGCTTGAAGCAATCAGCAAGAACAGCACAGCCAAGCGTCGTGATAAGGCTTTCATCATATATTCAGTCGCCTTGTGTTTACATCGGGCCGACTCTGACTCCAAAGCTCTTCAAATTGCTGCTGTAATTCGCGCGCAAAAGCATTAGGCTGCAGATCAGCGCGTCCCAGATAACGTTCTGCGTGTGGGCAATAAAGGTAGCTTTGTCTGTCGATGACAAGAAATAAAGAACGCTGGTCCTGATGTTTGGGATGTGTTGTATGAATTTGAATATGACTGGTGAGGCGCTGAGCCAGCGGTAACAGGCGGTGACTGTCTATGACATTGCGTTGTGTATCATGAGCAAGAATGCGGATTTTCGTTCGCTGACTACGACGTGCAAATTCACTCAGTGAGCTAATTACCGTGTCGTTATCAAGTAAGACCGGATCAATGATGGGGCCAAAAAAGCAGACTTCCTGACGTGCCTTACCTATCAGCTCTGCAGCCAGTAATGCAGACTGATCCCGACTGTCAAAAGTCTTGACTGTAGTGTCAATCGGGATCATGTCTACCATAGCGTTTTATCCGTTTTTGGCCTGCTCAGCAGCATTACCAAGGTAAGTGGCTGGGGTCATGGCTTTCAGACTGGCTTTTGCTTCTTCTGGCATATCCAGACCATCGATAAAGTCCTGCATGATTTGTTTGTTCACTCTTTGACCACGGGTCAGGTCTTTGAGTTTTTCATACGGGTTTTCGATGCCGTAACGACGCATAACAGTTTGAATAGGCTCTGCAAGCAGTTCCCAGTTAGCGTCCAGATCAGCAGCCATCACCTCTGGTGCTGGATCTAGCTTACTGATGCCTTTAAGTGCAGAGCTGTAAGACAATACGGAGTGAGCAAAACCGACACCGAGGTTACGCAGAACAGTGGAATCGGTCAGGTCACGCTGCCAGCGTGAAATTGGCAATTTCATGGCCAGATGATCAAACACGGCATTAGCAATACCGAGGTTGCCTTCGGCATTTTCAAAGTCAATTGGGTTGACCTTGTGTGGCATGGTGGATGAGCCGATTTCACCCTTAACGGTTTTTTGCTTAAAGTAACCGATAGAGATGTAGCTCCAGATATCACGGCAGAAATCGATGAGCACAGTGTTGAAACGAATCATCGCTTGGAACAGTTCGGCCATGTAGTCATGTGGCTCGATCTGAGTGGTGAATTTGTTCCAGCGCAGGCCCAGTCCGGTAACAAAAGCATGGGCCATCATCGGCCAGTCTACTTCAGGGTAAGCTGCGTAATGGGCATTGTAGTTACCGACAGCGCCGTTCATTTTGCCGTAGAGCAGTACCGCAGCCACATGGGTACGTTGTAGTTCCAAACGTTGAACCACATTAGCCAGTTCTTTACCCAAAGTGGTTGGGGACGCTGGCTGTCCGTGTGTACGAGACATCATCGGTGTATCAACGTGCTGCTGCGCCAGCTTGCGAATGGAAGCAATGACGTTATCCATTTCCGGTAGAATGACCTGCTCGCGGGCGTTTTTCAGCATGATGCCGTAAGCGGTGTTATTGATGTCTTCCGAGGTGCAGGCAAAGTGAACAAATTCACTGACCGCATTCAGTTCAGCATTGGCCTTGAACTTGCCTTTGATGAAGTATTCGACTGCTTTAACGTCATGGTTGGTGGTGCGTTCAATGTCTTTGATTTCTGCAGCGTCTTCGACAGAGAAGTTGGCAATCATGTCATTGATGAACGCTTCTGCTTCTGTGCTCAGCATGGGCACTTCTTGAATGTCAGGGTTGTTGCCCAGCAGGTGCAGCCAGCGCAGCTCAACTTCGACGCGGGCACGCAGTAACCCATATTCACTGAAAAACGGGCGCAAAGCTTCGGTTTTGCCAGCATAACGACCATCAACCGGCGAAATCGCGGTTAAAGCGGTTAAATCCATGAATACTCCGATAAAACTTTAGTTAGAAAAGTGAGCGAAATTATATCAGAGTTCGCCGTCTCCAGATGCTTTAAGGTAAAATGCCTGCGTTTGATTCTGAAACTTTCTGGGGTGTCTATCCGTGCTGACCGAATATCAATCTCATGTCGAAGAACGTGCCCAACAAGGGCTGCCACCATTACCGCTGACTGCTGAACAGGTTTCAACCCTGGTTGAACAGCTCAAAGCCGGTGATGCTAACAGTGAAACCTTGCTGGATTTGCTGATTCATCGTGTCCCACCCGGTGTCGATCAGGCCGCGTATGTTAAAGCGGGGTTTCTGACTGATATCGCCAAAGGCAATGCCAAATGTGAATTGATTACCCCGGTACGCGCGACTGAGCTGCTCGGCACTATGATGGGTGGTTATAACGTCCAGTCACTGATTGAGTTACTGGATATCGAAGCAACGGCTGTGGCAGCGGAAAAAGCCCTGTGCAAGACGCTGATGGTCTACGACGCATATCACGATGTGGTTGAAAAAGCGCAAAGCAACGAGAGCGCCAAGCGCGTGCTGCAATCCTGGGCAGAAGCTGAGTGGTTTACCTCGCGCCCGAAACTGGCTGAAAAAATTACCCTGACCGTATTCAAGGTACCTGGCGAAACTAACACCGATGATTTATCACCAGCGGTTGAAGCCTGGAGTCGCCCGGATATTCCTCTGCATGCGAAAGCCATGCTGCAAAGCAAAATGCCTGATGGCTTAGAGCTAATCGAAAAGCTGAAAGAAAAAGGTCACCCACTGGCTTTTGTCGGTGACGTTGTAGGTACCGGTTCATCGCGTAAATCAGCGATTAACTCTGTTTTGTGGCATATGGGCCATGACATTCCGTTTGTACCCAACAAACGTCAGGGTGGCATTATCCTCGGTAACAATATCGCACCGATTTTCTTCAATACTGCGGAAGATTCAGGCGCCATGCCGATTGAGTGTGATGTGCAGCAAATGGAAATGGGCGACGTCATTACTATTTACCCTTACGAGGGCAAAATTGTGAATGAGGCAGGCGAGACCATCAGTGAGTTCGCCATGCGTCCGACCACACTGGCTGATGAAGTCCGCGCCGGTGGCCGTATTCCGCTGATCATCGGTCGTGGCCTGACGGATAAAGCGCGTGACACACTGGGTATGGGGCCGTCGGATGTATTTGTGCGTCCGGTTGAGCCTGCTGATACCGGTAAAGGTTTTACCTTGGCGCAGAAAATGGTCGGTCGAGCCTGTGGCGTTGAAGGTGTGCGTCCAAACACTTACTGTGAACCGAAAGTCACTACCGTGGGTTCTCAGGACACCACTGGTGCGATGACCCGTGATGAGCTCAAAGAGCTGGCCTGTCTGGGCTTCTCAAGTGATTTGGTCATGCAGTCTTTCTGTCATACCGCCGCCTATCCAAAACCGGTAGATATCAAGCTGCAGCATGAGCTACCAGACTTTATGAGCACCCGTGGTGGTGTGTCACTGCGTCCGGGTGACGGCATTATTCACTCTTGGCTGAACCGCATGATTCTGCCTGATACGGTTGGTACTGGTGGTGACTCACATACCCGTTTCCCAATTGGTATTAGTTTCCCCGCTGGGTCTGGACTGGTTGCATTCGGTGCCGCTCTGGGCGTGATGCCTTTGGATATGCCGGAATCCGTTCTGGTACGTTTCAAAGGAGAAATGCAGCCGGGCATCACCTTGCGTGATCTGGTTAACGCAATTCCTTATGCGGCCATTCAGGAAGGGTTGCTGACAGTTGAGAAGAAAGGTAAGAAAAATATCTTTAATGGCCGCGTACTGGAAATTGAAGGTTTGCCTGATCTGAAGGTAGAACAAGCATTCGAATTATCGGATGCATCAGCTGAACGCAGCGCAAATGGTTGTACTGTTCGCCTGAACAAAGAACCGATCATCGAGTACCTGAATTCCAATATCTCCCTGATGGAATGGATGATTGCTGAAGGCTATCAGGATGCACGCACACTTCAACGTCGTATCGACTCGATGAAAGAGTGGCTGGCGAACCCAGAACTGCTCGAACCGGATGCAGATGCCGAATACGCGGCGATTATTGAAATCGATCTGAAAGACATTAAAGAGCCACTGCTGGCCTGCCCGAATGATCCGGACGATATCAAACCGCTGTCAGAAGTGCAGGGTGCGAACATCGACGAGGTGTTTATTGGTTCCTGTATGACCAATATCGGTCATTACCGTGCAGCCAGTAAAGTGCTGGAAAACATGAAGAGCTTGCCGGTGAAACTGTGGATTGCACCACCGACCAAGATGGACAAGCATCAGTTGACCGAAGAGGGCGTGTATAGCACCTTCGGTCGCGTTGGTGCGCGCACTGAAACGCCGGGCTGCTCATTGTGTATGGGTAACCAGGCGCGTGTTGCTGATAATGCGACCGTGGTTTCTACCTCAACGCGTAACTTCCCTAACCGTTTGGGTAATAATGCAGATGTCTATCTGGCGTCAGCAGAACTCTCAGCAGTGGTTGCGAGCATGGGTAAATTACCAACCGTGGCGGAATATCTAGAAGCCGTGGCCGGTATTCAGCCGATGGCAGCGGAGATTTACCGTTACCTGAACTTCAATGAGCTGGATGAGTATCGCCGCGCAGCGAGCTGATTTAAGCTTTAGCTGGATCGAAAAGGCCGTTTTCTTATTGAAAACGGCCTTTTTTTATCTGGTGCTTAGTGCGAGATGAGAAAGCGTTACCACAACAAAAATAATTTCTCTACGAGGCGGAATAAAGTGCCTCGGCAGTGGCAAGGATCTTCGCGCTCTGAAATAAAAACTGCCAGCGGCGACCACCTTTTTGTCGCCACAGTACGGCGGCGCGGATCCCGGATAACAACAAGGCACGGATTTTATTGACGTTATCCGGTTGTTGCAGATGACCTGGATCGCCGAAGACCTGAATCCGTGGTTTCAACTCGCTCAGCGTGCGGTGATAAATATCAGCAAAGCGAGCCAATACTTGTGGTGACAGAATGTCGCCAAAATACTCGACCTGTTGTGGCACCTGCTCAAGCTCCCGGCTGATCAATGCCATCATTTCCGGGTGCTTGGCGAGCTGGCGCTCAAGGTGAAGCAGACTAATGATATAACGCAGTAACACCACATCTTTCTGCTCTTTTTTCTTCGACAGTTGCTGGTTTAGCTCACGAATACCGGTTTTCAGCGCGCTGATACTGCCATACACCGCCTCGGTACTGGGCGCATTCTCAACCAACAGGCTTTGCATTAGTGGCAGCATAGTGGCGGCATCAGACTGACCAGTTTCAGCAATTTGCTGGACCTGACTGCAGGCCTGAACAATCGCCGCTAGCGCAATCGTTCTATCGCGCTGACGTTCAGAAATACTCATGGATGAATGCCCGGCGCATCGGTAGCGACAATAATACCGCCACCCAGACAATCATCACCTTGATAAAACACCACAGACTGACCCGGTGTGACGGCACGTTGTTTATCATCAAACTCAACATGGATTAGACCATTTTCATCACGACTGATGGTGCAGGGCTGATCTGGCTGGCGGTAACGTGTTTTCGCAGCGGCACGACAGGGTAGTTCAGGGGCTTCACCGGCCACCCATGACAATTGTTCGGCTTTCAAGCTTTGGCTCCAGAGCCATGGATGATCGCCTTGTACGACATACAAAGTGCGGGTTTCCATATCTTTACCGGCGACAAACCAAGGTTCGCCGCTGCTGTTTTTACGCCCGCCGATGCCGAGTCCCTGACGTTGGCCCAGTGTGTAATACATCAAACCCGCATGCTCGCCGATATATTCGCCTTCTGGTGTTCGCATATCACCCGGTTGTGCCGGAATATAGCGACTTAAAAATTCGCGGAACTGACGCTCACCGATAAAGCAGATGCCGGTACTGTCTTTTTTATCGTGGTTGATAAAGCCGGCTTTTTCAGCGATCTCGCGTACTTCTGTTTTTGGCAATTCGCCCAGTGGGAACAGTGTGCGTGACAGTTGTTTTTGGCCGAGCGTGTATAGGAAGTAGCTCTGATCTTTATTGTTATCCAGACCTTTGAGCAGGTGGAACTTGCCATCACGTTCTTCGACGCGAGCATAGTGACCGGTCGCGATTAAAACACCGCCAAGCTCCATAGCATGATCAAGGAATGCTTTAAATTTGATTTCGCGGTTACACAGGATATCCGGGTTAGGTGTGCGGCCCGCGCGATATTCATCGAGGAAGTGTTTGAAGACGTAGTCCCAGTATTCCATCGCAAAGTTGGCTTCATTGAAATTAATGCCCACCGTCTCGGCGACAGACATCGCATCTTTGCGATCTTCCTCAATGGTGCATTCGCTTTCATCGGCAAAGTCGACCCAGTTTTTCATAAACAGGCCTTCGACTTCACCGTGCTGTTCTTTCAGCAGCAGCGCGGCGACCGATGAATCTACACCGCCGGAGAGACCGACGACGACTTTTTTGTTTTCTGCCATAGTTGTTTAGTTACGCAATAAGTCTAATGAGTAGCGGTGACCCGCGAGGTAATCCTCAAAGCATTGCAGCACCAGTGGGCTACGATGATCATCAAGTCTTGCTTTCAGTTGATCCATGGTCAGCCATAAAGCGCGATGAATATCGCCATCTAATTCCTGTTCTGGATCATGTTGGGTCACAGTCCCAGAAAAGCAATAGCGAATATAGGTATCGCCCTTAAGGGGATGTACCCAGCGATAGATACCGACTAAGGCGTCTGGCTTGAACTGCCAGGCAGTTTCTTCCTGCGTTTCACGAATGACGGCGTCGATCAGGCTTTCGTTGGGTTCGAGATGACCTGCGGGTTGATTGAGCGTCATTTTGCCGTTGATTTCTTCCTCGACCAGCAGAAACTGCTGATTGTGTTCGACGACGGCTGCCACGGTTGTTCTTGGTTTCCAAATCATCGCGCCATTTTATCACGTCTGCTTCAGCAATCGCGCACCATTGACCGGGTTCTAGCTTATCCAGTGACCAGCCGCCGATAGCCACACGAATTAAACGTAAGGTTGGATGACCAATGGCTGCGGTCATTCTTCTTACCTGACGATTGCGACCTTCGCTGATGGTGAGTTCCAGCCATTGTGTAGGGATAGCCTTTCGCTCGCGAATCGGCGGGTTGCGCGGCCAGATCGCCGGAGAGGAGATAAGTTTGACTTGAGCAGGGCGGGTAGGACCATCGTTTAACGTCACGCCCTGACGTAGCTGATTGAGTGCCGTTTCATCGGGTATGTTTTCAACCTGCACCCAGTAGGTTTTTGTCAGTTTAAAGCGTGGATTGGCGATCAGGTGTTGTAGTGAGCCATCATCAGTGAGTAACACCAGTCCTTCACTATCACGATCCAGACGACCTGCTGGGTACACATCGTTGATATCAACGAAGTCTTTCAGTGTCTGACGTCCTTCAGCATCGGTGAACTGGGTCAGTACATCAAAGGGTTTATTAAAGAGGATGAGTTGGCTCATAGTGGGATGCGGACCGCTTTGATGATAAAATGTCGCTTTTTTCGTTCAGAGTTCTTGGTTTACCCACGACAGTGTACCGGAAATGCTCATGTCGCGAACTGGGTGCCTAGGTCGTAAAATTGTCTTTGAACCCTCGAAAACAAAGGTGACACCAGCAGTTGGTGGCGTTGGCTAACAACCGACTATCAATAGTGACTAGTCAAATTGTCATAAATCCGTCATCATTTGCCTATCAAGTAGAAAGGCTATTGGGTCAGCCGGGCAGGAATGAAGCCGCTGACACAATATACTGCTGGTGTTTCGGACTTAATGTATCGATCCCTGCGAATTGTGGCCCGGCCAAAACCAGCGGTGTCATAGTCTTGAGTTGTAGTGTCTAAGCTGCAACTGTAATCCAAAAATCTAAGTGAGGAAATTCAATGAAAGTTGCAGAGAATGTTGTTGTCGTTATCGACTACACTCTGAAAGATAATGACGGTAGCGTCATCGATAGTTCTGAAGGCGCAGGCCCACTGGCTTATCTGCACGGTGCTGGCAACATTATCCCTGGTCTGGAAGATGCACTGCTGGGCAAGGAAGCGGGTGATGAAGTTCAAGCGAGCATCGAACCTGCCAATGCCTACGGTGAGCGTCACGAACAACTGAAGCAAGAAGTACCTCGTGAACTGTTCAGCGGTGTTGACAGTGTTGAAGTTGGGATGCAGTTCCAATCTGAGACTGAACAAGGTCCGGTTCTGGTCACTGTGGTTGAAGTGAAAGAAGATACCGTTACTGTTGATGGTAACCACCCACTGGCTGGTGTGCATCTAAATTTTGATGTGACTATTCGTGAAGTCCGTGAAGCGACCCAGGAAGAGCTGGAGCACGGTCATGTTCACGGTGAAGGTGGTCACCACCACTAAAAAACAATGGATTAACTGAATATTTCAGTTACCCCAATGTCTAAGGAAAGACGGGCGTAGTGCCCGTCTTTTTTGTCTGGGAATACGAATATGCAGGATTTAGCTACTTTAAACCGCATTTTTGGGCGCGAAGACAAAGTCCGTTTTGTAGAAGGCCCATCAGGCATGCCACTGATTGAAGTGGCCACGGCTAAAGCACAAGCCAAGGTTGCCTTATATGGCGGTCAGATGTTGTCGTTCAAGCCGGCGAGAGCAGAACATGACTTGTTCTATCTAAGCCAGAAAGCCATTTATCAGCAAGGTAAAGCTATCCGTGGCGGTGTACCGCTATGCTGGCCATGGTTTGGTGATGATCCGGGTAGTCTGGGCCGCCAAGCGCATGGTTTTGCGCGCAACTTGTTTTGGGATGTACTCGACAGCCAGCTGCATGATGATAATGTAGAAATCACGCTGGGCCTTGAGTCGACGGCGACCAGCAGACAATGGTGGCCAAGTGAATTCCGGCTGCGTAAGAAAATTTATATCGGTGACCAGCTAAATATTTCGCTGAGCACTGAAAACAAGGGCGAAATCCCATTTAGCATGTCCAAAGCTTTGCACAGCTATTTTCGTGTTGGCGATATCAAGCAGACGCGCGTAAGCGGACTGGACGGCATTGATTATCTGGATAAAACCCAAGGCTTTGCCAAACAAAAGCAAGCGGGCGATGTGACTGCCGAGCAGGAAACAGACCGCGTGTATCTCAATGCGCCAACCAAAGTGGCGATTGTTGATCCTGCCTTGAAACGCCGCATTGAAATTGAGCATCATGGTGCCGATAATTTTGTCGTCTGGAACCCATGGGATAAAGCTGCAAATCTGAACGATATGTCGGCAGAAGATTATGAACAGTTTATCTGTGTAGAAACGGCCAATGCGATTGCGAATAGCGTGATTGTGGCGCCGGGGGCCACGCACCATATGCAGGTTAGCTACAAAATCAACCCTGAGGGTTGATACGAGACTCTAAATGGCTGTTCAGTGACTCGCCAATGACGGCACTGCAAAATTTATTTGATGCGATATGGGGAAATCCGACCATGCTATTGGGCTTGGGTCTGGTTTCCCTGTTTTCTTTTGTCGCTTCCTTGTTCCTTATCCCGTTCCTGGTGGTGAGGATTCCCTACGATTATTTCGCTGAAAGCAAACGACAGCCCGCACCATGGGCTGAACAGCATATGGTGATTCGCTGTGTGGTTTTGCTGGTAAAGAACCTGTTTGGCGTGGTCTTTATCTTGTTGGGCATAGCGATGTTGGTGTTGCCGGGGCAGGGGCTGTTAACTCTGCTTATCGGCGTGTTGCTGCTGAATTTTCCGGGCAAATACCGTTTCGAGCGCTGGTTGATTCAAAAGCCGTCAGTCAATAAGGCCGTGGCTTGGCTGAGAAGGCGGGCTGGACGTAGACCGCTGGAGTTTTAAGCCCAGCGCTGGCGCAGTTCGTCACGGTTTATATACAACCACTGTATAGCGATAATCGGAATCGCGGAGACGATGCGACCTTGCTGAAGTAGGTTCCAGACTTCATCAAACTTCATGGTGCTGACAGCAATATCTTCATCTTCATGATCCAGACCATGAATACCGCCAATTTGGCTGGCATCGACTCTACCGCAGAACAATTTCAGGCATTCTGAGGTGCCTCCGGGGGAAGTAAAGAACTCATTGATTTTGATGATTTCCTCAACCTCGCAGCCGGCTTCTTCTAAAGCTTCACGACGTGCAACCTCTTCAGCTGTTTCGTCGTCTTCCATCGCACCAGCGACAATTTCCAGCAGCCAGGCATCTTCTTGATTTTCAGTCAGTACGGCGCCAGCTCGAAACTGCTCAATGATGACGACTTCATCGAGTTTCGCATCATAGAGCAAAATGCCTACGCAGTTGCCGCGATGGAATACTTCGCGCTGAATCGGCTGACTCCAGCCACCTGCATACAATGTGTGCTGCAGGGTGTAGGTTTTGACATTAAAAAAGCCCTTAAACGGCATGGCTTCATCAATGATTTTGAATGCTTTTTTTGTCATGGCTCGATGATGGCGCTGGCAGGTTGTAAGGGTGTGAATGCGTGTTGCGCCTCAATACCGGTGATACGGCGTAGGACAGCACTAAAGACCGTATCGTCTTCAACATGCTCAATTTTGACTGGTAGGTAATTCAATGCGGGGGCACACCACAAAGTTGTTTCACGATCATTGGGCTTTTCACGCTGACGGGTGAGTTTGATGGTCTCAATCTGGCCGAGTGGGGTGATAATGGTTTCATTTCCAAGCACTCGTATGGTGTAGGTCTTGAGACGACCGCCATCAGCAATACGGTAATCAATCTGCTCAATGCCTTTATCCAGGTCGTGCATCAGGCTGATTTGATAGACCAGTTTATCGAGTACGCCTTTTTTGATTTTGAGCTGCCAAGGGTGTTCTTTGTCATCAATGCTGACTTGTTTATTAGGCCAGTCGAATGACATCTGCAGGTACTTCTCTTTTTTACCACCGGTGCGCAGGTACAGATATTCGTGAGGCGTAACGCGGCCTTTTTCCAGCGTCCAGACACTGCTTTCTTCAATGACATCGGGTTTAAAGAAAGAGAAGACGCCCATAGCCTGAGAGACTGAACTGAAACGACGCTGACCGTTGTCTTCCGTTGTCAGCGTGCGTTTAAGTTCACCGGCTTGAATGCCGTTAAGCTTGACTAGGTAATTTGCAGAAAAGTCAGGTATATCCGAGGCAAATACTGCATGTGAAAAACACAAAAGCAGGATAGTGCTGAACAGTCTGAGCATGGTTATTCCGTTTGCTGTGATACCAGTTTTTGTATGGCAGCAGGGTAGAGCAAATGTTCCTGTTCCAGCACCCGCGCTGCCAGTGTGTCGGCATTATCATTTGCGAGTACCGGCACTGAGGCCTGCAATATTACCGGACCATCATCGAGTTCGGCTGTGACGAAATGCACACTGGCACCATGCTCGGCCTCACCAGCATCAATGGCACGCTGATGGGTATGCAAGCCCTTGAATTTAGGTAGCAGTGAAGGGTGAATATTGATTAAGCGACCAGCAAAGTGATTAACAAAACCTTCGGTCAGAATACGCATGAAACCGGCGAGAATGACGAAGTCAGGCTGGTAGTCATCAATCTTTGCGGCTAATGCCTCATCAAACTGCTCGCGGCTGTCGAACTGTTTATGGTCAATAACGGCAGTGGCAATTCCTTCCCCAGCAGCGAAGGTGAGGCCAGCCGCATCTGGTCGGTTACTGATAACAGCACTGATATCGACATCGAGAGAACCCGCTTTTGCGGCGTCAAGAATCGAGCGCATATTGCTGCCTCGGCCAGAGATCAGGATCACCAGCCGGGCTTTTTTGTTACTTTGCGTCATTAGCGATTGATTTCCACGATCGCGTCATCAGCAGCTTTGGCCTCAATCTGACCAATCAGGCAGGCGTCTTCACCGGCTTCTTTCAGCACAGCCAGAGCTTGTTCTACTTGCTCAGCGGCGACAACGACCACCATACCGATACCATTATTGAAGGTACGGTACATCTCCATATCTTCTACATTGCCTTGTTCCTGTAACCAGTCAAACACGGCAGGACGTTGCCAGCTGGCAGCATCGATAACGGCTTTCACACCTTCTGGCAGCACACGCGGAATATTTTCTAACAGGCCACCACCGGTGATGTGTGATAAAGCATGAATGCTAATTTTTTCATTAAGTTGGAGTAATGACTTAACATAAATTCTTGTCGGTGCTAACAGCTTCTCACCGAGGGTAGCGCCATCAAATGCGCTGTCCAGAGGCTGACCACTACGTTCCAGAATTTTACGGATAAGTGAATAGCCATTGGAGTGCGGGCCAGAAGCCGCCAGACCAATCAGCTTGTCACCGGCAGCCACTTTACTGCCATCAATTACGCCTTCTTTTTCGACGACGCCAACACAAAAACCGGCCAGATCGTAATCGCCTTCTTCGTACATGCTTGGCATTTCGGCGGTTTCACCACCGACCAGAGCAGCACCTGCCTGCAGACAGCCTTCAGCAATGCCTGAAACCACAGATTCAGCGACATCCACATCCAGTTTGCCTGTGGCGTAATAGTCGAGGAAGAACAAAGGTTCGGCACCGAGAACGGCAATGTCATTGGCGCACATGGCAACCAGATCGATACCGATGGTGTTATGAATGCCAGACTCGATCGCAAGGCGCAACTTGGTGCCTACGCCGTCAGTGCCTGAGACCAGCACAGGGTTTTTGTAACGGTCTAAAGGCAGTTCAAACAAGCTGCCGAAACCGCCCAGTCCAGCCATTACGCCAGGCCGTTTGGTTTTAGCTGCGTGAGGTTTGATGCGATCTACCAGTGCGTTACCGGCTTCGATATCGACTCCGGCGTCACGATAACTCAGAGAGGTGCGAGAAGAATCTTCGCGATCGGTCATGGTTTATTCCTGAAAAATTAGCCTAGTTGAAGCTGCCTTGACGGGGCTTGCCCAGAGTGCAGTTCATAGGTCGTCACACGTTGAAAACAGCGTGTTAGAATACCACAATGCACCGATTATTTATTGCCCTTATTTTGCTCAGTTTGACGACGTTCAGCAATGCTGCTGAGGTCAACTCACTTTACCAGGCTCAAGCGCCCGTCAGTAGTCGTGATGAAGCGGAACGCACTGCGCACGCATCACCGTTATTGCGGCAGGTTATGCTCAAAGTGGTGGGCAATGCGGCGTTGCTGGATGCGACAGACGTATCGTCGGTGCTAGCTCAGGCAAACAGTTTTGTTCAACGATACGAATATCTGCGTACCAATATTCTCGATTACGATTTGACTCAGCCTGATGAATTAGCACTTAAGTTGAGCTTTGATGGGAATGCCGTCAATCAGGCGATACAGCAACTGCAACTGCCTGTGTGGGGGAAAAACCGGCCGGATATCGTGGTCTGGGCCAGTCTTGAAACAAGCAGTGAAGCCAGCATAGTCGGGCTGGAAACTGACGGCCTAGGCATCATTCAGCCTTTAAGTGTGGCAGCTGAATCACGGGGTTTGCCGATTTTATTACCGTTGATGGATCTGGAAGATCAGGCTGCCGTGACAGCGAGTGATATCAAGAATAGCAATCAGTCTAAACTGGAAAGTGCCTCTGCACGCTATCAGGCAGATATCATGTTAACCGCGCTGATTGAGCAGCAAACTGATTCAGTAACTGTTCACTGGCAGGCAAATGGCCGTGGTATGACAGAAAGCTGGCAGACTCAAGGGCTACTCAAGGATGCGCTGGCACAAGGTGTCGGCACGCTCGCTGATAAACTAGCGTTGCGTTATACCCAACGGGTAGCAAGTGATCAGCCACAGCAGCGCTTGAACTTGCGGATCACGAATGTCATGGGCTTTGCTGATTACAACAGACTCATGCAGTTTTTGGATCAGATGGAACTCGTTACTGACATACAGGTGGCCAATCTGAGTGAGCAGCAACTGGATCTGAATATTGCGTTTCAGGGCAGTGAAGCCCTATTGCAGCGCATCCTGAGTGCAGGAAAT
Source organism: Methylophaga sp. (assembly GCA_030148085.1). Lineage (GTDB taxonomy): Bacteria > Pseudomonadota > Gammaproteobacteria > Nitrosococcales > Methylophagaceae > Methylophaga. The sequence goes on along the minus strand of JASBUF010000030.1, from coordinate 68,737 downwards.
CTGCTATCGGAGCAAGCTACAGAAGATGGTTCTGACGCCAAACACTACCGGTTAATCCCTTGAGTCGCGAAGATTTACCCAATCTGATTTCAATGCTACGTATCGTAATGGTTGCCCCTGTAGTCTGGGCGCTGGGCACTGAGCAATTTGCGCTGGCATTGATCTTATTTGCCGTCGCGGGCATATCAGATGGGCTGGACGGCTTTCTGGCCAAACATTATCACTGGGAATCTCGTCTGGGCTCGATTCTTGACCCTATTGCCGATAAGTTGTTGCTGGTTGCCAGCTTTGCGACATTAACCTGGCTGGGGGCTTTACCGGTGTGGTTATTGTGGCTGGTAATAGCCAGGGATTTGATTATTATTGGCGGTGGGCTGGCTTACCATTACAAAGTAGGGCAGTTCGATCTAACACCGTTGTGGAGCAGCAAAATCAACACGACCCTTCAGATTGCGCTGGTGTTATTAGTGATCGTTAAACAACAGTGGTTTGAGGGATTAGACCAGTTAGTCACGATTGGAATCTGGCTCGTGGTGGCCAGTGTGATTAACAGCGGCACGGAATATGTTCTGGTATGGGGAGCAAGGGCATGGCGGCAGATCAAGCAAAAGCAGTGAGCGATCTCAACAAACTGATTCTATTAATAGTCGCCATCGTCAGTGGCTGGCTGTTGTACTATCTTTCACCAGTGCTGATGCCTTTTTTTATCGCGGCCTTACTGGCGTATCTTGGTGACCCACTGGTCGATAAACTGGAAACTTGGAAGCTGTCGCGTACTAAGTCAGTGACCTTAGTCTTTGGCATCTTATTCATAACTATGTCCGTGATGTTGCTGGTGATGTTGCCTTTGCTCAGTGCGCAGGTAGCCAAACTGTTTACCAACCTGCCGGACTATCTGACCACGGCACAGAAACTGATTGAACCGTGGCTTGTGTCTGCCGGTTTACCGACTGAAGTGTTTAACCTGCAGACCTTAAAGCAGGCTCTGAGCCAGTACTGGTCGCAGGTCAGTCAGGTGGCGGGCGGTGTCTTTAGCTACATGACGCGTTCAGGCATGGTGTTGTTGCAATGGTTAGGAAATCTGGTATTGATTCCGGTTTTGACCTTCTATTTGCTGCGCGACTGGGACCTGCTGGTTGCGCGGTTCCGTGAACTGCTGCCACGTCGCTATTCAGAGAAATTTATCAGCATGTCGCTGGAATGCGACGATATGCTGGCCGGATTTATTCGTGGTCAGTTAATGGTGATGCTGGCATTGGCAATTATTTATACTGTCGGCCTCAGCATTATTGGTCTCGAACTCGCTTTGTTACTTGGGGTCGTAGCAGGTGTGGTCAGTTTTGTACCGTATCTGGGTCTGATTGTCGGTATCGCCCTGTCCGGTTTGGCAGCGTTTTTCCAGTTTGGTGAATGGCTGCCGGTGGTCTATGTCGCCATTGTGTTTACTGTGGCGCAAATGATTGAAGGCATGCTGCTGACACCGCGCTTTGTCGGCGAACGTATAGGCCTGCATCCGGTCGCAGTCATTTTTGCTGTACTGGCGGGTGGCCAGTTATTTGGTTTTACCGGTGTATTGCTGGCCTTGCCGGTCGCTGCCGTTGTTGTGGTGTTGCTGCGCCATGCGCATCAGCGTTATGTCAGCAGCCAATTGTATTCCTGAGTTATTAATTTAAATGTCCGTTGCCCAAACACAGTTAACCTTGCGCCTGACGCCGCAGGAAATTTACCGTTTCGATAATTTTCTGTTTGCCAGACCGGAAACCAGCCAGGCGCTGGATGCCTTCAGTTCGCTTGAGAGCATGGACTTTTTATACCTCGCAGGTGAAGCGGGTACGGGTAAAACACACCTGCTGATTGCCTGCGCTGAAAAAGTCCAGCAGCAAGGCTACCGCGTGATTTATCTGTCGCTGGCCGAGTTGATTGCGACTGCTGAGCCTGCCGTATTGCAGTCTCTGGAGCAGGCAGACCTATTGTGTTTGGATGATTTAGAAGCTGTGGCGGGAAACCGTGAATGGGAAGTGGCTTTATTCCACTGCTTTAACCGTTTACATGATGCCAATGGCCATCTGCTGGTTGCAACGGAACACAGCCCAGCCAATATCACCATTGAGTTACCCGATCTGCGTTCCCGACTTGCGACTGGCCTTGTCTATCAACTCACTAACATGAGTGATGAACAGAAACAGCAGGCTTTGATACTACAGTCACAGACGCGCGGCCTGACCATGAGTGAAGAAGTCGCCCAGTATCTGTTGCGCCACTATGGTCGTGATATGCCAGCCCTGATGCAGGTTCTGCAACGTCTGGACAAAGCCTCATTACAGGCCAAGCGTAAGCTGACCATACCGTTTATCCGTCAGGTGCTGACGGGTGAGTAAACCCCGGCTGACGCTGGTTTTATCTGATTATGCATTTCTCTTTGCCAGTGATATCAATCGCGGTTTAATACCTACTGAGCTACAAAGCTTGCTGAAAAAGGCTCGATTTGAGGCGAGAGAAGCGGGCTATTATCAACAGCTAATTAATCTATTCGCAGAAAATACAGCCGCACCAAACGCTTTACCTATCGCCATGCTGCGAGGTGGATCTGCAAACAGTCTCTGCGCCGATCCCTGCTATCTGCACCCGGATAGGGATAAATTGCGGTTGTTTTATCGCGATCTTGAACTCTCCATGGAAGAGGCAGAAGCACTCTGCCGTCGCGTGCAGGGCTTGTTTGAAGAGTTTGGTGCAAGCTTAAGCGTACAAACGGCAGACCACTGGCTTATAGAACTTCAACAACCGGTTGATACCGAGTTTAGTGCCTTAGAAGGGCTGGATGGTCAGACTGTAACCGGTTTTCTACCCACAGGTGCCGATGCACAACAATGGATTCGACTCTGGAATGAGGTGCAGATGGTCTTATTCGATTGCCCTGAAAATCAGACACGGGAAGCTGCCGGTAAACTGCCAGTCAATAGCCTTTGGTTTTGGGGGAAAGGCACGTTGCCAAGATTGCAGTCATGGGAACACGTCTCCGGCGACGATAGTCTAGTTGCCAGACTGGCAGAATTCAGCCAGTCACCCTATCTGAGGGATACGTCAGCCTATAAGCAAATCAACGCTGAGACGGCCTTGCATGTGATGGCATTTGATAAAGAACAGGACTGGCAGTCGCAACTGGATGCTTTGACACAACACTGGCTACTGCCCGCATTTCTGGCACTTAAACGCTGGCAGTTAAACGAACTGGAAGTGATTGTGCCGGAGTGGGGCAGCTATCGGCTCACACCATTACGAAGTTGGAAAATCTGGTTATGAAACAGGTCGAAATCAGACAACGTGATAGCAGTGGCTGGGAAAAACTGCCAGATAGCTGGCCGGAATGCCTACGCCGTGTGCTGGCAGCCAGAGGCATTCAAAAGGCTGAACATCTGTTCTTTGAGTTGACCGACTTACCCCGTCCAGAGCAGATGCTGGGTATGGAGCAGGCCGTGGCGTTACTGCTTGAGGCCTTAAAGCAAAAATGGAAAGTCACCGTCGTTGCAGACTTTGACAGTGACGGTGCAACCAGTTGTGCACTGGCGATTCGTGGCCTTAAAGCCATGGGGCTTAAAAACATCGACTTTATTGTGCCGAATCGCTTTGTACATGGTTACGGTCTGACGCCTGAATTACTTAATGAGGTTTCACCGGATAAGCAACCGGATTTACTGCTCACTGTTGATAACGGTATTGCTGCAGTGGCGGGTGTGGATGCCGCCAAACAACGTGGTATCAAGGTGCTGGTCACCGATCACCATCTGGCTGGTGAATTGCTGCCCCAAGCCGATGCCATTATTAACCCCAATCAGCCGGGAGATACTTTCCCCTCGAAGAATCTGGCCGGTGTTGGCGTCTGTTTTTACCTGTTATTGGGCCTGCGTCAGACCCTTCGAGAGCAGAACTGGTTTGATGAACAGAATCTGAAACAACCCAATGTCAGTGACTGGCTGGATCTGGTAGCGCTGGGTACCGTCGCGGATGTTGTCCCACTGGATCAGCTCAATCGAACCTTGGTGGATGTTGGTCTCAAACGCATGCGCCAGCGTCGTGCCTGTGCAGGCATTCTGGCTCTGGCACAAGTCGCCGGACGCGAAGCGGCTAAGCTGGCCAGTCCGGATTTAGCGTTCAGTATCGCCCCCAGACTTAATGCCGCAGGTCGGATGGATGATATGGGTTTGGGGATAAATTTGCTATTGAGTGATAACTGGCAACAGGCATTGATGGTCGCGTCGCAACTGGATCAGATTAATCAGGAACGCCGCGCCGTCGAACAACAGATGCAGCAGGATGCCTTAAGTATGCTCGACGGCCTGTCTTTGGATGCAGACAATCAGGCACCCGGTTTCTGCCTGTTTGATTCAAATTGGCATCAGGGCGTGATTGGTTTATTGGCCTCTCGCATTAAGGAAAAACTGCATCGCCCCGTGATTGCCTTTGCACCGGGCAATGAGGGCGAAATCAAAGGCTCGGCGCGTTCGATTGCCGGTGTGCATATTCGTGATGTCTTAGTGCGTATTGCCAGCCGTCACCCTGAGATGCTGCAACGTTTCGGCGGTCATGCCATGGCTGCCGGTTTGACCTTAAAGCTGGATGATTTCCAGACCTTTGCCACTGCGTTTGAAACTGTTTTAACAGAAATGGTTGACCCGTCTGTTTACCAGCAAAATCTGCATTCCGATGGCGAACTTCACCACGAAGAAATTAACCTGGATTTGGCTGAGCAATTACCCAACGCGGCCCCATGGGGACAGGGTTTTGAAGAGCCCCGATTCCACGGTCTGTTTGAAGTCGCTGACTGGCGTTTAGTCGGGCAGGATCAGGATCATTTACGGCTAAGTTTAAGTCTGCCGGATAGCCGAAAAATCACGGCGATGGCGTTCAGACAGGTCAAACCTGATTGGTTGGAGCAAGGCTCCAAAGTACTGATCCGTTATAGACTGGCAGTCAACGAGTTTCGGGCCAGCAAATCGGTGCAATTTTTGGTGGATGAATTATTGCAGCCGGTTTGACTCAGCAGTTGGTATACAAATACATGCAGTAACTCATGTTGGCTGAGCTAACGGTTTTATCGAGATTTAATAACTGACTGAATAAACGGATTTAATAAAGGTTATGGATAAACACAAATACGATCATCATGATGTTGGGGATATCCAATTTCATCATTTCTACCTTGCTTGGTTATCTCTTATCGTAGGTATAGTTCTGGTGCTGAACATGGATCTGAATGTATCAGATCTATCCCATAGTGACGTGTTGATGAACGCACTGGCATATGTGTTGTTCTCTAAGTTATTCAATACCTTTTCTATAAAAGACGAATATCGTGATAACCCATACAGGGCTTTTCGTGCAAAGCCCGAGTTTAAACATCCGCTGCTTTACTATGCGGATGCCGCAATTACTTTTACTGGCGGTATGGGAATTGGTTTCATTATTTCCATGGCATTCGTTTGAAAGGTAAAGCCAGCGGAAAATCATGGTGTCAGCCAACTTGATTAAGAGTTGCGTTTTTAATCAAATATCCAACTGTTTAACTAGCACTTTGCTCTGCAATTCAGAAATTTCTTCGGAATTGAAGAGTTCTGTGCCGGGATGCATGACTGTACCGGCGCCACAGGCAATACCCCATCTCAGTGCGAGCTCAGCGTTCTCATACATATTGAACGAAGCAACCATCCCGGCGACCATGGAGTCACCTGCGCCGACGGTGGTATTAACGGGCACATCTAATGTTGGTGCGTAATAGCTGTTGTCAGGGCTGACTAAGAGTGCGCCTTCGTGACTGAGTGAAACACAGACGAAATCCACACCACTGCGTTGTATGCCGCGGGCACATTCAGCTACCGCTTCCACCGATTGCAGCGGCTTATTGAGCATTTGTTCGAGTTCATGTTTATTGGGTTTGATTAAAAAAGGCTTCTCCGCGATCGCCAGTTTGAGCATTTCGCCATGCGCATCGACAACTGCACGCGCACCTTGCTCATTCAGTCGCTGAACCAGATCGGCATAGAGCGTAACGTGAATATTGGGCTGACAAGAGCCGGTGATAATGCCGTAGCCGTTAGACGTTACCTCAATAAAGTCATTGGCGATACGGACAATTTCGGCTGGGGGAATGTCAGTGCCACTGCCGGTAACCTGGTATTGCGTATGGGTATCTGTCTCGATAATCGTCGTATTGATGCGGGTTTCTCCTTCAATTTCCTCATATACGACATGATCGAGCTGGTCTTTTAGCAGGGTTTTAAAGATTTGACCAACGCTGCCTGCAATGACACAAATCGTATGGGATGAAATATTCATCCGTTTCAATGCGCGACCGATATTGATGCCATTGCCGCCAGGATCGTGGCGGGCGCTGGCTGAGCGCGATTTTTCATCGGGAATTAATTTGGCAACGTGATAGGTCACATCCAGTGCCGGATTCAGGCAGAGTGTGCAGATGGGGCGGGGCATATGTTCAGTCATAGTACTGTGCTCCCTTCTTATTTACTCCCAGTGTAAAAAATTTAATCGGGTTTTGAACAGCTTAATGATTGAATTGCATGGCTCAGATTAGGACAATAGCAAATTCTCTAATCGCTAATCGGCTTGTCTCTATTGTGCAATTTTCAGCATATCACCTCTGTGTAATGGTGTTTTATGTCTTTATTACGGACAGCAATCGTTGACTGACACGATATTCAAGCGTTTGCAGGAGAGCATCGGCGACTTCAAGCCACGTCCACAGCAACAACAGATGAGCGAGTTTATCGCTAAGACAATGCAGAGGCCGCCTCAGCAACGCGTGGCCGTGGTAGAGGCACCAACCGGCGTAGGTAAAACGTTGGCTTATTTGAGCGGAACGATTGAGGCTGCACTGACGAATAAAAAGACGCTGGTTATCAGTACGGCGACAGTCAACCTGCAGCAGCAGTTGATTCAAAAGGACTTGCCACAGTTTTCAGCAGCATTGGAAGAGCCCATCCGTTTTGTTCAGGTGAAAGGACGGCGTCGTTACCTGTGTCCCAGCAAACTGACGCAGCTCGCAACCCAGCCTGAGCAGCAGACGCTGGACATCGGTGTTGATGAAAAATACCAGCAGGCGCTACATTTGGCGGCAGCCAAGCAAATGCTGAGTGAATGGGACCAGGAACGTTGGGACGGTGACCGTGACAGTCGGCGTGACAAGGTTCATCCTGATTTATGGCATCAGATATCGACGGATTCAGAAGGTTGTGCTGCGAAGAGTTGTACCTTCTATTTGCGCTGTCCGTATTACAAACTGCGCCGTGAAATGGCCGCTGCTCAAGTGGTCGTGGCTAACCATGATTTAATATTGAGTGATGCCGATTTGGGTGGCGGCTTGGTATTACCAAACCCGGAAGAAGTGCTGTTTGTCTTTGATGAGGCGCACAACCTGCCTCGTAAGGCGCTCGATCATGCGGCCAAAGCACTCAACTTTATCCAGCTCTACCAAACTACCGAAACGGCTGACAGTGTGTTGAAAAAGATTCCCTCGGCTTTGGCATTTCGTCAGCATGATTTCGGTTATATGCTGGCGGAGCTGCGCAAAGACCTGCCAGCGGTAATGAGTCAGCTGCAGCAATTGGAAACCCTGTTGCACAGTGATGGCCTGGTACAGGACTTAGTCGAAAAGCGTATCAGTGAACCCCGTATTTTCTGGAACAGTCCCTTAGTCAACGCGATGATTATCCCGTGCCAGAACCTGCTACAGCGGGCGAACAATATCTACAAGCATTATTCCTTGTTGGCTAAGTGGATCAAAGAAGGGCTGGAAAAAACACAGCTATCCAATAAAGTTGGTGAAGCACTGTTGCCTCAGGTGGGCACCGTACAGAATATCTTCGGCTATCTGATCGATTTTATGGCGCTGTTTTTGGAGCCGGATCAGGAAGATCGTCCGCCCAATGTACGCTGGCTTTCGGTCGAAAAGGTAGGTAAGCAGGAAACATTGGTGGTGCATGCTGGACCGATGACCGCTGCGTATTTTCTTGACCGCAGTCTGTGGTCACGCGCCTTTGGTGTGGTGTTAACCTCAGCCACCTTACGGGGTATGGGCTTATTCCATCGTTTTCGTATGGATGCAGGTCTGTATCGTTTTAATGAACAGCATTTCCTCGCTGTACCATCACCGTTTAACTACAGCGACCAGGCAACTTTAAGCCTGCCGGCCATGCGTTCCATACCGAATGAGAACCAGCAGCAGTGGCGGCGTGAGGTCGTGGAGAAGCTATCAGAGCTTATTGATACCAAAGAAGCCACACTGGTTTTGTTTACATCGCGGGAAGTGATGGAAGAGGTGTACCGACAACTTCCGGCACAAATCAGCCGACTGGTGCTAATTCAGGGCGACACTTTGTCACCGAAGAATATGGTGCTGCGCCATATCCGCCAGATAGAGGCCGGGCATGGCAGTATTATTTTCGGTATGGATTGCTTTGCCGAAGGGGTGGATCTCCCCGGTAACCTCTGTACCCACGTGATCATTACCAAATTACCGTTTCCGGTATTTACCCGTCCTATCGAGCAGGCCAAGCAGGAGTGGATTATCCAGAAGGGGGGGCAGCCGTTCACAGCCTTGTCGCTGCCTGCAGTCAGCGTGAAGTTGATTCAGGCTTGTGGTCGTTTATTGCGCAAGGAAACCGATAAAGGCCGTATTACGATCTTGGATCGGCGTCTGCTCACCAAAGCGTATGGCAGACAATTACTCGAGCATCTACCGGATTACCGTTTAGTAGAGAAATAGTGTGTGCTATTTCACACCGCAAGACGGGTTCAGGAAGCTTTTCCCTGATGTTTGAGAGACTCTGCTCGGTTCAAACTCCTAAACGCTGACTAAGATGGACTCAACTGTGTAAGACCGTTCTATTCATTCGTAGTCAGACTAGGAGAAGACTGAGATGAAAACCGTATTTAGCGCACTGATTGTTACTACCGGATTAATGACTGCCCCAGCTTTTGCCTTAACGCCAGAGCAGGCGATGACAGAACAGATGCAGGCACAAAAAACACAATTGCGCCCACAGGCGTTTAATTTCTTCTCGGATCGTTATCTGCAACTGGAAGCAATGAAAAAAACGCAACCGACCTTTAAAGCACAACTGGATAGCCAAACTGAGTTACTACGACCTCAACAGTTTAATCCTATCAGTGATGCCTACGTGCAGACGCAGGCGAAAAAGTCTTGAGAGCGTGATTTAAACCCAATAAAAAACCCGGCTTAGGCCGGGTTTTTTATGCTGACTAGGCAGAACTTATTCAGTGCGGCTGGTGACTTCCAGCAGGTGATAACCGAACTGGGTTTTCACCGGACCCTGAACAGTGTTCACTGGTGCTGAGAAAACCACTTTGTCGAATTCCGGTACCATCATGCCTGGGCCAAATTCACCCAGATCACCGCCCTGGCTGCCTGATGGGCAAGAAGAGTATTCCTTCGCGATATCGCCGAAATCAGCACCTTGCTCGATTTCTTTTTTCAGTTCCAGACAGATTTCTTCACTGTCTACCAGAATATGTCTCGCGGTTGCTTTTGCCATGTTATGACCCTCGTTCGTGTAAAAAGGTGGCAATTATAGCACCAGTCGACTCAGGGCTAATGGTTCAAGTCGAAGGTTCCGTGTTGTAAAAAGTGCAGTGTATGCGTAATCACCTGCTTGTTTTGCATGATAAAGGGGTGAGTGACCGGCAGGGTGATATGCTCGCTCATGCCTTCAACTTGGGTTGATTTGACGCTGACTTTGCCATCATTAGGTGTCGGTAACAGGGTCGATAGCCACAAATTAAGGGTTTTATTCCCCGCGATAACACCGAGGTCAAAGTCGGCTGCAGGAAGTTGTCTGGGCATGCTTAGCGGATCAGTTCCCAGCTGCAGGCCTGCTGGGCCATTAAACCAGCGAAATAGCCACCAGTGACGTAGCTTATCGACGACTTCGCTACCTTGGTTCGGTGGTGCCAGCATTACCACGCGCCCGAGGTTACTCATCGTATTTTGGCTCAGATAAAGCCGCAGTATTATTCCACCCAGAGAATGAGTCACGACATTGATCGTATCTGTTTCACTGATAGAGCTGAGCGTTTTACTTAAGTATTGCTCAGCAGCCTGCTCAATCGTCAGTCGGGTAGAGCGATAGCCAATATTGTGAACTGTGTAGCCGGCAGTGCTCAGCCGTGCTGCAAGCCTGCGCATGCAGCGTGGTGTTCGGGCCAGGCCGTGAAGTAACACAACGTGTTCCATGCTGTTCTCAGTTTAATAGAAACAACTTTATGCTACCTGAGTAACGGTGTTTGCGACTATTCAGAGTCCTAACTCTGTTAGCGAAGGATAAGCTTCTGGTCGAGGGCCTTTCGGCCAGCGCATCTTCCGCTCTGACTCCTTGATAGGCATGTCGTTGATGCTGGCATGACGGGTTTTCATCAGACCATTCTCATCAAACTCCCAGTTTTCATTGCCATAGGAGCGAAACCAGTTCACGGCATCGTCGTGCCACTCATAGGCAAAGCGAACCGCAATACGGTTGTTGTCATAGGCCCAGAGTTCTTTGATAAGGCGGTAGTCAAGTTCACGGCTCCATTTGCGCTGTAAAAAGGCTTTGATCTGCTCACGACCTTGAGGGAATTCAGCTCGGTTACGCCATTGGCTATCGACGGTATAGGCCAGGGCGACTTTTTCAGGATCTCTTCCGTTACAGGCATTCTCGGCCATGCGGACATTTTGTTTAGCGCTGTCTTCGTCAAAAGGGGGAAAGGGCGGTTTCTGTTCGATTGTCATGCTAGTCTCCGTTGGTAGAACGATTTGTCTACTTTATGGTAGACAGAGTGGTCTACCTATGTCAAACTGAATAAATATCAACGAGTATCCAACGATGGACAAACGACAAAAGCTAATCGAAACTGCATTCAGACTGTTTTATCAGCACGGCATTCATGCGGTGGGGGTAAACCAGATCCTGGAAGAAGCCAAGATCGCTAAAAAGACGTTGTATTCGCACTTTGAGAGTAAAGAAAAATTGCTCGAAGCAGTGTTGGAATACCGAGATGCGCGCTTTGTTGAATGGGCATCACAACGGATGCAACAAGAACACGCTGGGAAAGCAGCGATTCTGGCCCTGTTTGATGCGCTGGATGATTGGTTTAATGATCGTGTTGAAAACCTGGCGGCGTTTCATGGCTGTCTATTTATCAACACTTGCTCTGAATACGGCGATCCGTCATCAACGCCACATCAACTCTGTAGAGCACATAAACGGCGTATTCATGAATTGGTCAAACAAGAATTGAAGACAATGGCTGTTGCGGAAACTGATTATCTGGCAGATATGCTGACAATGCTCAAAGAAGGGGCAATTGTGACCGCACAGGTTCAGGGCGATAAACTGGCGGCAAAAAAGGCAAAGCGACTGGCTGAACAGCTGTTAAGCTCGGCCACTATTCAGTGATAGTAAGGATAATATCGTCTAGCTGAATGATATCGCCGCCTACGATTTTACGGCGCTTACGCGTTTCAGTTTCACCGTTCACGGAGACCAGCCCCTGCTCGATAATATGCTTGGCTTCAGCACCACTGGCGGCAATGCCTTCAAATTTCAAGATTTTAAACAGCTCGACAGGGCTTTTGCTTAAGACAACGGTGGTGGTTTGAGTCATAGTAGCGATAATCGTTAATGTGTTTATTGAATAAGTGGCTTATTGACGCAGAGCACCGCCCTCCAAAATAATAGTCTTAACAGCTGAGCTTGAGACTTGCGTCGCGACATTGTCATGGGGACGGGTGTATAGTCGCGATTTTACCTCAGATACGGAAGATCTGTGCATGAAACCATTGGTTACCCTGATACAACTGGCCATCGTGGCAGCGATACTCTATCCGGTCTATTACGTTTGGGACACCGGGCGTATCGAAACCTTCTGTGAAAATATCAAGCCGGGAATGACGCTGACAGAGCTTAATGCGCTGGCTGATGAAAATCATATCAGTTTGAATTCGCCTCAAGGTCGTACTGATAGTAGTGCGCAGTGGATGACCTCTGTGGAGTCAAAAGCCTCTATTGATCGTTATGCCTGTGTGATTATCGGTGCGGTAGACCGGGTCGCCAGCGCCCATATTGTTGACGAAGAATAAATAAAAAACCCGCCTTTGGCGGGTTTTTTATTACTCAAGGTTTGCGTTATGCGCCGATATAATTAATCAGGATACCGGCGGCGACAGCCGAGCCGATAACCCCAGCCACATTCGGCCCCATCGCATGCATCAGCAGGAAGTTATGCGGGTCAGATTCCAGACCCAGCTTATTCGATACCCTGGCGGCCATTGGCACAGCCGATACACCGGCAGAACCGATCAGTGGATTAATCGGTTCTTTGATCAGCTTGTTCAGCACTTTGGCCATAATCACGCCTGATGCAGTACCGATAGCAAACGCCACCATACCCAGAACCAGAATACCCAGCGTGGTGAAGTCGAGGAACTTGTCAGCACTCAGCTTAGAACCGACAGCCAGACCGAGGAAGATCGTGACAGTATTGATCAGCGAGTTTTGAGTGGTGTTGCTCAGACGATCAACCACGGCACATTCTTTCATCAGGTTACCGAAACAGAACATACCCAGCAGTGGTGCGGCATCGGGCAGCAGGAACGCAACCAGGATTAACAGCAGCAGCGGGAAGACAATTTTCTCACGCTGAGAAACATGACGTTGCTGCACCATTTTGATTTTACGTTCAGCTTCGGTGGTGAACATGCGCATGATGGGCGGCTGGATCAATGGTACCAATGCCATGTATGAGTATGACGCTACCGCAATCGCACCGAGCAGATCCGGTGCCAGTTTACTGGCGACATAGATTGAGGTCGGGCCGTCAGCACCGCCGATAATACCGATGGCAGCAGCATCAGCCAGGCTGAAATCAAAGATACCGAAGTGAGATAGCACCACCGCACCCATCAGGGTGGCGAAAATACCAAACTGGGCAGCAGCACCGAGGAACAGGGTTTTCGGATTCGCAAGCAGGGGGCCGAAGTCAGTCATCGCGCCGACACCCATAAAGATGATCAGCGGGAAAGCACCACTTTCGATACCCACGGTGTAGAAAATATGCAGAATGCCGCCTGCTTCAGCAAGGCCCGCACCCGGAATATTAGCCAATACACCACCGAAACCAATCGGTACCAGCAGCAACGGTTCAAAGTTTTTCTTAATGGCGAGATAGAGCAGCAGCATGCCAATCAAGATCATCACGCCTTGACCGGGCGTCATCTGATTAATGCCGGTCACTTCCCAGAGGTGTAACAGTTTATCCATGAATAAATCCTTAGCTTAAGCGATGCTGACGAGTTGATCACCGACTTTGACAGCATCACCCTGTTTCACAGAAATGGATGCCACGGTACCAGCTTTGGAGGCCACGATTTGGGTTTCCATCTTCATGGCTTCCAGAATCAACAGCACATCACCCTCGTTGACTTGCTGGCCAGCGTTCACAAGAATTTTCCAGATAGTTCCGGACAGGGGGGCTTTGACCGGGTCACCGGCACCGACTGGTGCGGCTGCAGGTGCGGCAGGTGCAGGGTCGGCATTGCTGATCTGGCTAATATCGCCGCCTTCGTTGATCTGTACCACATAGGCCTGACCATTGACTTTAATGGTATAGGTTTCCTGATCACCACTAGCGGCCGGGGCAGAAGCTGTCGCAGACGCACCGGTAGGTACCGGTTCAAAGGCATCAGGATTATCACGGTTCTGCAGAAATTTCAGACCCACTTGTGGGAACAGCGCATAGGTCAACACGTCATCAACCTGATGATCGCCTTCAGCCAGTTTGATGCTGTCGGCATCTGCTTTTTCCAGCAGTTCGGTGGTCAGCTTGTCCATTTCAGGTTCCAGCAGATCCGCTGGACGACAAGTAATGGCTTCAGCGCCGTCAAGTACACGATCCTGCAGTTCTTTGTTGTAAGGTGCAGGGGCTGAACCATATTCACCTTTGAGGACGCCAGCGGTTTCAGCCGTAATGCTTTTGTAGCGCTCGCCGGTCAGCACATTGATAACCGCTTGGGTGCCGACGATTTGCGAGGTTGGCGTGACCAGTGGAATGAAACCCAGATCTTCACGGACACGAGGAATTTCATGCAGCACCTCGTCCATACGCTCCAACGCATTTTGTTCACGCAGCTGGCTTTCCATATTGGTCAGCATGCCGCCTGGCACTTGCGCTACCAGAATGCGTGAATCAACACCGCGCAGCATACCTTCGAACTTAACGTATTTTTTGCGCACTTCACGGAAGTAGGCAGCGACTTCTTCCAGCAAGGCCATATTCAGACCTGTGTCACGATCCGTGCCTTCAAAAATTGACACGACGGATTCTGTCGCTGAGTGTCCATAGGTCATCGCCATAGATGAAATGGCGGTATCGACATTATCAACGCCAGCTTCAACACATTTCATGATGGTGGCGGTAGACAGACCGGTTGTAGCGTGAGAATGAATTTGAATCGGGATATCAATAGCTTGCTTAAGACTTTTAACCAACTCGTAGGCTGCGTAAGGCTTAAGTAAACCAGCCATATCCTTAATGGCAAGGGAATGTGCACCCATATCTTCGATACGTTTCGCCATATCAACCCACAGTTCAAGATTGTGAACGGGGCTTTGGGTATAGGCAATGGTGCCTTGTGCGTGGCGGTCATTTTCCAGAACGGCTTTGATCGCGGTTTCCAGGTTACGTGGGTCATTCATCGCGTCGAAGACACGGAAGACGTCAACGCCGTTAACTGCAGCACGTTCGACAAATTTCTTTACTACGTCGTCGGCGTAGTGGCGGTAGCCGAGCAGGTTCTGCCCACGTAGCAGCATTTGCTGACGGGTGTTTGGCATCGCTGCTTTCAGGCTACGGATACGGTGCCAGGGATCTTCGCCCAGATAGCGGATACAGGCATCAAACGTCGCGCCACCCCAGCTTTCAACAGACCAGAAACCAACCTGGTCGAGTTTATCAGCGATAGGCAGCATGTCATCAAGACGTAGCCGGGTGGCAAACAGGGATTGGTGGGCATCACGCAGGACGACGTCGGTAATGCCTAATGGTTTTTTTGCTTCGGTCATATTCATGGCCTTAGTTAGATGTAACGAAAACGGCTGTCAAAAGACAGCCGATTATTTGTCGCGTGAGCGGAATTTGTGAATAGCGGCGGACAGGACTGTAATCAGGTTCTTGTCATCATTAGCATGTTGTCGCTCGCTCATTGCCTGGCTGATCACAGCAGTGGGAGCCGGAATGCCTTCTTCAGGTAATACGCCGACATTTTTTTCGTAGCGGGTAATTATTTTGGACATGATGGTGGTCGCGAAGACCAGCAGTGTCAGGAAAATAAAGACAAAACCCATACCGATCAGCATCAGGTTAAAGCCTTCAGACACCAGATTGGATGCAGCCATGTAGACCTCCTCGGATGAAACTCTCGCCATTAAATCAATGACTTAAATCAAAACAGCGGGGCATTATACCATTGTTGAGCCGTCGGAGCCTCTACTGAGATCCTTGCGGGCTATAACAGCTAGCGTGAACTGATTCGCAAATCCCTGCTTGCTGCTGTTGGAGCACAATGCTGCGGAACTTGATGCAAACTTGGCATAATAAAAAAATTTTTTGCGGACATGAAGGGGTAACTATGACGCCGGATGCGGACGACTTTTGGTTCCTGCCACTGGGGGGAACTGGCGAGATTGGCATGAACCTCAATCTCTACGGTCACGATGGTCGTTGGTTGATGGTCGACTGCGGCGTCACCTTCGAGGCCAAGACAGATGTCGACGGTGAACCCATAGCCGGAAGCAGGGCTGAGATTCAGATGGCTGATCCGCAATTTATTGCTGATCGCAAAGAGCGTTTGGACGGTCTTATCATCACCCATGCTCATGAAGACCATATCGGTGCAGTGCCTTATCTCTGGGAGCGCTTTCGCTGCCCTGTCTACACCACGGCCTATACCGCTGAAATCCTGCGACGGAAATTACAGGAAGTAGGGCTGGTTAAAGAGGTACCCGTCGTGATTGTGGATGCCGAGTCTGAAATCGATATTGGTGTATTTCATGTCAAATGGATTCAATTGACACACTCAATACCTGAGCCGTTTGCATTATTAATAAGTACCCCGGCCGGTAAGGTGTTCCATACCGCTGACTGGAAACTCGACAGCGACCCGGTCGTCGGTGAGCGCTATCAGCCCAAACACTTTGAAGCATTGGCAGAGCTAGAGGTCGATGCCATGGTCTGTGATTCAACCAATGCCGATGTGCCGGGCTGGTCCGCCTCTGAAGCGTCTTTGTACAAAGGTCTCAAGCATCATGTCGAGCAGGCAACAGGGCGCGTCGTTGTGACCTGTTTCGGCAGTAATATCGCCCGCCTTAGAACCATTGCCGATATCGCGCAGGAAACGGGGCGTCATCTGGGGCTGCTCGGGCGTTCTTTGATAAATACGCATCAGGCAGCCAAACGCACAGGGTTCTGGAGCAGTGTGGAAACCTTTGTTGATCCACATCACTTGGGCTACTTGCCGAAGCAGACCGTGTTACTGGTGGCAACCGGTAGTCAGGGTGAGCCAAGGACCGCGCTGAACCGACTGAGCCACAACAGCTTTCGTGATATGCAGCTGGAACCGGGTGATACGGTGATTTTCAGCTCCAAGGTGATTCCAGGCAATGAGGCAGCAATCGAGTCGTTGATTGAGCGTTTAAAAGGCATGCAGATTGATGTCATCACCATAGACAACAGCCGTCTACCAATCCATGCTTCCGGTCATCCGGCACAGGACGAACTCAAGGCCATGTATCAGTGGGTTAAACCGCGCTGTGCCATCCCTGTACATGGCGAGTTCCGGCATATGCGTGCCAATGCCCGTGTTGCAAAGTCAGTCGGCGTACCGGAGCAGTTAGAAGGACAGAACGGTGATATGTTTTTTATTGCACCGGTGAGTGGCATCCGTCGAGGTGCTGTGAAGGTGGGTAGGCTGGGGCTTATCAACAACACATTGAAAAAGCTCTACTGATTCACAGTTTTTAAATGCTGTGCTAAGTTGCTGTTATGGCAACTCAATGTCGTCAATTTATCCGTCATCCCAGCACGATACCGATTCAGTTTCGTCTTGGACGACAACATTATCGGCGTAAGGTCAGAGATGTCAGCCATGGTGGCTTATGTTTCAGCAGTGATGAAGCGGTTGAAGCAGGGACGGTCATTCTGGTTGAGATTAGCGCCTGTGAACCGACGTTTCATGCTGAAGGCTTGGTACGTTGGTGTCGACCCGACGGGGATGGCTTTCTGGTTGGGGTCACTTTCAATGAAGAATCCGTACGCTTTGCTGTGCGCATGGTGGAGCAACTCTGCTATATCGAAGCCTATCGGCGCAGACTTGAAGAGGAAACTGGCGAGAAACTCGATAGCCAGCAGGCTGCTGCACGCTGGATAAAAGAGTTTGCCAGTCGCTTTCCTCTGCTTGATTAATCAGGCTTTGGCTTCAAAACGAGGCCCACGCCGATCCGATGAGGTTCTGCGCTCGATCAGGGGTTTTTTATTACGTTTCCGACGATCAGATTGCTTGCGACGCTCATGTTCACTAATCGATTGAGTTTTGTCGGCCACCGGACGAGCAGGGGCGACCTGACTAGGCGTACTGACATTGACGTACTGTGTATGTTGGAGGCGCGGTATTTCGTTCATCGCTCTTCACTCGCAAGTTGCATACTAAAGCTATCGGCTTGATTTTGATGAACTTTAAAAAACTTGCTTGTTGGCAACTTAATTGGGTTTGAAAAGGCCGCTGCGGATTCGACGAGCGCTGTCTACCGGATGGTTATAAACATAGACCCAGGCTGTGTAGGAAATGGCTGATGAGATGAAGACTTCGACCTGTTCACGTCGGTATTCATGCGGCTCAGCAAAGGCTGCGGAGCACTCTTCGTAATCATCCAACGGCTGCAAGACTGCAGCGTTTGTCAGTAGGTAGAGCTCACCAAAGACTTTATCTTCAGGCTTATCAGACACTACAACGCCGGGATAATCACGGATCTGATACAGTTGAGCCGTAATCCAGCCACGACCGATATATTGACTATGTGCGCTCAACACATCATGCATCGGATGCTGCCCCTGCATTAAGGTGCCGTAGACGAATAAGTAGTCTTTTTTCATTGATAAGTGACTTTATATTACAGTTTTATATATTTGAATAATATAGAAAAGTATTGCATATGAGCAAGAAGGTAAAACTAGGGCTGGCACTGGGAAGTGGAGCAGCCAGAGGCTGGGCCCACATTGGTGTGATACAGCAGTTACAGCGTATCGGTATTGAGCCGGATATTGTCTGCGGCACCTCGATTGGTGCATTGGTCGGGGCCGCCTATATGGCCGGTAATGTCGACAAACTGGAGCAGTGGGTACGTCAGCTGGATAAGCTACAGACTGCACGCTATTTTAGTATTAACCGCTCTCTGAAAGGTTTCGTCAACAAAGAGCGTCTGCATCAGTTTTTGCATGACTATGTGGTTAAGGACGATCAGTTGATTGAGGGGTTTACCAAGCCTTTTGCCACGGTGGCGACCGATCTGACCACCGGTCGAGAAATCTGGAACACCGAGGGCAAAGTCATTGATGCTGTTTGGTCATCGATTGCTTTGCCGGGGCTGTTTCCAGCCATCAAGCATCATGATCGCTGGCTAATTGATGGCGGCCTGGTTAATCCCGTGCCAGTCTCTTTATGCCGAGCGCTTGGGGCGGATGTGGTGATTGCGGTGAATTTGAACAGTGATATCGTTGGTAAGCATTTTCGTGCCGAACCGCCGGTAGAAAAGAGTGAGTCGGCTTCGCCGAGCAGTCTGACCGAGCGTTTTACCGATATGGTGGCGGACTACACCACGAATTTATTCAAAACCGATAAAAACAAGGATGAAGCACCTGATTTGATGGATGCGATTGCGGCCTCTATCAATATTACTCAAGACCGGATAACGCGCAGCCGTATGGCGGGAGATCCACCTGAAATCATTCTGTCGCCGCGTTTGTCACAGGTCGGCATTCTTGAGTTTTATCGGGCTGCTGAAGCCATAGAAGAGGGCGTTGCCAGCGTTGAACGGCATCAGCGTGACTTTGACTATTTCTGTAAATAAAGCTGTTGGTCTCTAGTCTTGCGGACATTGCCAATCAGGCCGTTCGGCAAAATAGTCACGCAGGTAATCAATCAGTAACCTGACTCGCCGCGACAGATAGCGTGTCTGAGGGTAAACGGCATAGACGCCAATTTCTTTCTGTAACAGCTGGTCTACCAATACTGGAATTAGTGTTCCAGCTCGTATTGCGTTGGCACAGATAAAATCAGGTGACAGGATCAAGCCTTTACCTTCCACAGCAGCATCAAGCAGATACTGACCATTATTGGCGGTGAGCGCGGCGGGGATATTAATGGATAGCTGGTCACCCTGGTGGCCTCGCAATGGCCAGCTATTAGTGACGTTGCTGTATTGCAGCTTTACATGGCCATAAAGTAGGTCTTCCGCCTGTTCAGGCCGGCCATTGCGGGCAAAGTAGTCGGGACTGCCGCAGATAAGCAAACGCGTGGTAGACAGCTTTCTGGCAATCAGGCTGGAGTCGCTTAGGTTTGAGACGCGTATGGCGAGATCAACCCCTTCCGCGACCAGATCCTGCTGACGATCATTAAATTCAATATCAAAAATAATGTCTGGATTAGCCTGATTAAATGCGCGTAGAGCCGGGCTCAGATGCATCAGCCCGAAAGTAATCGGGGCGGCCAGACGAATCCTGCCAGCCAGCGCTGTATGCTCATCACCGAGCGCAGTTTCAATCTCAAAAATATCATCAAGAATACGCACGCAATGCTGGTAGTAGTTCTGTCCGGCATCGGTCAAAGTCTGTTTACGAGTGGTGCGCTTGAGCAAACTGACACCGAGACGTTTTTCCAGATCGGTCAGCCGTTTGCTGATAGCGGACTTGACCGTATTCATCTGCTCAGCCGCGCGGGTAATACTGCCCGCCTCAACAATACGCACAAAGGTCTGCATTTCTTCTAGTTGACTCATTGTTTGTTCTCATAATAGAAACAATAAGTTCATTAATAGCGTGTTTTTCAAAAAAATGGAAACGATAAACTGTATCCATGATCAATCAACACGAGGAATTAACAATGAGTTTTATCACTAACGCATCTAATCTGACTGGCCGTGTACTGCTGAGTGCCATTTTCATCAACGCGGGTATTAGCAAGCTAGGCGCTGGTTATGCAGGGACTCAAGGCTATATGGAAGCAATGGGCGTTTCCGGAAGTTTGCTGCCTTTGGTCATTGCAACTGAGATTTTGGCAGGTATAGCCTTATTAGTTGGCTTTCAAGCGCGTATTGCCGCCTTCCTGCTCGCTGGTTTCAGCTTGTTGTCTGCGGTCTTGTTCCACTTTGACTTCAGCGATCAGATGCAGAGCATATTGTTTATGAAAAACCTGGCTATTGCCGGTGGATTGCTGACAGTAGTGGCTCATGGTGCAGCACGCTGGTCAGTCGATGGCCTTAATCGTAACCAGGCATAAGGAGAGTAGACATGAAAAACCACATTTTACATATCAACGCTAGTGCCCGTATTGAAGGCTCTGTAACACGCGATATTTCATCGCAGTTAGTGAATCAACTTCAGCACCAGTATGACGCCGATATTGTCAGTCGTGATCTGGCAGATGGTTTGGCATTTATCGACGAGAATTGGATTGGGGCGAATTTTACCGATCCTGCAGAGCGCAGTGATCAGCAGAAAGAAGCTTTATCTTTGTCTGACTCACTCGTGGCTGAACTGGAAAACTCGACCCATATCGTGATTGCGGCACCGATTTATAATTTCAGTGTGCCGGCATCACTGAAAGCCTGGATTGATCAGGTGGCACGGGCCCGAGTGACGTTTCGTTACACCGAAAATGGTCCTGAAGGACTGTTAAAAGGCAAAAAAGCCTACCTGGTCGTTGCATCCGGTGGTGTGCCGCTGGGCAGTGAGGTGGATTATGCCTCGACTTACCTGCGCCATGTGTTGGGCTTTCTCGGCATTGAGGATGTGACCTTGGTCAATGCCAATGAACTTGGGCAGGCTGCAAATGAAGCAGAGATTCGTGAACAAATTGCAGCGATTGTGGGAGGTGAATCATGAGTACCAGAGAATTACGTCAAATAGTGAATGGAAATCAGGTGTCAGATGGTGCCGGTGTGCAACTCAAACGTATTATCGGCTCGCCACAACTGAATATGCTGGATCCGTTTCTGTTATTCGATGCCTTTGGCTCGGATGAACCGCAGGAATATCTAGCCGGTTTCCCGCCTCATCCACACCGTGGTTTTGAAACGGTGACCTATATGCTCGCAGGTAAAATGCGCCATGAAGATAGCGCCGGAAACAGTGGTGTGATTGAAAGTGGTGGCGTCCAATGGATGACAGCAGGACGCGGCATTATCCACTCTGAAATGCCGGAGCAGGAAGAGGGGCTGTTGGCAGGGTTTCAACTTTGGGTGAATCTGCCTGCAAATGAAAAATTACGGGAGCCGCGTTATCAGGAACGCACGGCGGCAGAGATTCCGGTTGAGACGCGTGATAACGGCACCAACATCAAAGTGGTAGCCGGTCAGACAGATACAGGCACACAGGGTGTGATTGACAACCCCTTTGTTAAACCGCTCTATCTGCATGTTGAATTGCCTGCCGGTATCGAGTTTGAGCAAGCGGTGCCAGAGACGGATAACAGCTTTATTTATGTCATGAACGGGCAGTTAAGTCTGGGCGATAAACAGCGGCCATTAAACAGTGGCCAGCTGGGTGTGTTGGAACGTGGCGATACGGTGCGGCTGCGAGCGGAACAAGCCAGTGAATTTCTGCTGGTCTCCGGGCAACCGCTGAATGAGCCGGTCGCCCGTGGTGGACCGTTTGTCATGAATACCCGTGAGCAGGTAGAGCAGGCGTTTGCCGATTACCGTGAGGGCCGTCTTGCGTGAGGATTCGGGTGAAGCCTAGAGCTTCACTCGTCTTAATCTTAGTGCATTGGCAATGACCGATACCGAGCTTAAACTCATCGCAGCCGCGGCAATCATCGGTGATAACAACAAGCCAAATAAAGGGTAGAGTACGCCTGCCGCTACAGGTACACCCAACGAGTTGTAGATAAAGGCAAAGAAGAGGTTCTGACGAATATTCTTCATCGTTCCTCGACTGAGTTTCAATGCTTGGACAATACCCCGTAAATCACCTTTAACCAGAGTAATACCTGCACTTTCCATGGCGACATCGGTGCCACTGCCCATGGCTATGCCAATGGTGGCCTGTGCCAGTGCAGGTGCATCATTAATTCCATCACCAGCCATAGCGACTTTTTTACCCTGAGCCTGCAGATCTTTAATGACCTGACTTTTCTGGTCGGGCAATACGTCGGCCTGTACCTGATCAATACCGAGTTTTTGGGCAACGGCTTCTGCGGTTACATGGTTATCACCGGTGAGCATGACAATGTTGATACCTTCGGCATGCAGTGCACGGATGGCTTCTCGAGTCGTTTCTTTGATAGGGTCTGCCACACCGATAAGCCCCGCGGGCTGGTTGTCGATGGCGACCAGCATCACAGTCTGTCCCTCTTTACGTAAGGTTTCAGCGCGCTGTGGCAGCTCGTTGGTGACGAGATTTAGAGAAGTGAACAGGGCTTTATTACCGATGGCAACCTGCTGGCCATTAATACGACCTTGGATACCCTGACCGGTCAACGACTCAAACTGTTCAAGTTTAAATAACTCAAGACCGCGTTCACGAACGCCATCAACGATTGCTGCACCGAGCGGATGTTCACTGCCTTGCTCGAGGCTGGCAACCAGTCTCAGAAACAGCGATTCGTCAATGTCCGTCAATGTTTC
The DNA here is from genome assembly GCA_030148085.1 of Methylophaga sp. Taxonomy (GTDB): domain Bacteria; phylum Pseudomonadota; class Gammaproteobacteria; order Nitrosococcales; family Methylophagaceae; genus Methylophaga. The sequence continues at coordinate 45,776 of JASBUF010000030.1, read as the reverse complement.
AACTGACACCAGTTTCGGTTTGCCCTCGGTGAGGGTACCGGTTTTATCGACGACCAGTGTGTCAATCTGTTCCATCGCTTCCAATGCCTCAGCGTTTTTGATCAAAACACCAGCACTGGCACCTCGACCGGTGCCGACCATAATCGACATGGGCGTCGCCAAGCCTAATGCACAGGGGCAGGCGATGATCAAAACTGCAACGGCATTAACGATCGCGTGAGCGAGCTTCGGCTCAGGCCCCAATACAAACCACGCTGCCAGAGTGATGATTGAGATGAGCACAACAGCAGGCACGAAATAAGCCGCGACTTTATCGACCAGTTTTTGAATCGGTGCCCGTGATCGTTGTGCTTCTGCCACCATAGTGACGATCTGTGACAAAAGCGTTTCCTTGCCTACACGTTCGGCACGCATCAGCAACGAGCCGGTGCCGTTGACGGTTGCACCAATCAGTTCGTCTTCAGCTGACTTGGCAACAGGGATGGGCTCGCCGGTGACCATCGATTCATCGACATTGCTGCTGCCCTCAAGCACGATGCCATCGACCGGAATTTTCTCGCCTGGACGGACCCGCAGTTTATCCCCGACCTGAACCTGATCCAGCGGCACGTCTTCTTCCTTGCCATCATTCGTTACTTTGCGGGCTGTTTTCGGGGCAAGACCGAGCAGTAGTTTAATTGCAGCATTGGTTTTGCTGCGTGCACGAAGTTCAAGCACCTGACCCAGTAAGACCAGTACGGTAATGACCGCTGCGGCCTCGAAATACACGGGGATACTGCCGTCGGCATTCTGCATACTGATGGGAAAAATGCCGGGCACCAGCAATGCCACCACACTGTAGAGCCAGGCAACGCCGACCCCGATCCCGATCAGTGTGAACATATTCAGGTTCATCGTTTTTACTGATAACACGGCACGCTCAAAGAAGGGCCAGCCAGCCCATAAAACGACAGGGGTTGCCAACACAAATTGAAGCCATTGCAGTTGATGGTGACTGACAGCCGCTGGCAGCCAGTGAGGTGCCATATCCATAAGCATGGCAATGACAAATACTGGCAGCGTTAAGAGTGAGCCCACCCAGAAGCGGCGCGACATATCGTAGAGTTCGGTGTTGTCTTCCTCGACAGCGACAGTGCGTGCTTCTAACGACATGCCACAGATAGGGCAGTTGCCGGGATGATCCTGCACGATTTGTGGATGCATTGGGCAGGTATATTCGGTTTTGCTGGCTGTGGGCAGCGGGGATTCCGGCTCGAGTGCCATGCCACATTTGGGGCAGCTACCCGGGCCTTTCTGCCTGACGCCCTCACACATTGGGCAAATATAATCAGTCCCAGTACCAGCTATGACTTCTGCTTGGGCGTGATGGTGGTGTCCATGACCACCACAACAGGCTTTAATTGGCTCTGTTGGTTTTAGATAACGGCCAGGTTCGGCCTTAAAATTATTCATGCAATGCTGGGAGCAAAAAACATAGTCCTGCTCCTCATGATGAGCATGGAAGAGGGCGTTATCTGCATCAACAGTCATACCACAAACAGGATCTGTAGCCATCTTTCTCTCCTTAACACGTTAAACGTGATTAATGTCTAATCTAAATCACTAATTTGACTGATACCAGTCTTGCTTTTTCAGTGATGTGTTAGCACTATAAAGTGCGTACCATAGTACGGAGTCAAGAGGAAATGTCAGAACAAGGTTTAACTATCGGGAAGTTGGCTGCAGCGGCTGATGTTGGGGTTGAAACAGTGCGCTATTATCAACGTGAAGGGCTACTGGATACGCCAGAAAAAAATGACAGTATTCGGCGTTATGACAAGGCGGCTCTACGCCAGTTGCGTTTTATACGAAAAGCGCAGGAAGCTGGGTTTACTTTGAAAGAAATCCGAGAACTGATTACATTGGATGCGGGTGAAGATCATCAGCGCGCCTTTGAACTGGCAAGCATTCGTTTAAGCGAACTGGATAAAAAGATTAGTGAGATGCAACGCGCCAGAGACAGTCTTAGCAAGCTGGCACAGCATTGCGCCTGTGCAGGTAAATCACAACCCTGTGCCATTCTGGCCGCGTTTGAAGACTGATATTACTCAGCCTGCTGTGCTTTGTATTCGGCTTTGATTGTATCTAGTGTCGGTGGAATAGCATCGCAGCTGGTGACTTTGCCAGAACATTTTATGCACTCATAGGCTTTCCAGCCGGTTGCAATGTATTCGTCTTTATTCGGGCTGTCGAGACGGTTTGCGATACCGATGGTGGCACTGGCACGAGAGTCGATATAGCCATACTCTCCCTGACAGAAACGCATCTGAGATGGGTCTTCTGCCATCTTGTCGTCATATTTCAAATGGATTTCACGACCCACTTCATTTAGGTAGTGCAACTCGGCATAGAGCTTTTGCAAAGTGTCATCACTATGGCGATAAACACCGGGTGGTAAGCCACCTGCATGGGCCGTAAAAGACAGTAGAAATAAGCTGACTATGACTGGCAGTTTCAATGCTCTGCTCCATCGTAATTAATGAGTGTATAGTCAGATGATAACGTATTAAGTTCTGTCTTAGCAGTAATGCTTGAAGAATAGAACTAGGGAGTACAGCACAATGGTTGAATACGAATTGGGCAGCTGTTCGCTAGGTTGTATCTTGGTTGCAATCAGTGAAAAAGGCGTATGTGCTATTTCACTGGGTGATGATCCTGAACAACTGGTTGAGGGACTTAAAGAAATTTATCCACATGCACGAAAAGGGTCTGATAACGCCCATTTACTGTCCCGGCTGCAGCGCGTGCTCAACTTTGCCGAATGGCCGGATTCAGATCTAAACCTGGAGTTGGACGTGCATGGTACCGACTTTCAGAAGCGTGTCTGGCAGGCCTTACAAACCGTACCGACAGGGCAAACTTGTAGTTACACAGAATTGGCCGAAAAGATCGGCTCCCCCAAATCAGTTAGGGCGGTAGCTGGCGCTTGTGCCGCCAATTCACTGGCTTTAGCGATTCCGTGCCATCGGGTTATCCGCCGTGATGGTTCCTTGTCAGGTTATCGCTGGGGTGTAGAACGCAAGCGAATATTGCTGCAAAAAGAGGCGCAGCGCTAAGTCATTGATAACGGTCTTATCCCTGGGATACGGCCGAAATTGTCAAGCCTGATATTTGGTGCGTTGGTTAAAAAATGAGCAGTTTTTAAAGCTTGTCCGAAAAGAACCACTTAGCGAGTTACAAGAAAGTTATCCACATGCTTCTCCACAGAAATTGTGGGTAATGTGAAAAACTTTTTTCAATCATCCTGTCACTGACATCTCTCACTCATAAATCGACGGTTAGTGCTTGGGTTTGTGTGTGAATGGGATGATGGTGGCAGACGGCGAAGAGAAGTGGGGATGGCGCGCATGTTCATACATGTCTGCTACATCCATATGTATCAGATAACGAACGTTGTGCATCAACATATCAGAAATGGCGACGCAGGCACCAAGCGGCGTTTTGTGCTTTCGACGAATCATATCGACTTTGAACTGCAAGCCATTGAGCATGCGTTTTTCCCGGTCGGTACCCGCACAGTCGTTTATTGCCTGTTGTAGGGTTTCACGGCGTTTGGCCTCAAAGGCTGCACTGTCCTGTTTAGCCAGTTCTGCCCATTCATCAAAATTGAAAATCATGGGGCTCCCTCCACATGGCAACCTATGATCGATAATACTTCGACTCAGTCGATGCGTCGAGGTTGCAACCTCATCCACAGGCATAAAAAAGCCGGACCCTGATAGCAGGGCCCGGCAAGCGGGTATAAGCGAGAGAGAATTAACGGACAGGCAGGTACTGCATATCACCGCCTTTCATGTCCGGTACCAGCAAGAAGCGACCATCTGCAGAGAAGGTGATATCCGCAGCAGATTGGAAGTTGTCTGAAATCAGTTGTGGCGTAGCCATCGGTTCAGCCAGTTGCCAGACTTTGCCGTTGTGCCAGTCACTGATATAGAGCACGCCATGGCTATCGCGAACCAGACCATCGGCGCCGCCAAAACCCTGATTTAAGGCTTTGACAGTGCCGGTTGCCAGATTGGCGCGGAACAAGTCACCTGTGCCGAAGTCAGCGACAAGCAGGCTATCCACACCGTCCATCAACAGGCCGTTCGGGCGCTGGATTCCGGACTCAGCATTCACTACTTCACTGATCTCGCGTTCAGGTGTGATTTTGTAAATGCCGGCATGGTTACCGTTTTCATCACCACTGTCAGACACATAGACATTACCCAGACCATCAATCTCGATATCGTTCAGAAATACAGGGGTGCCGGGCAGGGTTTTGCTGTCAGCCAGCAGCGTGACATTACCGGCTAAATCGACTTTGATGACCTGATCGATATCGGCCACATAGAGTTCATTGTTGAACAGGTCGATACCTTTCGGATCATTCAGGCCGGCGGCCAGCACGCTTTTTGAACCATCGGTATTGATGATGGTGATTTGACCGTCGCCACCTTGGCCGAACGCACCGATTTCAGTGATGAAGACCCGACCATCGGGATGGGCGATGGCAGATTCAGGCATGTTCAAACCGGTGACGGTTGTCGAAGACGCAGAGGCTGTTGACGTTGCTTTCTCAGCTTCGCCGTAACTGATGCGGTAAATCACACCGTTAAAGTCATCGGATACCAGTAATGAGCCGTCCGGTAATTGCAGCACATCGGTTGGGCGACCCCAGGCTTCACCGTCATTCAACCAGCCATTAATAAAGACGTCATGACCGCTGACTTCATTGGCATCGTTAAAGGTCACTCGTACCAGTTGGTAACCAATCGGATCGGTACGGTTCCACGAACCATGTTGAGCAACGATTGCATCACCCTGATATTCCGCTGGAAACATTGTGCCGGTGTAGAACTTAAAGCCCAGATTAGCGGTATGTGCCTGAAATTCGACTTCAGGGAAGGTGACTTCCTGCGGTGGTTGTTTGTCTTTCCAGTCATCATGTTGCGCATGACCGCTGGCGTAAAACGGGAACCCGAAATGCATTCCGGCTTGCGCCGCTTTATTGAACTCACCAGGTGGGTTGTCATCGCCCATCATATCCACATTGTTATCGGTGAAATAGAGCGCACCAGTCTCAGGGTGAAAGTCGATACCGACAGAGTTACGCACACCTTGAGCATAAATTTCAGGCTCTGTGCCATCCGGATTCATACGGATAATCGTGCCTTCATAACCTGTAACATCACAGATATTACAAGGCGCACCAACAGTCACATAGAGTTTGCCATCCGGTCCAAAGTCAATATAACGCCAGCCGTGATGTGGGTTGTCCGGCAGGTCTTCAAACACGACTTCACGCATATCCTTGAAGGGCAGCGTCAAATCGAAACCGGGGGCGGCATAGCGGGCAATACGGTTTTGCTCCGCTACGTAGAGGTTGCCCTGATACATGGCAACGCCATTGCCGACTTTGAGATCATCAAGAATGGTGACCACTTCGTCGGCCTGACGATCTTTGTTTTTATCGACCACGGCGTAGACGTTTTTACCGCGGGTGCCGACAAACACAGTACCGGTAGACTGACCGAAAGCCATTTGACGGGCACCGGGCACTTCAGCATAAACCTCAACCTGAAAGCCTTCAGGTAGGTTGAGTTTATGCAGATTGGCTTCTGCCGAAGCACGATCGGCCATAGCGGGCGCTGATAGAATGCCAACGGCGCTTGCGGCGAGGGTGGCTAAAGATAAGGTTTTAAGTTTCATTGTTCCTCCTGTTGGGGGGGGGGATCTGTTCTCAGGCTTCGAGAAACGGGTAGTCGGTATAACCGCGCTCATCACCGCCATAGAATGTGTCCGGATCAGGCTCATTCAGCGTGGCTTTTTTATCGAAACGTACCGGCAGGTCAGGGTTGGCGATAAACAGCTTGCCGAAGGAAATAAGGTCAAACTCGCCATTGGCAATAACCTCGTTGGCACGATCCAGGCTGTAATCAAAATTGGTCATATAGATGCTGTGCCATAACTCACGCAGCGAGTGGATAGGGAACACAGGACCCGCTGTTTCCGGGCTTTCAGTACCCATCTCGGTAATGTGCAGATAAGCAAGACCGAATTTATCCAGTTTCTCCACGGCATAGCGGAAGGTCTGCTCTGGATTACTGTCATGCATGTCGTTAAACGGTTGTAGTGGAGACAAACGCACGCCGACACGGTCAGCACCCCAGATTTTGCTGACTTCATCTATGACTTCCAGTAACAGGCGGGCACGATTTTCTATGCTGCCACCATAGATGTCATTACGATGGTTGCTGCCATCGCGCAGGAACTGATCCAGCAGATAGCCGTTTGCACCGTGTACTTCGATACCATCGAAACCGGCACTGAGTGCGTTGTGCGCAGCCTGACGGAACTGTTCTTTGACGCGAGCAATATCATGCAGGCTCATCTCACGTGGTGTCTCATAGGGCTGCATCGCGGTGCCGGTAAACACTTCACCGGCAGGCTTGATGGCGGAGGGGGCCATAGGCAATTCACCATTGAGCAGACTGGTGTGACCTACCCGGCCGCAGTGCCAGATTTGCATCACGATTTTGCCGCCGGCCTGGTGCACGGCATCAGTGACTTTTTTCCAGCCTTCGACCTGAGCATCACTGAATATACCGGGGATAGCAGGGTAGCCAGCCCCATCCGCACTGACCAATGTCGCTTCAGTAATAATCAGGCCAGCAGAGGCACGCTGGCGGTAGTATTCGACCATCAAGTCGGTGGGCACCATGCCTTCTCCTGCGCGGCTGCGAGTCAGCGGTGCCATAACAAAACGGTTTTTCAGCGAAATGGCACCGACTTTAATCGGTGTCAGTAAATCAGCAGTTTGATTCATGGATAGGATCCTTATTAACGATTAGACGGTGACAATAATCTTGCCCAGCTGGGTGTTAGATTCGAGATAACGGTGCGCTTCGACGATGTCATCAAGCGAAAAGGTACGTGCGATGATCGGGCTGAGCTGACCACTTTCTAGCCAGCCATAAATAGCTGTCTTGGCACGGTCGAGCACTTCCGGATCACTGGTGAATTCGAATAGGGTGTAGCCGCGGATGGTGAGACCTTTACCCAGCACGCTGAATAATGGGAATGGCGTTGGTTCAGGACTTAATGCACCGTATTGAAAGATAATGCCGTGGGGGGCAGTGACCTCAGCTAAGGTGTTCAGCATTGGGCCACCAACAGGATCGAAGACAATTCGTGCACCCTGACCGTTGGTGATGTTTTCAACGGCAGCGATCACATCCTCTTCTTCACTGACGACAACATGCTGAGCGCCATGATCGAGCAAATCCTGTTTTTTACTTCTGTTACGGGTTAAGGCGATAGGTACTGCGCCAATCAGGTTGCAGAGTTGTATTGCGGCCAACCCGACACTGCTCGACGCAGCGGGGATCAGCACAAACTCATCCGGCTGCATATTGGCGATATCAATCAACGCGCCGTAGGCGGTGAGATACTGCATCCAGATGGCGGTAGCATGTTCCCAGTCTAAGCTCGGTGGATGGAAGGCAAGGGCGCTGGCAGGGACGTTGACCCGTTCGCCGTAGATGCCGTAGTGATTCATGGAGAAGTTCGGCACGGTGCTGACTGCATCACCCACCTTGAAACCCGTTACACCATCTCCTAAGGCGGTAATTGTGCCAGCGGCTTCATACCCAATACGTGCCGGAAACTCCGGCGCTTCCAGATATTGACCCCGGCGGAACATGGCTTCTGCTCGGTTCAGGCCGATGGCGGCAACAAGGATCTGCACTTCGCCTTCGGCGGGTGGTGGAATCTGCTCATCGCGAAGCTCAAGCACATCCGGCTCACCGGTTTGATTAAATCTGACGACTTTAGACATGGTTCACTCCTTTAATTAGACGCAGGCTTCCAGTACGCGACGACTTTTCTCCAGATCGACGTCACCGTGTTCACCTAGCTGATTCAGACCATGGTCACCCAGTTGCTGAATCATGGCGGGAATAGCGTCGGCAGTAATCCGGTAGTCACTTAAACGGGTTTTAACACCCATCTGTTCGAAAAAAAGGCGTGTTTGCTCAATAGCCTGATCGATACGACTGGCTTCATCGCCCTCGGTGATCTGCCAGACGCGTTCTGCGTATTGCAGTAACTTTTTATGCTTGCTATCACGTTGTTCCTGTAGGATGCCGGGCAATACAATCGCCAGAGTTTGCGCATGGTCTAAGCCGTGCAGTGCGGTAATTTCATGACCAATCATGTGTGTTGCCCAATCCTGCGGAACACCGGCACCGATGAGACCATTCAATGCCAGCGTTGCAGTCCACATAAAGTTGGCCTGCAAGCTGTAGTCGGATGGTTTAGCAAGTAATTCAGGACCGATTTCTATCAGCGTCTGCAATAAACCCTCGGCAAAACGATCCTGCACCTTGGCGTTGACCGGATAGGTGATGTATTGCTCCATAACGTGAGTAAAGGCATCGACAACACCATTGGCCAACTGGCGAGGAGGTAGGGTGTAGGTCTTAGTCGGATCCAATACAGAAAACTGTGGAAACACCAGATCACTGCTGAAAGCCAGTTTTTCTTTGGTCTCATAGCGTGTGATAACAGAATTGGTATTCATCTCCGAGCCGGTTGCGGGCAGCGTTAAAACGCTAGCAAAGGGAAGTGCGGACTTAATGTTCTTGGCACCGTTAACCAGAATCTCTTGCCAGGCGTTACCGTCACAGTTAACGGCGGCAGCGACGAACTTGGTGCCATCAATGACAGAACCGCCACCGACAGCCAGCAGATAATCCAGTTTGTTTGAGCGGATCTGTTCGACAGCACGCATCAGGGTGCTGTAACCGGGGTTGGCTTCAATGCCACCAAACTGCTCGACATGACGTGAACCCAGCGCACTAAGCACTTCATCGATGGTACCGTGTTTTCTGGCACTTTCACCACCATAGAGCACGAGTACACGCGCTGATTCAGGGACCAGGCTATCAATCTGCTTTATCTGGCCTTCACCGAAAACGATTCGGGTCGGGTTAAAGAATTGAAAATTGTTCACTACAGGACTCCTTGGCTGGATTTAATAGACCAGTCGTCTAGTTTTTGGGCAAATAAAAAGCTCAGGCAGTCTCGGCCTGAGGCAGATTTAAGCGGGCGCGCAATGCATTCATGGCGACATACAAAGCGTCAGGATTATGGTTAACCTTGGTGAGCAGGGTGGCGCCAATCCACAGGTAGTACATCTCTTCTGTGACTGTTCTGGCATCGCCTTCGATATCAATTTCATTATTGTCGATGGCTTCCTGCACTACGCGGGCGAGGCGGTTAATAACGCGGTTCGCGCCCTGTTTCAGGGCCAGGCGCATGCTTTCTGATAAATCGGTCACTTCACCGCTCAGTTTAACGACCAGGCACTTATCGGTGGTGGTGTCACCGCACTGGGTCGCTTTCCAATTCGTGAAGTAAGTCAACAATCTTTCAACAGCCGGGCAGCCGTTATCGTCGAGCTGTTCATCAAGAAGAATCATGTATTGCTCGAAATAATTTTCGAGCAGTGCACTGCCGAAGTGTTCCTTAGATTCGAAGTAGTGATAGAACGAACCTTTGGGTACACCTGCAGTTTTCAGAATTTCATTCAAGCCAACCGCGGCGAAGCCTTTACCTAGGATAATGGCTTGGGCTGTGCTGAGGATCTGCTGTCTAGTATCGCTATAACGCGAGCGAGTTGCTTGATTCATGGGAGGCATTATTTCATAGATTAGACCAGTCGTCTAGTGTTTGTTTTCAGTAATAGAAATACAGAATAAATAGTTAGTACTCAAACTATTGGAACAGGCTTTGCTTGATGTTAGTCTGAGTTTGAAAGCGTCGTGTTTTTTACGCAATTACAACCTGTTCAGGTGCTAAGACGCTCGATTCATATCAAAACGCGCACCGTTTTGAGTCAAAAACGCAAAGGAGCAAGATGGCTAACATCTGGCAACACGCGATCGACAATGCGCAGCAACTGCGCCACGACCTGCACCGGCATCCTGAGCTCGGTTGGCAGGAAGTGCGTACTGCAGACGTGATCCGCCGTGAATTAACTGAGTTGAGTATTCCCTGGCAAGCCTGCGCGGGGCTCGGCACCCTCGGTCGTCTGAATCCAGATGCACCGGGCCAACATATTGCGCTGCGTGCAGATATGGATGCCTTGCCGATTAGCGAGCAAACCTCACATGCGTGGCAATCAACACAGCTAGGTAAGATGCACGCCTGTGGTCATGATGGCCATACGGCGACTTTGCTGGCTACAGCGCGTTGGTTAAAGTCCGTTGAAGCAGAGCTTCCCGGTCCGGTGACTTTACTGTTTCAGCCTGCTGAAGAAGGCGGACACGGCGCCAAAAAGATGATTGAGGACGGCGCGCTGGAAGGGATCGACGTTATCTATGGTTGGCATAACTGGCCGGCGATGGCGTTCGGTCAATTAGTCTGCCCGGATGACATCGTCATGTGTGGAAACGGCACCTTCGAGATTGTGCTGACCGGGGAAGGGGGGCATGCCAGTCAACCCGAACTATGTCGTGATCCGGTGCTCGCAGCCAGTGCGGTAACCATGGCCTTACAGCAGATCATTAGTCGGCGTATGCCACCACAGCTCGCGGCGGTTATCAGTGTGACATCCATTGAGGCGCCGAGCGCAGCGACGGTCATTCCGGCTTCAGCAAAATTAGGCGGCAGTATTCGGGTGTCTGACAGGGCTACACGTGACCTTATCACCCGACTCATGACGGAAACCGCAGAACAAACAGCAGCGGCGTATGGGGTGAAAGCGGAGGTTATTCATATGCCACGTTATGAAGCCACGATAAATCATGCTGCGCCCGCGACCCGGGTGCGGGATCTGTGGCAGCAGGAACATGGCACATCCAGTCTGGATACATCGATTCGTATGCCTATTATGGCTTCAGAAGACTTCAGTTATTACCTGAAAGAGATTCCCGGGGCCTTCGCCCTAATCGGTGCCAATGATGGACCTGAGCATCAGGCCGTCTGTCATAGCCCGTTCTACGATTTTAATGATCGTTTGATTCCCTTGGTCACCCGTTTATACGCGCGTCTGGTCGGTGCGCCTTTAGCAGAATAACCGGCTGTTTTGCCGCTCAAGGTAGTGGCTCAATCCAATCAGGAGGTGTTTGATGAGTGTATTTGAGCAACGTGAGTCTGCAATCAGGGCTTATTGCCGTGTTTATCCGGTAGTGTTCGATATAGCCAAAAATGCAAGGCAAACCGATGAGGATGGCCGAGAATATATCGACTTTTTTGCCGGTGCCGGTGTGTTGAACTTTGGTCACAATAACGAACGAATGACACAGGCCGTTGTGGACTACCTCCAGTCCGGTGGTGTGTTGCATTCGCTGGATATGATGACGACAGCCAAGCGGCGCTTTATGGAACGCTTTGAGAAAGTCATTCTCAAGCCTCGCAATATGACGCACAAAATGCAGTTTGTTGGCCCGACCGGGACCAATGCGGTGGAAGCGGCGATGAAACTGGCACGACGTGTGACATCCCGTCAGGAGATTGTCGCTTTTACCCGTGGTTTTCATGGGATGACGCTGGGTTCGCTGGCGGCGACAGCGAACCGCTATTTCCGAGGTGCCGCCGGTGTACCTCTCAATCATGTTTCCCATTATCCCTTCGGTTGTAATAAGCCCTGCATGGGCTGTGAATCTGGTTGTGGTCTGGAAAGCATCGAACAGATGCGCAGTCTGTATCGTGATACCTCAAGTGGGGTTACGCCGCCAGCTGCATTCTTATTGGAAACGGTGCAGGCGGAAGGTGGGGTCAATGTCGCTTCCAAGGAATGGCTACAGGCTGTCGCGGCCCTAGCCAAGGAAGTCGGTGCCTTGCTGATAGTGGATGACATCCAGGTCGGCATGGGCCGCACCGGATCGTTTTTCAGTTTTGATGATATGGGCATCGACCCGGACATTATCTGTCTGGCCAAAGGGATTGGCGGGATGGGTACGCCACTGGCGATGAACCTGATTAAACCGGAAGTGGATGAGTACTGGTCGCCGGGTGAGCATACCGGCACCTTCCGTGGCCAGAGCCTTTCTTTTGTCGCAGGTAGCGAAGCGCTCAGCTATTTCGAAAACGACAAACTGATGAAAGAGGTCGAAGACAAAGCGCATGTGATGAATCAGGCCTTGGTGCCATTAGAAGAACGCTTTGATCAGGTTCAGATTCGCGGCAAAGGCATGATTATCGGACTAGATGTGCTCACCGGTGAGCGAGCGAAGAAGATCGTTGATAACTGCTTTAAAGCCGGTTTGCTTATCGCCAGTTGCGGCACCGGCGGCCGGGTGGTCAAGCTGATTCCACCGTTGACCATCCCAGAAGACGATCTGAATACAGGGCTGAAAATTCTGGTTGATGTCACCACCCAGGTCATGGAGGAAGCGGCATGAGACAACGCGATGATATGACCTTTCCATTTGAGGAATATGAACGCCGCCTAAGTGAGTTACGAGTGCGAATTGCCGAGAGGCTGCTGGATGCGGTGGTGATTACCGACCCGGAAAACATTATGTATCTGACGGATTATCAGACCACCGGCTACTCCTTCTTTCAGGCCCTGGTGGTGCCTCTGGAACAGGAACCATTCATGATCACCAGGGCAATGGAAGAGTCCAACATCATTGCCCGTACTTGGGTAGAGCGAACAAGGCCTTACCCCGATACCGGCGATGCGATTCAGATGCTGGTCGATGCGCTGCGTGAATTCGGTCTTTCCAATAAGCGCATTGGCTATGAACGTAACAGTTATTTTTTCCCTGCCTATCAGCAGGACTTTGTTCATACCACGCTGACCGAAGGTAAGTTGCTAGACTGCTTTGGCATTGTGGAGCAAGGCCGTATCTGCAAATCGGCGGTGGAAATCGAGCTGATGAAAAAAGCCGCTGTGGCCACCGAAGCCGGTATGAAAGCGGGCTTGGAAGCCGCAAAGGCAGGTGTGACTGAAAACGAGATTGGTGCTGCCATCAGTGACGGTATGTTCCGTGCTGGTGGTGAGCCACCTGCGGTGATGCCCTATGTGACATCCGGGCCACGAACCATGATTGGTCATGCGACTTGGGAAGGGCGTACCGTCCAACCCGGTGAGCATGTGTTTTTGGAGGTGGGCGGTTGTTACCGCCGCTATCACACAGCGATGATGCGTACCGTGGTTCTCGGTGAGTTGAGCGACTCCATGTATAAAGCGCAGGAACGCATGAAAATGGCGCTGAAAGCGGTTCACGATACTGTGCAACCCGGCATGACCGTGTCTGATGTGGATAATCTGGTCCGTAACATCATTACCAACAATGATGTCGGCGCAAGACTAGTGACCCGCTCCGGCTACTCCATTGGCATTGCTTTCCCACCCAGCTGGGATGAAGGTTATATCTGCAGTCTGAAACAAGGCGAGTCAGCAATTCTGCGGGAGGGGATGACCTTTCACCTCATTCCCTGGATGTGGGGCGTCGATGGTGACAAAACCTGCGGTATTTCAGACACCATCTATATCACTGCCGATGGCTGTAAATCATTCTTTACTCTCGATCGCGACTTTACCGTTAAACCCGATCAGGCCGACAAGAAGTTGATTGATCTGGGTAAAGCGAGAAGTAGTGGAAAAGCTGACGCTGATACAGATGACGCTGCCAGTGAAAAAAAAGCCAGCAAGCAATCTAAATGAGGTGATGATGTTAATTGCAACCAACCCCTATACCAATGAAGTGATTCAACGCTATCCCGCACTAGATGAAAGTGGGATTAAGGCAAAGATCGCTGCTGCGGATAAAGCCTTTGCTGACTGGAGTCAACGGCCTATCGCCGAGCGCGCTGATGTGCTGAAACGGGTAGCAGCGAGTCTTCGTGAAAACAAAGAAAAGCTGGCCATCCTGATGGCAGAAGAGATGGGCAAACCGGTGAAAGAGGGCGGCCCGGAAGTGGAAAAAGCCGCCTGGTGCGCTGAGCATTATGCCGAACACGCGGAAGCGTACCTGCATCGAGAGGAGCTACCCTCAGATGCCTCTCTGAGTTTTGTCTGCTATCAGCCTTTGGGCACCTTGCTGGGCATTTTGCCGTGGAATGCCCCACTGTGGCTGGCATTTCGTTATCTGGCGCCAGCCTTAATGGCGGGCAATACCTGCGTGATGAAACATGACCCTAATGTGCCGGGCTGCGCCGAGGCCATCGAACAGGTCTTCAGGGATGCCGGTGTGCCGGACAATATTATGGTCAACCTGCCGGTGGAAACACGGCTGGTAGAAAAGGCGATCCGTGACCCGCGTATTGCCGCCGTATCGTTTACAGGCTCGGCCGGGGCAGGGGGCAAAGTGGCCTCAATGGCGGCGTCTGAAATTAAACATTCGGTGTTGGAACTGGGCGGAAGTGACCCTTTTATCGTACTCGCGGATGCCGATCTGGATACTGCCGCTGATGTCGCCACCTTGTCCCGGATTATCAATGCCGGTCAGTCCTGTATCGCTGCAAAACGCATTATTGTCGAAGCGCCCGTATACAACGCATTTATAGAACGTTTACAGACAAGGCTGGCGAAGTTAAAACTCGGCAATCCGCTGGAAAACACGACCGATATCGGCCCGATAGCCCGCGTAGATCTGCGTGACAATTTACATCGGCAGGTCACAGAGAGCATCAAGGCTGGTGCGCGTTGTGTATTGGGTGGCACTCTGCCGGAGGGTAAGGGCTTTCTATACCCGGTGACGATGCTGGTGGATGTGACGCCGGAAATGGTTGCGTTTCGTGAAGAAACCTTTGGCCCGGTAATGTGTGTTATTAAAGCCGAGAGCGCGAAGCATGCCCTGGAACTGGCCAATGATACCGAGTTTGGTTTGGGGGCAGGTTTATGGACTTCCGATGCCAATCTGGCTCAAGAACTGGCGATGAAAATCAATGCCGGTCAGGTCGCTATCAACGGCATTGTCAAAACCGATCCACGTTTGCCTAGTGGCGGTATTAAAAAATCAGGCTTTGGTCGTGAGCTAGGCCCGCATGGCATCAAGGAATTTGTGAATGCCAAGCAGGTGTGGATTAAGTAGTCTGCAGGAGATACCCGTTAAAACGGGTATCTCTGCTTATTGTTATAGTTGAGCACAGATAAACGTTTAGCAATAAAGATCAGTCGTTGACTGGCAACTCCGGACGGAGCAACAGGTAGGACTGATTGCTCAGGTCGTTGTATACCCCTTCAATATTGAGAGGCAGCCACTCTTCGTACATGGCGAGATGGCTATAGTCATCAAAGCGAATTTCCTGCTGCAGTGTTTCCAGGCTTTTGCCAGCCCGCATGCCTTCCAATACTGCTTTATAGAGTTGTTCAAGGTAGCGAAGGTAGGCGCGGATGTCGTCTTTATTGCCCATCTCAGCATGGCCGCCAACGAGCAGGTCAAAATCCATTGCCAGCACATCGCGGGTCGAGTTGATCGTGCCGCGGATATCGTAGCCGGGCAGGTTTTTATAGGGCATACGGCCAAGCACCACCCAGTCCACAACATGCAATACACGATGTTGGGGAAAGTTGATGGAAATGTTGCCTTTGCCGTTGTTGGGGCCGTGATAACGCAAATCGATCTGAGTATTGCCAAGATGCAGGGTGAGTTCATCATTGAACACGAGGTTAGGGATTTTGGTGTTGGCACGGGTAGCGAGTAAATCATCCCTTGCCCATTCATGGGAGATAAACGTGACGCCAGGCTCGTCAAAAACCTGGCCACCGTAGACATGATCATGATGACTGTGGCTGTAAATGACATAGCGAACGGGTTGCTTAAAGCGTTTCTTCAGTTCTTGTTTGAGCCAGCTTGCCCCCTCAAACGATATCGGATCGGTCAGAACAATGCCTCCGTCAGTGACCACAAAAACGGCATGATGAGTACCGCTGCTGTAGCGGTAAAGGTTGTCTTGTATTTGAGTGATACTGTAGTTATCAGCGAGCACGGTGTTCATGAAGGTGGTGGCTAGGACAAGGGCCAGTATGCGGAATAGCGTCATTTGTTCCATCCTTGTTTCATCGGTTCTTGTGTTATTGACTACCGATAATAACGCGAAATTCCTGATGATTAATGTCAGTCTGTGATGAGGTTGTTGTCTGCCAATAAGCTATCAATAACCTGTTGATTGCTTAGCGTATTCGCTGCAGTCAGTTCGACGTTCTGCAGGATAATGTTCTGTGTGACATCACCACTGCCATCGACTGAAACAGCGATTTCAGTATCGCTGCCATTAAAGTTGAAATCCAAATAGTCAAGCAGATCACCAGACTCTTCACCACTCAGCAGGTCACGCAGATCAAGTACATCGCCTTCAGATGTATCAAAATCATTGACCGTATCTTGTGCCGTACTGCCAACAGTACCCTCATCACCAGATTCCCAACGGAAAATATCAGCGCCAGCATCACCTTGAAGCGTGTCATTGCCTTCACCACCAATGAGTAAGTCAGTTTCAGCGCCACCATTAAGTTGATCGTCTCCACCACCGCCACGTATTAGATCTTGACCATCACTCCCTGACAGGGTGTCATTACCATCGAATCCGTACAGACTGTGACTATCAGCCGTTCCTGTTAGTGTGTCGTTGCCGGAAGTGCCTTCTTGAATACTGTTGTCGCCCAGTAATGTATCTAGAGCTGATACATCCACTAGGCTGGAAACGGTCGCTGAGGTAGTCTGACCTTCAGAATCCTCTGCGGTGACAGTGGTTGCACTGAGTACATTCAGTGTTAGCAGGGCGGGGGAAATAACAGAGCCACCACTATTGAATTGCACACTGGCCAATAGTTCATTGATATCGAGATTGTCGATATCGCCGCCACCGACAGCCGTAATCATCATTGTCGAACTGGGGCTAATCAATCCCAGAACACCGGGGTCATTGACCACGTTCACTTCTAAGCCTAGTTCTGCAGCTAAGGCTGTTGATGCGGATAGGGTATAAGTTCCTAGGCCAAGTAATGCAGTGTATTTGATCTCGACAGACGTCAGATCACCGTCTGCATCACCAGCATTAATGTCCTGTGTTCCAAAATCCATAACACCCAATGTAGACAGACCTATCAGCCCCAATAGACTAGTGCTCTGAGCCTGCACTACTGGTGGTTCACTTGAAGGGCTTACTTCAATGCTGGCAGATTGCGTTGAAGTCTCTCCAATAGCACTGTCCGTGACTTGGTAGTCGAAGCCATCTGTTCCGTTATGGGGCTGACAACATAGTTGCTTGCCACGGGCGCGTCATTGATTGTAACAACAGACAAAATGACGGTTTGGCTGTTTGTTTGACTAGTTTTCGAGTCAGTTACTGTGTAGGTAAAGCTATCTGATCCACTATAGTTGGCATTAGGGGTATAAGTGAAAGATCCTGTGTTTGTGAATAACAAACTACCATGACTGACATTGCTTTCTAGGGAGAAGCTAAGAGTACCGGTGGATGTTGTGCTGTCATTCATCGCCACCGAGCCACTTAAAACGGTGTCTTCGACGGTATTGAAGTGGTCGTTATGGGCACTTAGGTATTGCTCAATGAAAATGAGCTGAGAGTCGGTATCTTGATGGGTTTGGTTAACTGGCTGATTATATGAAGATAACGAGTTATATAAGGCGTCAAACCCTGCGATAGGAAGAGTCTGTGGGTTTAGGTATTCAACAAGAGCGGATTTGCTGAAATAGGACTGATCATCGCCGAAAAGGGCTGGAAAAATTTCCTCTAACGATAAGCCACCGCTTCGGGTTGACTATGGTTCAACTGGGTTGACCGATGTTTCGGTCTCTTTTAGAGAGACTGCATTTTCATTGATAGTGTTGCCAAACCCGGTGATGGTTAATACACCGGCATCGTCAAAGTCGAAAAAGATATCCTTAGAGGTTTCAAGCCTGGAAAATATCGTCTGATCGGCAGGCGAGTCTGTACTCACTTGACTTATGAGCAGTGAAATCATGTCTGCAAGCAGTGAGACATCCGTTCATAGCGGGCTATCTTTTGAAGCTACATTGCTTTGAACTTGATTGATGCCCATGCCACCCCAGCAAGTCAAGAACACATACTAAATCAAGATATACATTCAAGATGACGTTAAATGTCAGACCCTTGAGATGCAAACCTTACGAAGGTTATATCGGTTCTAAGCTAAAAATATTGATTGCAGTTCACAAAAATGCGATGTATCTCACAAAAATAGTGAGTTTGAATGGCCGCTAGTAAGCACACTGATGAACTTAACAGGTTTACAGTAGCAATTTAACCTTAAATATTTCGATTATTCATTTTCAGTATGAGCGGTGAGTTGAAGTTGACCCTCATCAGTCACCTGAGAGTGAATCTGGATCGGGCAACAACAGACTTCGCAGTCTTCTATATATTCTTGTTCGGCGACAGAGCAGTCGACAAGCAGAGTGAGAGGCTCACCGCAGTAGGGGCAGGTGATCGTGTCTTCTTCGAGTGGATGTACCATAGCGGCCCCCCGGCATTGGATTGGACCATAGTATTATTGTGTCACAACAGAAGGGACAGGATCAGCGTTTAAAGCGAAAAAGATGACGTTTGTCACCGAGGCCAGTACCGGTGGCAATAATCTCAAAGCCGAGAGCTTGATAAAACACTAATAAGGCTGGGTAATGGTCGACGGCATCGAGTTGCAGACTATGTTTACCAATCTGATTTAAGCAGTGCTTAACCAGTTGTTTGCCATAGCCTGAACCCTGCTTGTCGGGTCTAACGGCAAGCTGGGTGATGTAAAAATCAGCTTTGGGGGCATCGGGCCAGCATGTAGAGTAGTACCCAGCCGCTTCTGTGCCCAAGGCCACACACGCGACCAATTCATTCTCGGTTTCTAAAACAAACACGGTTTTGCTGTTCAGGTTTGAAGCCACACTGGTTTCATTATAAACACCGAGCCAGTGATGCATTCCTCGCTCGCTCATGCTTGCAGCACAACTTTCTAGCAGGGCGGTTAAGGCCGACACATCATCCAAGCTTGCTCTACGAATTACAGTCTTTGTCATAGTAGAGTGAGCACGATACTGGCACTGACACACCAGAAGACTATCCATAGTGCGGAGATACGCCACAGCTGCAACATCAGCAATCCAATCACAGCAATTATGATATCGCTGAACTGATGAACCACACTCACCCAGATCGGATCATAGAGTGCTGCGGCAAGCAGGCCGACAACACCCGCATTAACACCGGCAATTGCGCTGGCGGCTAATGGGTAGTTTTGCAATGTCTGCCATAACGGTAACATCGCTGAGACTAATAAAAAGCCGGGCAGGAAAATAGCGACTAAAGCGAGACTTGCACCGAGCAAGCCGCCATTATCACCGGGCAACATGGCGCCTAAGTAGGCAGCCACAGAAAAAACCGGGCCGGGCACAGCTTGTGCGGCACCGTAGCCTGCAAGGTACTCATCCGCGGCCACCCAGCCGGGTTCGACAACGGAATGTTCCAGTAAAGGCAATACGACATGGCCGCCACCAAACACCAGTGCACCAGCATGATAAAAGGCATCAACCACAGCCAGTAAACTATTTTCGTTTGCCAGTAATGGAAGACCCAATAGCAGTACGGCAAAGAGTATCAACAAACTCCAGGCCAGCCTAGGTCCGTAGTTTACGGTAATTGAAGTAGATTGCGGTGATGGTTCCCGACACAGCAGCAAGCCCAATAGGGCACTGAAAATAACAACAGCAATCTGTGCCAGAGGATGTGCAACGAATAACAGAAATGCTATGGCCATTAGTGCGATTGCACGACGTATCCGATCTGGAGTCAGTTTAGCTGCCATTTGCCACACAGCCTGAGCCACTACAACAAGCGCAACCAGCTTTAGTCCATGAATCATGGCCTGACCAACCGTGTCGGAGAGGTAAGGCAGCCATTGTGCAAAAGCAAATAATAATAAAGCTGAGGGGAGGGTAAAGGCGATAAAGGCAGCAATGCCGCCAAGCCAGCCAGCACGCATGAGGCCGAGACTGAATCCCATCTGACTGCTAGCCGGCCCCGGCAGAAACTGACACAACACCAGCAGTTGAGAAAATTGTTCTTCTGACAGCCAACGCCGTTTTTCAACAAACGCCTGCCGGTAATAGCCGATGTGGGCAATAGGACCACCGAAGGAGGTCAGTCCTAGTTTCAGGAAAGCGACAAATACCTCAGCAACAGAATTGAGTCCCATCATGTCAGTCTCTTAATCTTAGAGCCTGAATTATGCGGGCTGAGGTGAAGATTGCAAGTTGCCCGGCTCAGGTGGCAGACACGATGCCTGCCACCCCAGCTTGATCAGCCTGTTCTAACTGTCCCCATACTTTTTCATGTATGTAGAATGCGACGGTATTAATTGCTGGCTCAACCACAGCCATCGCACTGCCGAACAATATGCTGCCAGTCATTAAATAACCCACTGTGAATGCCACGGTGAAATGAACGATTGCGAAACTGATTGTCTTAGCCATGTTGCTATCCTTTGTTGAGAATGATTATCATTAAATTTAATTCAAAGGTAAAATGACTTAAATCAATCAGAACAATCGTAAAATCCATAATCAGTCTAGCGATAGAACTAAATCGGAAAAAACGATTACTCTATTCAAAATAACTTGTTTCACATACATGAAGTAGCTGATTAGAATGTATGTGAATTCATCGCGCGGCGATAAAGCGCTGAAATTGTTCGAACCATGCACAAGGAGGCAAAGAGTAATGAGTAGCATCGATATCGGTATCAACCAACAAGACAGACAGGATATTGCAGAAGGATTGAAACGTTTGCTGGCTGATTCATACACACTCTACTTGCAAACACATAACTTTCACTGGAATGTGACTGGTCCGCAGTTCCGTGAGCTGCACCTGATGTTCGAAGAGCACTACACTGAATTGGCGACAGCCGTTGATGAAGTGGCTGAGCGAATTCGTACCCTTGGTGTTGCAGCGCCAGGTACATACAAAGCCTTTGCTCAACTCAGTAGTATCGATGAAGTTGAAGGTGTGCCGAGTGCAGAGGATATGGTCGTCACTCTGACGCAGGGGCATGAACAAGTTGTTAAAACCTGCCGTGACGTACTGAAGAAGGCGCAGGATGCAGACGATGAGTCCACCGCTGCATTGGTTGGTGACCGCATGCGGGTCCACGAAAAAACCGCATGGATGTTACGCGCAATGCAGAGATAACAGCTGATGATAAAAAGGGAGCCTAGGCTCCCTTTTTTAATGGCTGCTCGTTGAGCTGGTTTTGCTCAATGAGGGCCTTGAGTTCTTCAATCTGTTTAGACAGATCAGTAATGGTCGGTTCATCGGCGTGATCACGCCGCCATTGCTCAGCGTTTTCCTTCTCCATTACGTTGACGACGATGCCGATCAGCATATTCAGAAAGGCAAAGGCATTGAGGAAGATAAAGCTGATGTAAAAGGCCCAACTTAGCGGATACACCAACATCGTCTCGTACATAACATCGGTCCAGTCCTCGAAGGTCATGATCCGGAACAAGGTCAACATCGCCACGGTGATATCACCCCATAAAATAGGGTTGATGCTGGCAAAGAAGGTGGTACCAACAGCCGCGTATATATAGACAATGATAAACATCAGCAGCGCTACATAACCGAGCTGAGGCAGTGCTTTAATCAGTGAGTTGAGGAGAGTGCGTAGTTCCGGGATCACCGAAACCATACGAAGCACCCGGAAGATCCGGATAAGGCGGCCGACAAAGGCCAGTTCACTGTCTTCAATCGGTATCAGGCTGACGATAACAATTAAGCTGTCAAAGATATTCCAGCCACTTTTAAAGAACTGCCGCTTTTGTGGTTCAGCTAAGAAACGAATGCTGATTTCAATTAGGAAGAACAGGGTGATGCTATAGTCCAGCCATTCGATGACAGTCAGTACCGTAGGCGAAATATCATAGGTTTTCGCGCCAGTCAGTAAAGCCGAAAATAAAATCACACTGACAACGATGATCTCGAACAGGCGGTTATTTCTGACTTTGTCCAGCAGCGACGAGGCGGCTGGTGATGGTGTGGGATTTACTACATCCATTATTGAGTCCAAGCATTAGTTACGTGTTGCCGCGGAATAATACTGTCCGCCATCAGGATTGCAAGCTTTAGCTACATAACACGTTGAATATGAATGTGTTAAGGTCGAGGCTTCACGCTTGGAGATAAAGCCATGAATACCACTTTGAGAGACATTATAGGGCTGGGGCACGAGCCTGCCGCACTGAGTGAATCAGCGCTGATTATGATCGACTGTCAGAACACCTATCGCCAGGGCATGATGCATCTGGAAGGCGTCGAAGAAGCCCTCAACCATGCTGCACGCTTGTTGCAACTGGCCCGTGATAATGGCATCCCTGTCTTCCACATTCAGCATGATGGTGGCGAAGGCTCTCCCTATGACTTGACGACGGAGTTGGGCCAGATTGCTGCCGAAGTCGCCCCTCAAGACGGGGAAAACGTGATTATCAAACACCTGCCAAATGCCTTTGTGCAAACGCCATTGGATGAGTATCTGCGTGGCCGGGGTATCGATAACGTCGTGCTGGCAGGATTTATGACACATATGTGCGTCAACTCCACCGCTCACGGTGCGTTCAATCTGGGCTATCGTCCAACCATTGTTGCCAAGGCCACGGCTACGCGGGGCTTGGAAACAGCTGATGGGGTGAAGTTATCAGCGAAGCAGGTGCACGATGCTGCCCTAGCGTCTACGCGGGATCTCTATGCTGCGGTTGTGAATGATGTCACTGAGCTGCCAGTCTGAGACTGTCTTTTTCATGGCATTGATGAAACTTTGTTGAACCTCGGAGATCTAATAAAGGTGCGCCAAATTTGTGCAGAGGGGGCAGGATGGGGCGTAAAAAGTCTGAATAAAAACGAGCCCACCAAGAAGATGGGCTCAAAGCAAACCGAAGAAGAGGAGTAGCTCTTCGGTCATAACTGTGAATATCAAGCTAAATTGTGCACTGCATAATCGTGATCAACTTAGATGGCCGAATATTTGCTTCATCCAACAATCTCTCGCAGGATTCGCTAACGGAGGCGCATCACTAAGTTTATTGGTATTCAATATACCAATTTAAAGTGGGATATCATATACGGAATAAACAAGGAGTCAAGTGCATGCAACTCACCACACACTCGGATTACGCAATGAGGTTGTTGGTTTATCTCGCGATTCATCCAAAAGATAAGCCTGCTACTGTAAAAGATGCGTCCGAGCGTTACGGCATCTCTACCAATCATCTGGCTAAAGTCGCACAGAAGTTAGTACAAGAAAATATCGTTATCAGTCAGCGTGGTCGTGGTGGCGGTTTACAACTGGCGCTGGACCCAGCCGATATCAATATTGGAAAGTTGATCAGAAAAACTGAGAATCTGGAGATTCTTGAGTGCTTTGGTGAGGAGTGCGCCTGCCCGATTGAGAACGTCTGTATTCTATTCAGTGCCATGCGTAAGGCACAGAAAGCATTTCTGGAAGTGCTGGATGGTTACACGCTAGCCGACGTAGTGAAAAACAAACCTCAATTAATGCAAAGTCTGAATGTAGCCTAAGCTAAGGCCGGTATAAAACCGGCCTTACAGGTTTAGCCTAGCTCTGTAATGATTGCGCAGGGCCAAAAGCTTCGCTGAAGATTTTTTCGGCAGGAATGCCAGCCTGAGTCAGCAATTGATAACATTGTTTCATCATCGCGACAGGGCCACATAAGTAATAATCTGCAGCAGTATCAAGGTTGCTTACTAGCTCATCATCGATTAGCCCTTCACTGTCAAAACTGCCTTGTTGGCGATCCTCTTCACTAGGTTCGCTGTAGCGAACATGCCAGCTTAATTGTGGATGTGCTGATGTAAGGCTTCGGATTTCATCCGCGAAGGCATGCGCATCACCATTCACTGCGGCTTGGATTAGTGTGGTCGCTGCCGGTGCTTCACTCGACACGCGTTGATGCAGCATGGCAAGCAAGGGTGTGATACCAACGCCGCCTGCAATCAGCACGACAGGTGTGTCACTGTTGCTGCGCAGCACAAACTCACCGCAAGGTGGGCCAAGCCAAATAGTATCGCCGTCGTTGATGTGCTCATGCAGAAAGCTTGAGACCACACCATGAGGCTGCGTTGATTCGCCAGAGCTTTCGCGTTTTACACTGATGCGATAAGCGTCGCTGCCGGGCAGATTTGAAAGACTGTAGTTTCGTAGCTGCTGGCCATTTCCATTATCAACTTTGACGGTAATATATTGCCCTGGTTGATGAGCGACGATGGTTGAGCCGTCCTCAGGTTGCAGATAAAAAGATCGAATGTTGTCACTTTCCTGCGGACTGTTGATGACTTTAAAGGCTTTAAAGCCTTGCCAGCCATGTTGGGTTTCATGCTGTTGGTAGATCGCTTGTTCACGCTCAATAAAGATAGTGGCAAGTGCCTGATAAGCTTCTGCCCAGGCATCGATAATCGCATCAGTGGCGGCCTCACCCAGTAACTCTTTAATTGCGGCCAAGAGGTTCTGGCCGACGATAGGGTAGTGTTCAGGCTGAATACCCAGTGACGCATGTTTCTGGGCAATTAATTCGACCGCATCTGCAAGAACAGCGGGGTTATCGATATTCTCTGCGTAGGCACAGACGGCAGCGGCGAGGGCACGTTGTTGTGAACCAGCGTGCTGATGAGCCTGATTGAAAAAGACTTTGACCTCAGGATTATTCTCGAACATGCGCTGATAAAACAAGCGGGTCAGGGCTTCACCATGTTCTTGTAACACGGGTACAGTGGCTTTGATTACTGCTATGGACTCAGGTTTTATCATGTTAATCTCCTAAAGAGGTATTAAAAATGCCTATTTAAAAGCTGTATATTATTTACCTCTTATGTATACGTCAAGACATGGTAAGGATTTTTATGCAAACATGGCGTCAACAACAGCGACAGCGCTTGATCAGTGAACGACAAAGATTAAGCAGTCACGAACGACAAGAAATCGAACAACGCTGTCTTACTTTGATACAGCAGTATTTAATGGCTTGTGAACCTGGTGTTTTAGGTTTGTATTGGCCAATTAAAGGTGAAATCGATTGTCGGAGTCTGGCACCTGCACTGATTCAACGGGGATGGACCTTGTGCGTGCCAATCATCAATAGTGAGAATAAATGTCTGGATTTTGCTGTCTGGACACCTGATACGCCGATGATGATGGGCAGTTGGAATATACCCATTCCAGAAAAACAAACGCTACTGATTCCCGACCATTTTCTGATTCCACTGGTAGGTTTTGACAGGCAGAACTTCCGTCTTGGTTATGGTGGTGGGTATTACGATAGAACGCTGGCGGAAATCGACAAGCCCATGCATACCATCGGTATCGGAATGGAGTCTGGCCGTTTTGACAGTATTCAGCCGCAGCAATGGGATATGCCGATGGACAAGGTGATTACCGAAAAAGGAATACAGTAAGGAAAACCTCTTGCGTTATTAATGAGGAAGCAGCATGTCACATGTGAATACCATAGGCATGATTATGTACCTGATGCTGGCCGTGTTCGGTGGTTTCCTGACAGGTTTATTCAGCCGCTATGCCTATTGTGGTGTAGTCAAAGAATTCGGCAAAGTACTGGCACTGGTCTTCAGCATAGTGTTTTATATTGCGCCGATCTGGGCAGCCTTGAGTCTGTTCAAGGATGATGATTTGGATGTATTTTATGTGCTGTTACTGCTGAGTTTTGCGGCCGGCGTCTACAGCTATAAACGTATCGGCGGTAGTCAGTCAGAGGATGAACATTACTATTTGCCAGATGATGACGATTGATGGTTTAAAAGGCGGACGCCAATTGGCAATTCATTGTCAGCTTAACTATTATGACGGATTTGAAGGAAAACTGGCTGAGTAAGGATGAAAGCCCGGAAACGTTTTTACAGCATCGTCATTAGCGTAATTGTCCTAGTGGGCTTTCTGGCAACCAGCCTGATCGGTTACTTTGTTGCCCGTGATTCCATCGCTGACAGATTGCAACAGGAAATGCTGCCACTCAGCAGTGACAACATCTACTCCGAAATCCAGCGTGATCTTCTGCAGCCCGTTCTGATTTCATCGTTGATGGCAAACGACACTTTTGTCATTGAGTGGGTGAGTGAGGGTGAAAACGACCCCATCCGAATGCAGCGCTACCTGAAACAGATTCAGGAGCAATACCAAACAATTACAGCGTTTTTCATTTCTGAAAAAACGCGTCTTTATTACCACCCGGAAGGTATTATCAAGCAGGTCTCTGAACAAGATAAGGCTGATGAATGGTATTTCCGTGCCCGTAATCTAAAGCAGGATTACGAAATCAATATTGATAGTGACACGGCGGACCATAAGCGACTGAGTATCTTTGTCAATTACCGGGTGCAGAACAAACAGGGCGATTTTATCGGCGTTATCGGTGTTGGTCTGTCTATGGAAACCGTCACGCGGTTGATTGAAAACTACCAGCAGCGTTACGGGCGTGAAATTTACTTCGTCAACCGGCAGGGTGAAGTGATGCTGCAGAGCAGTCAGTACAGTCACGAATTGCATCTGCAGAACAAGAATGGGCTGGAAAAGCTGTTCACGCGCATTCTAACTTCGCCGAGTGCGTCCGTATCCTTTGAAGCTAAAAACGGTAATGTCATCTATCTCAACAGTCGATTGGTACCCGAGTTTGACTGGTTTTTGATCATCGAGCAGATCAACGACCCAGCGTCTGACAAAGTAGAGGCAGCATTAATCATTAACCTGCTGATTTCCCTTGCAATCAGTGTCGTCGTGCTGTTGGTCGCGCATTTGGCGCTCAAGGGCTATCAGGGGCGGCTGGAAACCATGGCAACCCGCGACAAGCTGACGGGAGCCGCGACACGGCAGGTGTTTGATAGCCTGTTTGAGCAGGCTGTGTCACGTAGCAAGCGCTATCAGCAGAAGATGACGCTGGCTCTGCTTGATATTGATCACTTCAAACAAGTTAATGACACCTTTGGTCATCATCAGGGCGACAAAGTGCTGGCGGCGGTGGCTCAAATTATCAAACTGCATATTCGTGATAGTGACGTCTTGTGCCGCTGGGGCGGGGAAGAGTTTCTGCTGTTACTCAATGAGTGTAATCTTGCTCACGCTGAGGAAAGGCTGGAATCTGTGCGTCAGGCGATTGCGGCATGGCGGTTTCATTTGGATGACACGTCACTGACGGTGACGGTTAGTGCAGGGCTGGCTGAATACGAAACGGGAGAAAGTCTGACCGGGCTTGTTGAACGGGCGGATAAAGCGTTATACCAGGCCAAAGATCAAGGCCGAAATCGTCTAATCACTTCGCAGCAACTCAGACAGGCATAAAAAAAGCCCCGACTAGCGGGGCTTTTTCACGTTTGGCAACGGTATTATCTATTGCAGATATACATAGTTACTTCGAAGCCAAAACGCATGTCTGAATATTCTGGTTTAGTCCACATGAGAAAATCTCCTGTTAGCGGTTAAAGTACTCGACGAGTTCGAGTAGTTGCTTGTCATTTTACTTAGCCCCCAGCAAACTACCATCAGACTAAAGCGCGAATACAATCAGGATTTTCCTGAACGTTTAGAGAGTGTGCCATGCGGAGAACGAACGTTCGACTTTATCAATTGCTTTTGCTGTTGTGTTTGATTCTGGCCTGTGTGCCGTTGCAGTGGTTTATGGATGACAGCCTGGCCGATATGCTCAAAGTGACGCTCTCGGTCTATGCGCTGGCTCGAAGTCTCAATGCGGTGATTTCGGTGGCGCAAGGTACTGAGATGTCTATTGAGCCGATGGGCGTCGGCGTGACCCTGGCGCCGGGTGAAATTCTTGATCCGCTTAATGATCTGGTTGAACAGTTTTCCGATGTCCTGCTATTGGCCTCAGCATCACTGGGTATTCAGCAGATAATGTTACTGTTGGCCGATAAGCCTGTTGTGCGCGTCGTGCTGGCAGGGCTGACTCTGCTCAGTGTGCTGGTTATTGCCACAAATAAGCTGCGGCCCCAGTGGCGGCAGGGCTTATTCCGGCTGGTGATTGTGCTGACACTGTTAAGACTGATGGTTCCGGTGATGGGGCTGGCAAGTTATCACGTTCAGGGTTGGCTCGAACAGGAACGGCAACAGGCCGTCAGTGTGCTGGAGACGACACAAGAGGAGGTGGCCGTATTGAATCAGCAACAGGATCAAGAGTCGGGCTGGCTGAGTGACTTGCGGCGACAACTGAATATTGAAAGCAGATTGGCACAAGTGACCGCGCGTGCAGAGCAGGGAGTACAGGCAGCGATTTATCTACTCGCCGAATTTGTTCTGCTTATGCTGATTATGCCTTTGCTGTTTATCTGGTTGATGCTGCGTATTGCATCGCGTCTGACCGTGTAATAAAAATGCCCCGCACTGAGCGGGGCAAAGACCCATTTGGAGACGATTACTCTTTGTAATCGATACCGTCCATTTCTTTTACCAAACGTGACTTGAATGGTGCTTCGTCTTTTCTGGTCACAATCTGATAACGGTAACTTTCCAGTGCATCCATTAGTTCGTTGATTTCCTGGTTACCGACATTGAAGTGATAAAATGTCGCTAGGCAGAGTGTTTTGATAATATCGAACTCGCGATTGGAAATATTAAGATGAGGGTGGCTGTCCTTCATCGATTTACCGCGGCCGAAGGGATCAGGCATATAGATTTCCGGGCCCCCGGTTTCTTCCACCACCCAGTTGGTCAACATAACTTTAAAGCCGGCTTTAGTGTGCTTTTGTTGGTGAAGGGCATCCAGAATCGGGTTCGCATTCAGTCCTTGATTATCGTAGATGAGATCGACAAGGTGATCGACGGTGAGGGCTATGTTATAGGTGCCTCCCAACCGTTCATAAAGGCTCTTTTTCTCTTCGGCCTTGGCAGTTTGACTGAAACTGATAACCACTGCCAGCATGAGGCCAACAGCGGTGAAAATCAGACATTTATTTACTGTGATCCAGGCTAGATTGTTATTAATGCCACGTGTGTTCATTTTCTCTCTCCTAAAAAAGGATACAAAAAAACGTGGCATCAATAATTTATGCCACGTTACGACGCGACAGACTGTTTCGCTTCTGTATTATTGAGACTAGCGGCGAGTTGGTTCAGTCTGTCGAGAAGTTCGAAAAATTCTTCAGAGGACAGCTCAGTCTGACAAGCGACCTGATTCTGCACATCGGCAATCATAGGTTGAAGTTTTCGTGCTTTATCAGTTAGCAGGAGGCGAACGATACGTTCGTCTTTGTCTGTTCTTACTTTCTCAACCAGACCCGCGATCTGCAGGCGTTTGATAATTGGTGACAGGGTTCCGGAGTCTAGGTTCAGGCGTTTCATGACTTCCTTGATGGCGATCCCATCTTTTTCCCATAGCACAACTAACACCAGGTATTGAGGATAGGTCAGATCGTATTCATCAAGCAGGCCGCGATACATACGCGTGATGCTGTTGGTGGCGCTATAGAGTGCAAAGCACAGTTGCCGGTCGAGTTTCAGGTTTTCAAATTGCGGCATTTTTCTCATCCTCTTGAATGTATGGTTGCACACAACTGTGTTGTGTGCAATATATTATTATTTTTGTGTAAAGCGATGTCTATTATGCACATTAGATTCCAATTTCAAATATGTAATTGCTGATTCCAGCATATAGATAGGCTGAATGCATAGTAACGTGAATACGAACGCAGAAATATGAGAGGGAATAAATGACGGGGATGAACGTCAGATTACAGTCAATGGAGGCAGATTCTGACGTATTACAGCTTTCAGTTCTTGCTCATCGGGCATGAACACTATCGGGAATATCATGTGCTGTGAGTCAGGATCGATTAAGGGGGAAACTTCATAGCCCTCAAAGAACAGTTCTGCCCTGACTTGGCATATACGCTTGATACCGTCAGTGAAAGCGATATTGTTTTTTGCAGGTAAGCCATGCTCACCCATTGTCCAGTCATACTCCTGCCATCTGAGATAACAATGATGGCTAAGCTGAGCGATGTGCTGTTGCTCTTCTTCGGCTTGCACGTCCGTCTGTGAAGTAGAGCTGACAGAATACGCGCGGCCGATAGCTAATAACAGCACTATTAAAGCGAGCAAAATGATTGTGCGCAATGTACCCATAATTTCACTATACACCGATCACACAAAATGGTAAGTATCCAAGACCAGCATCAGCTGGCCTTGAATGAAGAGGGTTATTCCCCTTGAAGAATCTTGACTTCGCGCTGAGGGAACGGGATTTCGATGCCATTTTGTTTCAGCGTATCCCAAATCATTAGTAGCAGATCGGCGCCTACACGGTTAGGCCCATCGTCAATGCCTTCCATCCAGAACTCAACCAGAATATCGATACCGGAGTCGGCAAAGCCCTGAATTTCAGCATCAGGGCGCTCTTCAATTGGTATATCTTCGCCGCTGATGACTTGCGGGTGACTGGCAACAACTTCCCTGACCAGTTCAAATAACATATGCAGATCAGTTTTATAGGCCACCTGAAAGTTAAGTGAGTAACGTTGTTTTTTGTTCTTATGCGTCCAGTTGGTAAAACTGGTGGTAATAAACTGCTCATTTGGCACCATGATGTCCTTGCCATCAAAGGTTTCCAGTGTGGTGGAGCGCATTTTTAGCTCACGAATCGTGCCAGCACGGCCGTCTTCCATCTCAATAAAGTCGCCGACCGACAGGGAGCGATCCATCAGAATGATAATGCCTGAGATAAAGTTGGACGCAATGGATTGCAGACCAAAGCCCAAACCTACGCCAACGGCGCCGCCGAAGACAGCCAAAGCGGTCAGGTTGATGCCCATGATTTGCAGCAGCATCAGGAAAACAACAACAAACAGGGTGACCTGGAACAGTTTGGCGAACACTTCGCGGGTACCGGCATCCAGATCATGCTGGTTCCGGATGATCTGCTGGCCGGCATTGTTGGAAATACGACCCAGCCAGAACAGCACTGAACCGAAAATCAGCACACGGGCGACACCATAGGCTGAAATCTTGAAGTTACCGATTTGTAGTGAAATCGTTTCCAGATAGTGAACCACTTCGTCCAGCCAGTCGAACACATGCAGCACCGCGATGGGCAGAATGAACCAGAGTGCCAGTTTGCGAAACAGCTGTTTTTCGACAAAACGCTTGATAATCGAATACAGCATGAAAATAACCGCGAGACTGAGGCTGATGCGAATCAACCAGCTTTGGTGAATCAAAGCCTGCCCGATATCGACGGACACTGATAGAGCCAGCACCATCATCAGAGGCAGAATCAGTTCTCTCAACTTGTAGATGCCTTGACGCAAATGTAAGGCCGGCCCATCGCTAGGGGCATGCTTCAAAATCGGTGAACTGGATTTGAGAAAACGGGCAACAGCAAAAGCAACTAATAGTGCGATGACTATCAGGCCGAGTTGCGAATAAAACTTGGGGCTGCTCAGCCAGTGCATGGTGTTTGTCAGAAATAACTCAAGCCATTGCTTAAATGAATTCATATCCATGTGTTAGTGTCTTCTCAGTACGTGTTTATGCAAGATAATGTAGGGGACTGACGCAGCGATAGCAACCTGACGGTGGTTGAACTTTCAGCGTGTCGCCAAGTCTGCTTGTGTAAATTGAAAGCGCTTAACAGGGGAGTAGGGGGCACATTATGAATACACCGTTTGATATCAAGAACAAAGTGGCATTGGTAACGGGGGCTAATCGGGGGATCGGCAGAGCGATTGTCGAAACCTTTATCGAGCGGGGGATACGTAAGGTGTACCTTGGTGTCAGGAATCTGGAAAGTGTGGCGGATCTGGAACAACAGTATGCAGATCAGGTGACGCCCATCCATATCGATCTCAGTCGGCCCAACACAGTGTTTTCTGCCGCCGCCAACGCTCAGGATGTGGATATCGTCATCAATAATGCCGGTGTGTTGATCAATGCCTCGCCATTACAAGCTGAGATTATTGACGCACTGCATACGCAGATGGATGTGAATGTCGCGGGCTTGTTACGTATGGCGCAGGCATTTGCCCCTGTACTCAAGGTCAACGGTGGTGGCGCACTGGTGCAATTGAACTCGGTGGCCTCTTTACGATCGTTTCCAGCTTTTGCTGCCTATGCAGCATCAAAAGCAGCGGCATATTCATTGACCCAGGCATTAAGGCAGGAACTCGCATCGCAAAACACCGTGGTTTTGAGTGTCCATCCGGGGCCGATCGCCACCGATATGGCCAATGACGCTGGGCTGAAGGATATTGCGGAATCACCCAGTATTGTGGCGGAGGGGATTATTCAGGCACTACGGGATGGTGAGTGTCACCTGTTCCCAGACAGCATGGCACGAGAGCTCTGGCAGGCCTATGAATCCTTTGCCCGCCAGGTGATAGAAACACCACCTGAACTAGCATAAAAAAAGCCCCGACTAGCGGGGCTTTTTTGTTGTTGACCGTAAAAATTTACAGTGCAACGATGTTTTCAGCTTGAGGGCCTTTAGCGCCTTGGCTAACACTGAACTCTACGCGTTGGCCTTCTTTCAGAGTTCTGAAACCGTCGCCTTTGATTTGGCTGAAGTGTGCAAACACGTCTGGGCCGCTTTCTTGTTCGATAAAGCCATAGCCCTTGGTTTCATTGAACCATTTAACGGTACCGGTAGATGTAGACATAACAAATCCTAAATTTACTAATAAATCAAAGCCTCGAAGAGGCCGGGGTATAGCTGGAAGGTGTGCAGAGTACTTATTAATAAACAGGACGAGCTACTTCTTGGTAATGCATCGAAATGAAAAATAAATATTCAGATCAACTTTCAAGCTAACATCAATGTATAGCGATTATTGGTTGCTGTCAAAAATATTTTTAGTCAGAAAAGCGAGGTAATTTAAGGGATTCATTGTCATTTTTATCCGTCGTCAGCGACGCTGAGATAAAAATCTTAGACTGTGTCGGAGTGGTCTCGATCAGGAGAACCTTCGACTTGAATATCTGTTTTGTGTTTAGACTGTCATTCAGGCAATTCGAACTCATTAAACGTCTATACCAGCATATTTTTTTATTAAATATCCGCTATTATCTGACGTCACTACTAATAGTAATCTCTAAGGTGACCACGCATGGACCATGTTCACGACTTCATGCCCCATGGCTTTTGTATTTCATGGGATATTCCTCTGCTGATTCTACATGTCTTCTCTGACTTTTTTATCGCACTGGCCTATTTCTCCATTCCCATCGGCATTGTTTATTTCGTCAGACAAAAAGATGAAATTACCTTCAAGCCTGTTTATTACCTATTTGCCGGTTTCATCACCATGTGTGGTATTACCCACGTGATGGGCATGGTGACGTTGTGGATACCGGTGTACTACATTGAAGGCGTACTTAAGGCCATGACGGCGTTAATTTCAGTGGCGACCGCTATCTATTTAATTCCAAAGCTGCCAGGCATGGTGGCGTTACCAGATCTTAATGAACTGATCGGCCTTAATAAGAGGCTCAGTGAAGAGAACATGCACCGTCGGGCTGCTGAAGATAAGCTTGAAGAAAATCAGACTATGTTGGCTGAGTCCAACAAAATGCTGTCAACCATTCTTGACGCTATTCCGGTCAGAGTATTCTGGAAAGATCGCCATTCCCGTTTTCTGGGTGGCAACGAGCTGTTTTTGCGTGATGTTGGTCTGAGCAGTGTTGAGCAACTGGTCGGCAAAACAGATTTTGATATGCCCTGGAAAGACAGCTTTGCCGAAAAATACCGTGTTGATGATTCGAGCGTTATGGAATCTGGTCAGGCTCATTTGCAGATTGAAGAGCAAGTAAAAAATGCGGAGGGGAGAACATTCTGGGTCAACACGAATAAAGTCCCGGTCACAGATGAAAATGATCAAATAATCGGTGTGCTTGGGACATATGAAGACATCAGCGGGATGAAACAGGCGGCCCAGGAGTTGCTCGAAGCCAAAGAAGTGGCCGAGTTGGCAAACAGGGCAAAAAGCGAGTTTCTCGCCAATATGAGCCATGAATTACGCACACCACTCAACGGTGTGATCGGTACCATGAGTTTGCTTAACGAAACGGGGCTTAATCATCGGCAGAGCAATCTGGTCGGCATCAGTAAACACAGTGCCGAATCCTTGTTGAACTTACTCAACGATATTCTCGACTTATCTAAAATCGAGTCTGGAAAACTGACCTTACAGGCAGACACCGTCAACATTAATGACTTTTTGACGGAGATTGCCAAGTCCATGGCTAGCCGCGCCGAGGAAAAGGGGCTAGAACTGTTGTGTCCTGCCCATTTTGTGCCTTCCTGTGAGGCCATCGTCGATCGGGTTCGTTTGAAACAAATTCTGATGAATCTGTTGGGTAACGCCATTAAATTTACTGACCAGGGTTCGGTCGTGCTGGATATGGCCATTATCAGTAACAAGTCTACTCAGCAGACACTGCGTTTCAGCGTGTCAGATACCGGTGTGGGTATCAGTGAGGCGCAGCAACAGAAGTTATTCGAGCGCTTTAGTCAAATTGATAGCAGTACTACCCGGAGTCGAGGCGGCACTGGGCTGGGACTTGCTATCTGTCGTCAACTGACAGAGCTGATGGGCGGGCGTATTGGTGTGAACAGTACCGAAGGGCTCGGCTCTACCTTCTGGTTTGAAATTACGGTGGATGCGCAGCGAACAGAGCGCTTGTCACACAGTGACAGTCGCTTGCTGGCCAGCTTACAGGTTATCGTGCTGGCTGATTTGCCCTGCTATCAACGTTACTTCGAAGATGTATTATCAAACTGGCATGTACAGCATCAGCTGGCCAGTAATGTACCGGCCCTGACCGACTTGCTGAACAACTACAGTGAGAGTGGCGAAAAAGCCATTGTGATCATGGAAATGACACAGTATCTGGAGTTGGATACTGATGCTTTACTTGCAAGTCATCCTGCCCTGGTCCAATTTATCTTGCTGGCTACGCAGAGCCAGCTGAGCCAGATCCCCGCTCAGGTAGAGCAGTCTGACTGCCTGGTGTTGGCTAAACCGTTAGTACAGTCAGAAGTGTTTAATGCCTTGATGGGCTATGTGGCAGAGATCCCAACACGACAAGTCATTACCGGAGAGACGACAGCCCTCTCATCCGCTTTGAGCAATGCCCGGGTTTTACTGGTTGAGGATAATCAGATCAATGTTGTTGTTGCCAAGGGCCTGATTGAGTTGTACGGGCCGATGGTAGAAGTCGCTGAACATGGCGAAGTGGCATTGGATATGTTGAAAAAGCATGATTACGACATGGTCTTTATGGACTGCCAGATGCCGATCATGGATGGCTATGAATGCACGCGCCTTATCCGCGAAGACACATCAGGCCTGTTTGACCCTGATATTCCGATAGTTGCCATGACAGCCAATGCGATGCGTGGTGATAAGGAGAAATGCCTGGCTGTCGGCATGAACGATTATTTGGCGAAACCGGTTGAAACAGAGGGAATTCAGCAGGCGCTGAACAAATGGATCGGAGCAAAGGAAAATAAAAAGATGAATACGCTCAACACCGAATCAGTCAGTGATGATAAGTCTGCGGTAGTCTTTGATGCCACCTCATTTGGTCATCGTTTAATGGATGACATCTCACTGCAGCAGCAAGTAGCGATTAATTTTATTGCGGATATACCCAGACAGCTTGCCAGTCTGCAACAAGCGGTAGTAAACCAAGATGCTGAAGCGATTGCTAGCCTCGCCCACAGAATTAAAGGTGCTGCGGCCAATATGTCGGCTGAGAGAATGCGTGAGATTGCGCTTGATCTGGAAGTGTCAGCCAAGCAGGGTGAAGTGGTTGACGCTGATAAAAAAGCACGTGATCTGGCTGCTGCCTTTGAGCAGTTAATCGATGTTATCAAGCAGGAACTGGCGCTTTCCTAAAATCGGGGTGTTGTGTGGCTAAAGTCCTAAATATAAAGACTTTATATAAATGGTTGCTGGATAGACATCCGCCGGCCGCCTGGCTGATACTGCTGTTGTCTTTATTGGTCACCAGTTGGGCCTGGTATGTCTCAGACAAGGCGGTGACACAAACTATTGAGGAGCGGTTCGAATTTCAGGCGCAGGATCTGGCCACTGCAATCACCAACCGTATGCGAGAGTACGAGCTGGCCTTACGTAGCGGCGCTGCTTTGTTTGATGCCAGTAGCGCGGTGACTCGTGAAGACTGGAATTCCTTCGCTACCACTATCTACCTGCATAAATATTTCCCGGGTATTCAGGCGCTCGGCTATAGCGTGATGTTGAGTCCGGATGAATTGTCTGCACACATTGAAAAAGTGCGTCAGGAAGGTTTTGACGACTATACAGTCAGCCCTGAGGGTGAGCGTGATCAGTACAGTGCGATTCAGTTTATCGAACCCTTTGACTGGCGAAATCAACGGGCGTTTGGTTTTGACATGTACTCGAACCCGATTCGCAGGGATGCGATGGACCGTGCCCGCGATACAGGGCAGCCAGCAACATCAGGCCGGGTAACGCTGGTTCAGGAGACGAATGAAAACGTCCAGTACGGTTTTTTGATGTATTTCCCGGTGTACCACGCGAATATGCCAGTGGATTACGTCGAGGAACGGCGGCGAGCACTAAAATCCTACGTTTACGCTGCATTTCGCATGGGAGATTTGATGCAAGGCATTTTGGGCCAGGCGCAGGGCGAACTGGAATTTGCTGTCTATGATGGTGCTGTAGCAAGTAACGATACAGTGTTGTACAACAGTGAAACGGCACAGGATTATGCCAGCTCAGCCTCAACAGCCTCGTTTGGCGGCCATTACGCCTTGAATATTACTGGTCGTCCCTGGACATTGCATGTCTACACCGCTGAAGGCTTTGTACCCTTCAGTGAAAAGCACCAGCCTACATTTATCGTAATTGTTGGTATTCTGCTGGATATCTTTCTGTTCTACCTGATTTCATTTCTTGCCAGAGGACGTAAGCAGGCGTATGCCAAAGCGTTGTGGGCTGAGACCGAACGTGATGTCACTGAACGCCGCCTTCAACTGGCTGCCGAAGCCGCTAACATGGGGCTGGCTGAATGGAATCTTGCTGAAAATAAGTTGATTTGGGACCAGCGTATGCTGGATCTCTATGGCTACACGGCCGAAGAATTCGACGGTAATGTCGAGGCGTGGTCCTCTCGTGTGCATCCGGATGATATTGAACAGGCTGTGACTGCACTGGAGCATGCCAAACTCTTCAGTAATCATTTTGAAATAGCGTTTCGCATAGTGCTGCCAGATCAGCGTATTCGCTACATAGTGGCAAGTGTGATTGTCGAACGCGATCTGGCGGATAACCCAATCCGTATGGTGGGCTTTAACCATGACGTCACCGAGCAACGAGAAGCCGAGCGGAAATTAAACGAACATAACTGGCATCTGCAGAATGTTCTGGAATCGACGGATGCCGGCACTTGGGAGTGGTCACTTCATTCCGATACTATGAACGTCAATGAGCGTTGGGCAGAAATCATTGGTTACCGGCTATCTGATATAGAACCGGTGACAGCCAACAGCTGGCAGAGCTTCATTCACCCTGAAGACAAGCAGGACTTTGAGCAGGAACTGCGACGCTATTTTGATAAAAAGGTCGATCATTATGCCAGTGCCATGCGCTTGAAGCATAGGCAGGGACACTGGGTCTGGGTAATGACACGCGGTAAGGTCTTTAGCTGGGACAAAGAGGGCAAACCACAGCAGATGTTTGGCACGATGCACGACATCTCCGAGCAGAAAAAACAGGAAGCTCAGCTCACCGAGGAACGTGACAAGGCTGAAATGGCCAATCGGTCGCGGGGCGAGTTTCTTGCCAATATGAGTCATGAAATCCGTACGCCAATTAACGGAGTTATTGGTGCCTTGAACCTGTTGTCTGATACTAGGCTGAATGCCTCACAGCAAAATCTGGTAACGATTTCAAAACGTAGTGCAGATTCTCTACTGGGCTTAATTAACGACATCCTGGATCTATCTAAAATTGAGTCGGGCAAGCTGCAGATCAAAGAAGAGACGGTGGAGTTATCAGGCCTGCTCAGCGACACAGCTGTTACGCTGGCTGCACGCGCAGAGGCGAAAGGACTCACTTTGTTGTGTCCAAGCCACCATATGCCCGTCATGCGGGTGATAGTTGATGGGCTGCGCGTGCGTCAGATCATCACGAATCTACTCAGTAATGCGATCAAATTCACAGAGAAAGGACAAGTTGCTGTTGATGTTGAAATTCTGAATGAGTCACGCAGTCATCTTAGCCTGCGCTTTAATGTGAGAGACACTGGGCAGGGCATCAGTCAAGATAAGCTGGCCACCCTGTTCCGTCGTTTTGAGCAACTGGATAATTCGCTGACCCGTCGTGAGGGCGGTACTGGGCTGGGCCTCGCTATCTGCAAGCAGTTAGTTGAATTGATGCATGGCCGTATTGGTGTTGAGAGTGAGCAGGGCAAAGGCACAACCTTCTGGTTTGAATTGGATGTCGACAAAGCCGGCCAACAGGCCAAACAGAAAAGTACGACGGTGTTTGCTGATCTGTCACTACAGATCGTCCGTCCGTCACCGTTATACCAGAGCTATTACGAGTCACTGTTTTCAGCCTGGGGCATTAGCTATGACTTAGTGTCAGACGTGATTCTGGAGGCGCAGCGTTTTGAACAATCAAGCGCAGCGCATCAGGTGTTATTATTGGATGCAGAACTGTTTAATGGTAAACACAAAAAGCTGCTTAGTGAGTGGCAACGCTGGCGCGAGAAACAGGATAATGTCACGGTGATAGTGACTTGCCAGCAGTCCATGTTGGCGATGGTTCCACAGGCAATTAACGATGTTGCTGACCTAATTGTCAGTAAACCCGTTGTGCAGTCTGAATTATTCGAGTCGCTGTTAGCAATTGTGAAAGATGATTTGGCCTCTCGCGATGCTGCCACCACTAACGTCATGCAATTTGAACATTTTGATGCGCACGTACTGGTAGTTGAAGATAATCCTACCAATGTCACCATTGTGACTGGCCTGTTGCATAAGTTTGGGGTAGACGTCAGTCTGGCCGAAAATGGTGTACAGGCGTTAACTATGCTGGAACAGAATCACTATGATCTGGTATTGATGGATTGCCAGATGCCGGAGCTGGATGGCTATGAAACGACACGACGAATCCGGCAGGGTGACGCGGTGACGCCGATTATTGCCCTGACGGCACAGGCAATGCGCGAAGATGAACAGAAATGTCTGGATGCCGGTATGAATGCCTACCTGACCAAGCCGATTGACCCGTATCAGCTGAATAAACTGCTGGCCCAGTGGTTGCCAAAGGACTGCCTGAAAAAAGTGGCCACCTAGTTCGACTAAAGGAACTCCGCTTCTCTTGCGGTGTTCTCATCCACATACATGTTGTTATCGCGGAGTCTGTCATGACTCGTCTTGTGTTATGTCTAATATGCCTGCTGTCGCCGCCGGTATGGGCACTAGAATTCAGCAGCAGCAATCTGCAAACGACAGTTGTCGAGCTCTATACCTCTGAAGGCTGCAGCAGTTGCCCGCCAGCGGACCGTTGGTTGAGTTCCCTGAAGTCTGATCCACGTTTATTCAAAACGCTGATACCAATGGCATTCCATGTCGACTACTGGGATGAACTGGGGTGGCCAGACCGCTTTGCACAAAGGCAATTTTCGCAACGGCAACGTGCCTTAGCGCAGCACGGATTTGTGTCCCAGGTCTATACACCGGGGCTGGTCGTGAACAGTCAGGAATGGCGCGCCTGGTTTAATGGGGTTCGTGATGTACCGTCGGTGGCAGAGACGGCAGGTCAATTGAATGCAGAATATGCTAAGGGAGAGTTAGCGGTGAATTTTTCTGAAAACTCACGCTATGAACTCAACGTGGCGGTTTTGGGCATGGGACTGGTCACGCAGGTGAATGCGGGTGAAAACCGAGGACGGCTTTTGCAACATGATTTTGTGGTTTTGGCGCTTTACCAGCAAGCAGGCATGGCGGAGTGGCGCATGACCTTGGATGCATTGCCCGAACGGGGTCAGCAGCAGACGGTACTGGCGGTGTGGTTAACCAAACCCGGTTCACTGGAAGTCATACAGGCTGCAGCGGCTGTTATTAATTGATCAGAGGCAGGGATCACAAATGTTAGTAAACAGAGGCATAGAACGGGACTGGCAATTAACACAGCAGGAGGGTGTTGAGCGCTGTGTTTTAAGAGCAAACGAATACGGCGGAAGAAGCCTGTTATTACGAATGAAAAAAGGAACGCACTTTGCTCAGCATGTGTATGAAGGCAATGCGGAGTTTTTAATATTGAATGGTCAGCTACTCATTGGTGGGGTGGAAATGAGTAAGGGCGACTACCTTTTTGTCAGGGCCGGTCAGCAGCACGATATTGTGGCGCTGAGTCATGCTGAACTCTATATCTGTAGTGAGCAGGCCATGACGCTGGTCACCTGAGCTGATGAGGTTTATCGTTCAGCTTTTCCTTATCACCAGTGTACTCTGCGGCTGTGATCCGTTTGCTGAGCCGGATTCCATGTTGGAAGCCTATACCTCACGCCTCGGATATGTGCTGGATGTGTCCTTGCCACCTGCTGAAACGGTCACGGTTCAGACATTTCCCAGACCCCGTGACAGACGGGTGGATATCGAAGAGCTCGATATCTCAATGCTGTCATTTTTATCTCTGTATGGCTGTGAACTTCAGGTGGTAGTTGCCGAACGCAATTCCATTTTGGGGCGGGTAATGACACCACTGAATGAATTACGCTATCAGCTTCGTTTTATTGATAAGGCAAACCAGTGTGTGTCTGTGCTGGATAACGAATCGTTAATAAACAAGCTCAGGCTGGCGATGCAGCATAAGCGGGAGAATCTGGCCGCCTATTTCTGGAATGCTATCTGGGCTGACGAACCGATGGCAGCGCTGTTGACGCGTTCAAACGGTCTCTATCCCATCGCGACTAATCCGAAGGTCAGTGAATTAAGCCTTCAGCTCGACGCACTTATCCGGCTCAGCGAGCAACTGGATACGCTAAGTGATGAAGCAGTATTTGATGGCTTGGGTGAGATGCAGCAAAGCTGGATATTCAACCCGGTGCCGGGACAATTACTAAATAGTGCCAGCCTGCTCATTACACAGCTTAATCAGGGCAGTGAAATGATGCTGCAACGCTTGCAGAGCAGGCCTCTGTGTTATCAGCACAAATCCAATACGCAGTCGGAACGCCTGAAAGGTCTGTTCTTTTCCGTGTACATCGGTCGTGTGCAACCGTATCTGGCAAAGACCAGTCAGGCGGGGGAGCAAGTATTCTCACGTTTGCAGCAGTTGGCGATGAGTCAGAAAACGGTGATGCCAGACACATTCGAAACGTATCAGCGTCATGCTTTTGCTGTGGAAGCAGAGGGGAGTGTTTGGCAGCAACTAAATAAGGCTATCCAGCTGCACACTGAGCGTTGGCAGCAGTTGCTTACACAATGTGGTATGGAGCCAGTGGCGGGGCAACTCAGAGGACGCGGTCTTTGACCTGATTCTTGCCAGCGCGTTTGGCAGCATAGAGAATTTTATCAGCCTTGCTGAGCGCCGCGAGTATGGTGGTGTCATTTTTAGCCAGTTCATAGACACCGATACTGACCGTGATTGCAATATCGGTTTGTTGCTTGTGGAAAAAGATTTCGCTGACACGATGGCGTAGCCGCTCAGCGAGCTCAATCGCTTCCACTTTGCGGGTTTCGGGTAGCAACATGGCAAATTCTTCGCCGCCAACCCGGCCAAAAATATCGTAGGCCCGTTTAGTTGCTCTTATACTGTGGGTAAACAGTTTCAGTACTTCGTCGCCGACTTCATGACCAAAGCGGTCATTAACATCTTTGAAATCGTCCAGATCCATCATTAGCAAGCAGGTAGGGCGTTGGGTACGCTGCGCCCGCTGCAGCTCTTTGTTGCTTTCGGAAATAAAAGCACGTCGGTTCCAGATGCCGGTCAATTCATCAGTATTAGCGAGGTACTGTAGGTTCTTGGAGAGATTCTCCAGTTCCAGGTTTTTTTCCAGCAATTCCAGATTAATTTCGACCATATTGCGCATTTGCAGCATCAGTCGCTCTTGTTTCTCGGAGTAGTGGTGAGGGGTACGGTCTAAGATGCAGAGTGTGCCAAACATATCGCCATTGGGCCATCGGACTGGGTAGCCAAGGTAATTAATGAGATTGAGTTCGATATCAGGGTTGTCCTTCCACTCCTGCTCGTCAAGCGCATTGTTGACATAGAGTCGGCTGCTGTGACGGATGACATGTTCACAGTAGGTACCTGAGCCGGTGCATTTTTCTTTTTTACCAATGTGGAAAGGGTTATCTGGAGATGTGTTTTTGACGTAGACAGACAGATCATCACGATCCACTCGCATGAGCATAGCAACGGGCACGTCCATGAACTCAGCCAGAATATTCAGCATGCTTTCCCACTGCTGCATCATTGTGTCTCTGACTTGAGGATGGGGAACATG
Organism: Methylophaga sp.; assembly: GCA_030148085.1. Lineage (GTDB taxonomy): Bacteria > Pseudomonadota > Gammaproteobacteria > Nitrosococcales > Methylophagaceae > Methylophaga. Next base: position 3,247 of record JASBUF010000030.1, on the reverse strand, counting down.
AAGAGGTGTTGTCACGGCCTATCCTTCACACAATATTTAGATAGATTACATTAAATTTCCGTATATGCACTAGGGGGTTAGTGCATATTTATAACATTCGTTCCAGATCACCAATCTAAAATGGTGGCTTACCGGAATCGATACGGTCAGTGTGAGTAAATTGACCATGGTTCATCTTAGCACCGCATCGGTTTAATTTCTGTGAAATCAGGCGCATACTGGATACACCCTGACACCCACTCAGGAGGACGTTATGGATGCGTTAATGTTGTCATTGATGGCCTGGTTACATTTTCATACCGGCTATGATGTGGATGTACATACACCTAATGTGACTATCACTGAGGTGGCGAACCTCTGTCAGGTGTATGGCGTAGAACCTGCAACAAACTGTGAGGCAATCAAGCTCAAGGGCTTTTATAACGAGCGCAATACGATTTATCTCTACGCTGGCTTTCAGCAAGTTGATACGGCCGATCAGGCACGTTTATTACATGAACTTGTACACTACCTGCAGTGGCATAACGGTGAACATATCGACGGCTGCTGGGGACAGTTGGAAGCAGAAGCCTATCGTTTGCAGGATCAGTGGCGTGTAGAACAGGGGCTGGAGAAGCAGGCCGATCCATTCAAGTTGGTGATGTTGGAAGCGGCCTGTGACAGCTAAGAAAAAGGCATCCGAAGATGCCTTTAGTCTTAATCGTAGCTGTAATGCTTACGCAGTGTTTTAGTGACCTGCCAGAAGCTTTTCAGGCCAGCCGGGAATTCAACATAATCACCGGCAACGATAGTGATAGGTGCTTCACCATCTGGAGTGACAATGATTTCACCTTCCAGCACATACGCTTTCTCTGTTTCGTCAAAGTCCAGACGGAATTCAGTAACCGGGCAGTCCCAAATTTCCCATCCAGAGACACCCATCTCCTGAAGGCGTGCTTCAGAAGGATTCTTTTCAATAATAATTTGCGGCATGTTTATCCTGCATAGTACTGATGCCCAGCTTGGTCCGGGCGAGTTAATCGGGCCGTTAACCACGGCGGGCGAATGATAACAGACTTTGCACCTAGCCGATCATGCTATCGAAGTTGTCACGGTCAAAATGACAGTGTGGCTGCCTTTTCATCATTAATTTTGACTAGGCATTCCAGATCCGTTTTTGAGCGCCAGTGACAGTCTGAACTGACAGGCTGCTCATTGAACTGGCCACTAAAGCTGGCATCGTCATAGTTGTAGGGTAGCTGGCCGGAAATCACGGTAGAGCCGTTGATCAGAACCTGATGCTCAAAGCTGAGCTGATTAAAACGGCCACTGATTTCGACTTGCTGCTCGGCACCAGCCGGGCGATAGAATTGTTTGGGCGAGGCAGTCGTGCAAGCCACCATAGTCAGCGCTAAGCCGGCGATCAAATAAGCTTTCATGAAAAAAATCCTGTGTTAGTGCGAGTTTGCCAGCATTGGCAGAAGTTGCGGCCATACTACCCAATACACTTATAACGAGACAAGCATGATTGGTGATAGATCGCGCACTTTCAGTTCTGCTAGGATCGTCACGTGAAAAAATTCAAACGTCTTTTTCTACGCTATTTGCTGACTGCCATTGCAGCCTTGGTGTTATTCAGCCTGTTAATTGTGGTGCCGTTCCGATGGCTAAACCCACCCTTTACCATGGTTATGGCGGATCGCTGGCTCAGCACGGAAAACGAGCACTTTTATCTGCGCCATGACTGGTTGGACTGGTCAAGCATTCCAAAGGGGGCTGCTCTCGCCGTTGTGACTTCGGAAGATCAGCGTTTTCCCCTGCATCAGGGCTTCGATTTTGATGCCATTATGACGGCCATCAAACAGTCGGGACATGGGCAAGGGTTACGCGGTGCCAGCACCATCAGCCAGCAGGTCGCTAAGAATATGTATCTTTGGACGGGCCGAAGCTGGCTGCGTAAAGGGCTGGAAGTGTGGTTCACCTTGTTGATCGAGCTGACCTGGGGCAAACAACGCATTCTTGAGGTTTATCTGAATATTGCCGAGTGGGGACATGGCGTGTTTGGACTGGAGGCTGCCAGCCGTTATCACTTTGGTAAAGCTGCGGCGCATTTGACTCCTATGCAGTCAGCGCTACTGGCATCGACTCTGCCGAGTCCACTTAACTACGATCCGGCGAGACCCGCTGTACACTTGCAGAAAAGAGCGTACTGGAATCTTGAACAGCAAAAAAAGCTAGGCGGTACAGCCTGGTTAGCCCCCTTAGCTGACTGAAAATTAATACCGATAATTGACTTTGGTACCCCCCTCAAATCACGGGAGTGCAGTCGAAACAAGTTTTGCTAGACTCCCGTATCAGTGTGCCTGCGTAAACTCTCGCTGGAATCGCTTCCGGGCTGCACATGGGGGAGAGTCATGATAGCAATGGAGGGTGGCTCTTAGAAATAGGCTAAAAACGGAATGCTACCAGGCTCGGGTCAGGACGATTCAGCCCTATTGTTATGTGCCGAACTCCACTATTCAGCTCTGGCTGTTGTTTTTTCTTAGCCTTTTTCTGGTCTGCGCTGCTGGCAGCAGACACGGTCGTGTTACAACTTCCCTGGTATCACCAATTTCAATTTGCCGGTTATTACGCCGCACAAGCACAAGGTTACTATGAACAGGAAGGCCTTGAGGTCGATATCCGTGCGGGTATGGATCAGAACGGCTATACCCAAAACCCGGTTGAAGAAGTGGTGTTTCAGCGTGCACAGTTCGGGGTTACCCGAAGTGACCTGCTTGTTCATCACGCCCGCGGTCTACCTGTGGTGATGTTAGCTACAGTGATGCAACGCACCCCGGCTGCGTTTATCACTTTGGATCGTTACCAGATCACACGCCTGGAAGACATCAGCGATAAACCAGTTTCTTTGCCACTCATAGCCGATAAACCGGACACGGTCATTGATATTGAAGTCATTGCCGCGCTGGCACGTGCCGGTGTGGCAGTGTCAGAGCTGAATAATCGGGTTGAAAACTGGGACCTTGATGCCCTAGTTAATGGCGATACGCAGCTAACATTCGGTTTCGCCTCTGATGAGCCATATATTCTTAAGCGCAGAGGGTTGACACCCCATGTCATTTCGCCGATGGATTACGATATCGATCTGTATGGTGACTTGCTGTTTACCAGTGAATCGACCTTACGTACCGATCCCGATTTGGTTGAGCGCTTTCGCCGTGCATCATTAAAAGGGTGGGATTACGCACTTAAACACCCGGAGCAACTC
>JASBUF010000042.1 GCA_030148085.1 Methylophaga sp. | reverse complement strand
TGTTTCAAGTACCAGCTCACCGCCAGGCTTCAGACAGGAGCGCAGCTCCAGCAGGTGACTCAATGGCGATTTGCGATGATATAACACCCCCATTGAAAATACGGTATCGAACCAGGCCAGATTGTGCGGCATATGCTCAATGCCGATGGGCACTACAAAGTGCCTGTCACTGCCGATAAAGTGATTCATCAGCTGGTACTGCATGGTAAAGACCAGGGTCGGGTCAATACCCAACACAAAGCTGGCACCCTCACCCAACATGCGCCAGCCGTGATAGCCATTACCACCACCGACATCCAGCACACGGCGACCTTTCAACGGACTTAAATGCGGCAGGACCCGATCCCATTTCCAGTCCGAGCGCCATTCCGTGTCAAGGTGAATATCAAATAGCTGATATGGCCCCTTGCGCCAGGGATGAAATTGTTTGATAAGCTCAATGAAAGCACTACGGTCGACTTCGCTGAGATCGGCAGCCGTGCCGATAGCCACCTGCGATTTCAGTTCAAGCTGACTGGGTTTAATGACAGGCAGGTCATCAAGCGCTTGCTGCCACATGGGCATTTTGCCATGGCGGGTCAAGGAAAGCTGCGAGGCAATCTGTTTTTGCAAGCGTTGGCGCCATTCACTGAAACCGGCTTTGTCGAGCATGTCCAATAAGGGCTGGTAGTCGGTCATTTTACGGCCACCATCGACACGAAATTAAAGCACTGATACCACTTTTCGACAAAGCTGAAGCCGGCCTGCTCAAGACGGGACTGGTGCTGACTTAAAGTCTCAGGAATCAATACTTTCTCCAGCGCACTGCGTTTCTGGCTGATTTCCAGATCACTGTAGCCATTGGCCCGTTTAAAATCGTGATGAGAGTCAATATGAAACTGATTGGTTCTGGGATCTTCGAAGGCCAGTTTTTCTGACAGAATTAATACGCCACCAGGCAGCATGCCATCGAAGATTTTCTGTATCAGGGCCTGTCTTAATTCGGGTGCAATAAACTGCAGGGTAAAGTTCATCACAACCACGGAAGCGTTTTCAATTTTGACCTGGTTGATATCCGCGCAGCGTAGTTCCAACGGCACCGATTGTTCATCCTCGGCCAGTACATCTCGGGCCTTGGCTATCATCGCTTCTTAATTATCGAAGTAAATTATTTTTCAATTCGGTTTCTGAATGTCATGACGTAATGACAGTCTGACTGCCAACAGCGAACAGCAGAGATCGTAGCAATAGCTGTTTGCCTGGACGTAACGAGCCGCCATAATGCCGATATTGCTGATAAGAGTCGCATAGCCGGGCACCGAGCGCTGGATCATATCCGGGAATACGCTGACAACCCGCTCATCAAATCGAAAATCGACCATCTGCTCCAATGGCGCTGCGTAGATCTTGTCTTTATCCCTGGCCATCATTGCTCGCCTTTTTTCTTGGCGACATTGTCCCGCAGGTAAACTGGCACTGCCTGTTCTGCAGAAATGGTCTGGCCCTGCTCAGCTAACTTGCTGGCCAGCTTCGTCATCGCTGCTGCTGTCGGCAGTAATGTCTCATCCTCGCCTGACAGTTGTGCTGCGAAGTTAGCCTTTAATACTTCGCCATGTTCCTGCCAGCCCGTACCTGCGGCAAACCATTTATTCGAATCAAGCGGATGGAATGTTTCAGGCGGGCAAACCTGTTCATCATCGCACAGCACTGCCAGCCCATTTTCCTCGCGATAATTGGCGTAACTATTGTCGCCGGGCAGCCCCATCAGCATCGGCGGCACGCCGAAGGCCAGCGCGATCTCCCGCGCCGCCGCCGCCTTCAACCCCACGAAATCCATCTCCGCAGGCGTCAGGCTCATCGCC
>JASBUF010000018.1 GCA_030148085.1 Methylophaga sp. | reverse complement strand
AGAAAGCCTGCGCGAGCGTATTCTGGAAGAAGCCGACAAGGCCTATAAAGCGAAGGAAGAAACTGTCGGCGAAGAGCTGATGCGTCATTTCGAAAAAGCCGTCATGCTGCAGACGCTGGACGGCCAGTGGAAAGAGCATCTGGCACAGATGGACTACCTGCGCACCGGTATCAATCTGCGTGGTTACGCACAAAAAGATCCGAAACAGGAATACAAACGCGAGTCTTTCAGCCTGTTCACCACCATGCTGGACAATATTAAGCACGAGGTGATTCGCATTCTCTCGCGCGTGCAGGTCAGAGCACCGGAAGATGTTGAAGCGGTCAATGAGCAGCGTCGTCAATCGGCGGATGTCGAATATCAGCATGATTCAGCCGAGCAGATGGGGCAGGAGGATGCGGAGGCACCGGAAGCTTCACAACCGTATATGCGTGACGGCAGCAAAGTGGGCCGTAATGATCCTTGCCCATGTGGTAGTGGCAAGAAGTTCAAACAATGTCATGGAGCCATCAGTTAATGGCGGTAAATCTTGCGGCACCAGCACCGGATAGTTTGTTCACTGTTGACGGTATTCGGCTGGCTACGGCTAGTGCTGGTATTAAAAAGCCCGGCCGTAAAGATGTAGTGCTGATTGAACTGGCTGAAGGTACAAACAGTGCCGCGGTCTATACTACGAATGCCTTTTGTGCCGCGCCGGTCACCCTGGCGAAAGCCCATCAGGCTGCGACGGCTACCCGCTATTTACTGATTAATTCCGGTAATGCCAATGCCGGGACTGGCGAGGCCGGGATGGCGGCTGCCAAAGCCTGCTGTCAGGCGGTTGCTGAGGTGATGTCTTCACAGGCAGAAGCGGTATTACCATTCTCCACAGGGGTAATCGGTCAGCCGCTGCCGGTAGATAAAATCACGGCTGTGTTGCCTGAAGCGCGTGAAGCCTTAAGTGCAGACAACTGGTTTAACGCAGCCCATGCCATCATGACCACCGATACCATTGCCAAGGCAAGATCGGTACAACTGGAACTGGATGGTAAAACAATCACCATCACCGGTATGTCCAAGGGCTCTGGCATGATCCGTCCAGACATGGCGACTATGCTCGCTTACATTGCGACTGATGCGGCAGTGTCACAGCCCGTGCTGTCAGCAATGTTACAGCAGGCAATGAACCAATCGTTTAACCGCATTACCGTCGATGGTGATACCTCGACCAATGATGCCTGTGTGTTGATGGCAACCGGTAAAGCCGGTAATGCTGAAATTGACAGCATCACGAGCGATGATGGTGAGCGCTTGTTAACTGCATTGACTGATTTGTGCCGTTATCTGGCACAAGCGATTGTCAGAGACGGTGAAGGTGCGACCAAGTTTATTTCGATTGCGGTCAAGCAAGGCCGTCATGAAGATGAATGCCGTCAAGTCGCCTATACCATTGCCCATTCACCATTGGTGAAAACGGCCTTATTTGCATCAGATCCTAACTGGGGACGGATTCTCGCTGCAGTCGGCCGTAGTGGCATTGAGGATTTCGATTTGAATGGTGTCAGTATCTACCTTGATGAGGTGTGCATTGTCGATCATGGCCAGCCTGCCGCCAGCTATACTGAAGAGCAGGGCCAGACGGTGATGAATCAGGCTGAAATTACTATTACCGTTGATTTAGAGCGTGGTCAGGCGGAAGATTTGGTCTGGACTTGTGACTTTTCCTACGATTACGTCAAAATCAACGCTGAGTACCGCACCTGAGTACAAGCATGAGCGAACAAAAAATCACCACTCTGAGTGAGTTTCTGCATCACAGCGGCGCAAAATACCGCGTGTTTGATCTTGGCCGCCGTGTCGCCAAGCTCAGTCCAGATGAGTTCGTGAATTTTGAATGGGCTAAAACGCCCTATCCCTATCCATTTCAGCGTAGCGCCTTGTTTGGTGTCATTTTTTGGCATCCAGATGCCGTTGATAAACACTATGTGTGGTTTCTTAAGTTTCCGCTTGATGAGCAGGGGCTGTTAATTCAATCGGCACGGGATGAATTTCTGGTCATGCTGCTGGAACGTGTCGGTGAATGTATGCTGGCTGCGGCGGATGGTCAGCAAATCGAAGGCGCGCTGAAAGACAGTCCGTATACCTTTACCCCGCGTGAAGACAAAATGGCTGCCTTTAATGCACATGCCACGCGTAGTCTGTCACTCCCACCGTCAGCGTTTTTCAAAGATGCCCATGCCTACTTCACCGGTAAACGGCCTATGGAAAGCTGGGATACGCTGGGCATGCAGGGGGTCGCGGATGTGGCGGTCAGGGTGGATGATCATCAGGAAACACTGGGACTACTTCAAACCTTGCCCAAGCTGCCTGCAGAACCATTTAAGGTTTTGAGCACGTTTCTCGAATCAGCCAGCCCCACCACAAATATCGTGGAGATGCTGTCACAACGGCTTGAGGTACAACTGCAGGATAGACAGCCAGATATCAGTATTGTTTGTGCCACTCTGCGTGCGGCCTCAAATAGCCCGGCGAGCGGGCTGGTCGATAGTATGGTACAGCGCGTTCTCAAACACCGTTGTAGCCGTGATGTCGAGGTATTGGCCACTATCACAGGCCGTTGCTGGCGCAGCCTGAAACAGCCGCACATCTGTAAGCTGTATATGGAGCAACTGGCAAATAATGAAGCCGGTGGTTATCCGGTATTCAGTCAACTGTTTGCCGATCTGGTGTTTTTACCGGGCATGCGTGAACCGGTAATGCAATCGCTGCGCGATCCCAAGCGCTCAGATAAACTCGGGCGATTTGTCGGAAAAATGTTTGGCTGAGGCCGTTAGCATAGATTTTTTTCGATGATGCCGCTTGCATCACCATCAATACTTAAAACATTTTTCTCGCGCCAATATTCCTCAATACCGGCCTGGCCTTTTTTCTCAGCCCAACTATTCAGCTGCTCACGATCACCGGCATAGTCATAGAGTGGCACAGCCATTCCACATGATGTCTGAACCAAATCAATATCGAGAATGAAAATCTGGCGGGCACCAGGCAAAGGATCGAACAGCGTATACAATGTCTGCCACTCTGGGTCATTATGATGCACGGCTGTAGCTGTGCCATAAATCCGCAGGATCATTGGCTTACCAGTGAAAGCGGCAAACATAACGGTCATACGTGGATTCTGTTTGATGTGCGTTGCTGTCTCATTGCCACTGCCAGTGACGTTAAGCCACAGGATGCGATTAGCATTCATCACTCTTAGAGAGTCCATGCCTTTTGGGGATATGTTCACCCGACTATCTTTAGTGGCAGTACCGACAAAAAACAGATGTTGCTGTCGGATAAACTCAATCAGGCGATCGGATAGAGCATCAAATTTTTGTCCCATGGGGCATCCCTGTTAGCTACGCTGGCTGACTATCTGCCGCTGCCATTCCTGTTCCATCATGACATCTAATGTTGTTTCTACACGATCGAGAAACACTTTACCGTGCAGATGATCCAACTCATGCTGGAATACTCGAGCCAGAAAGCCCTCATATCGCGTTTCAATGGTTTCTCCCAAATGAGTCTGATAGCGCACGTCAACGTAATCAAAACGTGGCACAAGCGCACGAATGCCGGGCAGGCTCAAACAGCCTTCCCAGTCTTTCGTTTGTGTAGCTGAGCTACTAGTAATCACCGGATTGATGACAACAAAAGGCTCTACCTGTGGAGCGTAGGGGTAACGAGCGTTTGGGTGTGATGACAGAATAAAAAATTGCTGACTGATGCCGACTTGTGGCGCGGCAATACCCATTCCACCGCGTGCCAATACAAACTCCAGCAAGGCATCAAGCTGAGACTGAAATGATGACTCAGAGATAGCGACAATCGGTTCCGCTGTCTGACGCAGCAACGGATGACCAAGTTGTAGAATCTCAAAGATTTCACTCATAAAGCGGGGGCCTGAAGCGGATCGTGTAAGCGGAACCAACCAGCAATACTGTAGCGGTCACGACTAGCTTTGACTACTTCGTGTGGAAATTGTTCGCTCAGAAAAATGACGAACGTACCGAAGTTAGGCTCAACGGTTTCAATCACCGTATCTGAGTTCTCAGCGTAAATCAGTAACTGCCCGCCATCCTGCGGTTGCCATTCAGGGTTAAGGTACAGCACCGTGGTTAATACTCGGTTGGACTGGCCTTTGAAGGCATCAAGATGCTTTTTGTAGAATGCCCCCGGTGCATAGTGCGCATAGTGCGACTCATAATCAAACAGGCCCATAAATAAACGACGGTTTATTGCCAGACGAAATTCTGCCATTTTTTCGATATAGGCAGCATCAGTCGGGTGTTCATTGTTGAGCCAACGGGTTTCGTCACGGCGGACATCACGGTTTAACTGAAAGTCGAGTTCACGACCGATACCGGCGCGATGAAAATCCTCATCATCCAGCCCTGTTACACGACGATGCAAGGCATTGTTGAGTTCAGCAGGTAATAGCTGGGGGAGGATGCAATAACCGCGATCAGCAAGTTGAGCGGCGATCAGATCGTAAGTGGCCTCAGTGGGTAGTAGCAGCGCTTTCAAGCATGGTATCTCCAGACAAACTCAAACACCGTTTTTGGCTCTGCCACTAGCTCTGAAAACCAGCAACAAACGCGAGGTGAAAGAGTTTGAACGGGCGCTAAAAATAACAGATTTTTTAGTAAGTTGGGAGATTTTTTGTTTAGCCAAAGAACCAGTAGGCAACGGTGATGGCGGCCAGAATGCCGGCAGCATCTGCGAGTAGCCCACAGCCCAGCGCATGACGGATATTTTTGATACCGACAGCGCCGAAGTAGACCGCGAGCACATAGAAGGTGGTTTCAGTACTGCCCTGAACGATGGAAGACAGGCGTCCGGCAAAGGAGTCGGCCCCATAAACCTGCATGGTATCGACCATCATCGCACGGGCACCACTACCACTGAATGGTTTCATCAATGCCGTAGGCATGGCATCAATAAAGCGATCATCAAAGCCGAGACTCAGCACCAGACTGCGCAAACCATCAAACAGTAAATCCAGTGCGCCACTGGCACGGAAGACGCCGATCGCAACCAGCATGGCAACAAGGTAAGGAATGATTCGAATGGCTGTTTCAAAGCCTTCTTTGGCACCTTCGATAAAGGCGTCGTAAGCGTTGATCTTTTTGATTGCTGCGGCGGCGATAAATACGACGACTAAAGAAAACAGAATGATATTACTTATCATCGCTGACTGCACCAGCATATCCTGTTGAGACAGGCTGGCGAAGTAGCCAAGCAGTGCAACAATCAGCAAAGTGAAACCACCGAGATAGGCGAGGATTACACGATCGAGCAAATTGATTTTCTGTATCCAGGCCACACTCAGCAGTCCGGCAAGTGTCGACATATATGTGGCCAGTAATATCGGAATAAATACATCGGTGGGGTTGGCCGCACCGAGCTGGGCACGATAAGTGAAAATAGTGACCGGAAACAAAGTCACGGCTGAGGTGTTAATCACCAGAAATAGGATTTGGGCATTGCTCGCTGTGTCTTTGAAAGGGTTCAGGCTCTGCAACTCTTTCATGGCCTTTATGCCAAGCGGGGTGGCGGCATTATCAAGCCCTAATGCATTGGCCGAGATATTCATCACCATCGAACCCAACGCCGGATGATTACTCGGCACTTCAGGCATCAGCCGTCGGAATAGCGGTGTCAGACAACGAGTCAGCAGACTGACAAAGCCGCTGTATTCACCGATTTTCATAATGCCCAGCCATAAGGCCAAAATGCCGGTTAAACCGAGGGAGATTTCAAATGCGGTTTTGGAGAGCGCGAACATCGCTTCCATCAACTGGCCGAAAATAGCCTGATCGCCCAATACGATAAGCTTAAATAACGCGACCAGAAACGCGATGAGAAAAAAGGCCATCCAGATGATATTGAGCATGCGGCCTATTGTGGCATGCCGATCCGGATTGAGGAAGCACCGCCGGACGTGGAGTGCCTTCCCTGAACTTTATTCAGGGAAGGCGTTACTCAGTCTCAGCTACGTTTGTTACGCGGTGGCTTAGGCTTTTTAGATTTAAAGCTACGACGCTCACCCGGTTTATTCGACATTTTGTGAGGTTTACGGGCTGGTGCAGATGTATCGCCGCCAGCATCCTCAGCCACACTGATCTGTAACTGCTTTTGATTTACCCAGACCTTACGCAGGTGCTGGAAAATATCCTTGGGCATACCGTCCGGCAGATCGACAAAGCTGTGATCATCCATGATGGTAATACGACCAATCAACTGACTATCGAGACCGGCCTCATTGGCAATGGCACCGACTAAATGTTTCGGCTCGACATTGTGCTCATGACCGACCTCAACCCGAAAGGTTCTCATGCCTTCTTCGGTAGCATGACGTGGTCTAGGTGATGCATTGCGTGGAGGCCTTTCTGCGCGTTCTGGACGGCCAGCACTACGTTCACCACGTTCACTACGTTCAGGACGATCTTCACGGCTGTTTTTACGCTCACTGGTCCGTGCCGGTGGTACCAATGGACGATCTTTTTGCAGCAGAAATGCCAAAGCAGCAGCAACTTCCACAGGATCAGACATATGCTCGTCATGGTAGCTGCTGATCAGGGTTTCAAAGAAACTTAGATCCTGCGCTTCAATGGTTTCTGACAGCATTTGTTTAAAGGCCATGACGCGGCGATCAGCAATCTCTTCACCACTCGGTAATTGCATACGGCTGATGGTTTGGCGAGTCGCTTTTTCGATAGCGGCCAGCATGCGTTTTTCACGCGGCGAGACAAAAAGAATGGCTTCGCCTTTGCGTCCGGCACGACCGGTACGACCAATACGGTGAACATAGGATTCAGTGTCGTAAGGGATGTCGTAGTTGACGACATGACTCATACGCTCTATATCCAGACCGCGCGCAGCAACATCGGTGGCGACCAAGATATCAATCTGGCCCGCTTTCATCTTCTCGATGGTTTTTTCACGCAGCGCCTGGTTCATATCGCCATTCAATGCTGATGCGGCATAACCGCGTGCTTCCAGTTTCTCGGCCAAATCGACGGTCGAGTTTTTGGTACGTACGAAGATGATCATGCCATCGAACTCTTCGATTTCGAGTATACGGGTCAATGCATCAAGTTTATGCAGGCCGGTCACCTGCCAGTAACGTTGGGTAATGGTATCAACAGTCGAGGTTTTGGACTTGATATGGACTTCAACCGGATTGTTCAGATAACGCTGTGCGACACGGTGAATCTGTTTTGGCATGGTGGCTGAGAACAATGCAACCTGACGATTCTGCGGTGTTTCCTGCAGGATGGTTTCGACATCATCAATAAAGCCCATGCGCAGCATTTCGTCTGCTTCATCCAGCACCAGTGAACGTAGATCTTCCAGCTGCAGTTTGCCGCGGCGAATATGATCCAGAATACGACCTGGTGTACCGACAATCACTTGCGGATTACGTTGCAGGGCGCGCAGTTGTATGCCCATGCTCTGACCACCGTAAATCGGCAAAACATGAAAGTTTTTCATATGGCGGCTATAGGCTTGCATCGCTTCTGCAACCTGAATAGCCAATTCACGGGTAGGCGTTAATACCAGCAGCTGTGGTGTTTTTTGCTTAGGATCGAGGCGGCTCAACAGCGGTAAAGAAAAGGCCGCAGTTTTACCGGTACCGGTTTGTGCTTGTCCGAGTAAGTCCCTGCCTTCCAGCAGTGGGCCGATGCTTTGCGCCTGAATCGGCGAGGGGGTTTCATAACCGGCTTCCTGAATAGCTTGCAAAATAGCCGGGGCAATACCTAACTCGCTGAACGAGGGTACCGTTTCACGATCTTGTGTGGACATGGATTAACCTGTGGTGATCAGTTCTGAACTCAAAAACTGATATGGGGGGTGATTAAAGAAAGCATTATACGTTCCCAAATACAGAAAAGATAGAAAAAACCTTTTGTTACGTGTCTTCTGGCAACGGTGCTGGCATAAGTCTATGATGAAAAATAGACAGACAGGCAGGAGCCAAACATGGAGTCATTTTCAGTCGATGCATATAGCCCCAAACAGATTGCTGCACGGGTGCAGCAGGTGGGGGTGAGTAAGGCTACTACAGCACCACTCCAGATTTTTGCATTGGCGCTATTGGCAGGCGCATTTATTGCGCTGGGCGCGGCGTTTTTCACCGTGGTGACGTTCGACAGTAGTGGCGTCGCGGCGGGACTACTCCGACTGACAGGGGGACTCGCTTTCTGCCTCGGCTTAATCCTGGTTGTTATCGCTGGCGCTGAGTTATTTACCGGCAATAACTTGATTGTAATGGCCTATGTGGACGGACATGTGTCTCTAGCTCAGCTCGTCAAAAACTGGGGGCTGGTGTATGTGGGCAATTTCATCGGTGCTATGGGCATGCTCGTGATGATTTATCTCAGCGGTCATTGGCAACTCGCGGAGGGGGCGTTAGCGAATAAGGTCGTTGCCATTGCCCAAGCCAAGGTTAGTTTGGATTGGCATGAGGCTTTTTTTCGCGGGATTTTATGTAATGTCCTGGTATGTCTCGCTTTGTGGTTATGCTTTGCAGGTAGAACAGTGATTGATAAGGTTGTAGCGATCCTGTTTCCTATTACCGCTTTTGTCGCCCTCGGCTTTGAACACTCTGTCGCGAATATGTACTTCATTCCTGCCGGTATTCTGGCAAGTCACGACCCGGAGTTATTCACGCTGGCCCTTAGTACACAGTCAAGCCCGCTCACTGTCAGCGGTTTTTTCTGGAATAACTTGATCCCGGTAACCTTGGGCAATATGTTGGGAGGAGGCCTGTTTGTCGGCCTTGTGTATTGGTTTATCTATCTACGCACAGACAAAGGAGCAGACCATGAGCGATCACATTTATAAGCTGATTGAACTCACAGGTAGTTCAACAGAAAGCTCGGATGATGCGATTCAAAACGCGATCAAAAAGGCAGCAAAAACCGTCAAGCATATGGACTGGTTTGAAGTCACTGAAACCCGCGGTTCAATCAGAGATGGTGGTGTGCAGTATTGGCAGGTGACGATAAAAATCGGTTTCAGACTGGAAGACTAAACCGGGTTAAAGCAGTCAGCCTGATATCAGGCTGACTGTTTGCTAAAACTGTGTACCCAGACTGGATGGGACTCGTTCCACTCCATGCCGGCATGCATGCGAATGATCAGGTCTTTATAGCTTTGCAAGCTAGGAAAACCTTCTGCTTGCGCATCGTCTTCAGTCATCTCACCTAGTTTCTGACGGGTGAGCGAAGTGATGACGAAGTTTTCGCCGCCTAACTGAAAGCGTTCGCCGGGGTAGCCATAGACGCCGTTGCGGCGCTGCTGTGTTTTTCTTCCTGCCAAAGCAGCATCAACTAACCGTTCATGTGTAACAAGACGGTCAATCTCGCAGGTTTTTTCTGGGTATTGTGTGTCGGTCATTTGTTGATTCGGGTAAATTTCGACCCTTCCAGGGTCAGGTTAAACATCAGGCCTTTATTGCTAAAGACAAAACCAATAATCGGATCTTCAATATCAATGGTGTTGATATCTTCACCGGCACCCCATTCAACCACGGCGACGGAACCATCAACACCAGCTTTCCAGCCCTTGCTGTTACGGAAGTATTTCAGTGACTCGGCTTCTAAGAACACGATGACGATAGATTTGCTTTGGGCTCCAAGCTGAAGACCGATAGAAGCTGCGGCGGTATTGTAATAGGCGACGTTTTCAGCGCCAATCCGCAACGCGCCCTCCCCATACTCACCGCCAATACCAAAACCGGCTTTGATCACTTTTGGGAATACCAACACGCCATGTGCCTTGCGCAGGAAGGCTTCACCGCCAGGAATTTCCGCTTTGAATTGTTTCAGGGTTTCATTCACACCAATATCAATTTCACTTGCTGAAGCCGCCAGGGTGACGGTGGGTGAGATAAAGAACAGCATGCCCAGGCAGGCAATAATCGGGGCCAACTTCCTTGCGATAAGCGTGTGAAACAAATTCATAGCTTGTTCTCCTTAAATCGGACAGGGCTTACATTAGCACGAAAAGATGACGGATATCAGTCATCCATCGGTAGTAGTTTTAGACTCAATAAGTGCCAGCTTTTGTTCGCGCCGCAGTTTCTTAATCGCGATTTCACGTTTCGATGCCGTACTGCGATCTGGCAGGACTTCATGATAAACCAGCTTGCGTGCCGCGCTGGTGTGGAAAAAGCGGGCACCGCCGCTGTGTTCTTGGTGTTGTTTGAAGCGTCGTGATAAATCAGTGGTGATACCAGTATAGAGCTTACCGTTATCGGCTTCGATGATATAGACGAACCAGTCAGTTTTTGGCATCAAAATCGAGTGCAACGGAATTAATGCAATAGCGTAAACCGGTAGGGGCTGGGCCATCATCAAACACATGGCCGAGATGGGCCTCACAGTGCTGACAGCGAACTTCGGTGCGATCCATGCCGTGGCTGTAATCGGCATGATGAGTCACGGCATCGACATCTATCTGGGAGTAAAAGCTGGGCCAGCCGCAGCCTGCATCGAATTTGGATGTGGAATTAAACAAGGCTTGCTGACAACAGATACAGCGATAGATGCCATCATCGGTGTTATTAACGTAACTGCCGGAAAACGGTGGTTCGGTGCCGGCCTGGCGGGTAATAAAAAACTGTTCTTCGGTTAGCTGCTCTCGCCATTGAGAGTCGGATTTAATCAGTTTGTCAGACATGGGATTGCACAATTACCAGTTTGCTCAGCGATATTGTAAGCAAAGTTGTCCGAAAGGTCAGCCCAGGCGAGAAGGAGAAGCTGAAAAAGGTTGCCAGTCTGACGACTGGCAACAAACTCGGTTTTCAGATTTAAGAGAGAGGGAGTGTCAATGCGCCTGAGTCGCAACGCATATTCGCTCCATCAATGTAAATAGTAATGATTTACATTTAGTTTTGCAAGGGGTAATTTTAATTTTTTATTGTTTTAGTTAAGGATGCCACCAGGACGGACTCAGACAGGCAGTGTAATCGTTATACACAGGCCGCCTTGAGGGCGGTTTACAGCCTCAATATGACCGCGATGGGCTGCAACAGCACGTTGAGCAATAGTGAGCCCCAGTCCGATGCCATCACGCCGCTGCTGTTGTCCCCGGAAAAAAGGACGGAACAGTTTTTCCAACTCACCATCACTTACACCGGGACCCTGATCGCAGATGGTAATCTGGAATTGCTGTCTGAGAGGATCCAGGGTGGCTTCTACACTGACCGTATCACCCGCTTCACTGAACTTAATGGCATTACGAAGCACGTTCTCAATGGCGCGATGCAGTAATTCCTGTTGCCCATGAAGGCTGATCTCGCCGTTAGGCTGGTAGTTGATGCTAACCGACTTGGCTTCAGCCTCAAAGCGGGCATCAGCAACAATTTCATCCAGTAATAAATGAATATCGACCAGTGCAGGCTGGTTGTGATTGACGCCCGTTTCCATACGAGACAGCAACAGCAACTCACCGACCAGATCACTCATACGTTCGGCTTCTTTTTCAAGCCTGCTCAGTGTGGTATCGACCTTGTCGGGCTGTTGCTGAGCTATACCGATAGCGGCCTGCATACGAGCCAGCGGTGAACGAAGTTCATGAGACACATCATGCAGTAGATGTCGTTGCCCATTGACCAGTGCGCTGATCTGCGCCGTCATATAGTCAAAGTTCTGCCCCAACTCTGACAGTTCGTCATGGCGGCGGGACATGCTGTCGCTGACACGGGTATCCAGTTTGCCTCCTGCAACAGACTGAAAAGCCTGTTTGAGACTACGAATAGGCTTGGTGAAATACCAGGCAAGTAAGGCACTGAACAGCAGACTGGCTAAAATGGCCGTGGTAATCACTAAGAATAATGGGAAAGGCGGGCCTTTTTTATGTCGATATGATGTGGCCGGAGCGGGTTCTGCCAGTGGCGCATAGAGAAGATAGTTTTTTTCGCCAATATTAACCTCATTGACAATACGTTGTTTGCCCTCAGCCAGCCAATAACGTGCCTGTTGCAGAGCCTGAGGATCAACATAGCGGTCCAATAAATCCCGGCCATCAGTGTCGACTGCAAGCACCTGATGCAACTTATCGGCGTTAATACGTATAAGGAACTCGGTCAGATCAGACAACCCGTTTTGTTCTGCAATATCGGTGGCTACCATCACATACGGAATACCGCGGTAATCGATAAATTTTAAGTTCTGGCTCAAGTCATCATTGTCTGCTGCACGTTTAAGCCAGACCAAAGAGCCTGCACTGAGTGCCGCTAGCAGTAGGGTCAGCCAGAAAGAGAAGAAAAATTTCCAGAACAGACGTCCCATTGTTATTCCTTAATCAGTTGATAGCCCTGACCACGTATGGTCTGAATATAGTGGTGACCATCAGCCTGCTTGCCGAGTTTTTGCCGAATACTGCTCATATGAACGTCAATACTGCGGTCGAACCGGGCCAGAGGGCGCCCCAGTGCCTGTTGCGACAATTCCTGCTTGGTGACAACCTGACCGGCCTGACGGGCGAGAACTTCCAGCAAGTTGAACTCGGTGCTGGTCAGATCCAGAGCGTCTTCAAACCAGAAGGCCTGGCGGGTTTCAGCGTGAATGGATAAGGGGCCGACGGTAAGTTGATGTTTGTCATTGCGGTCAGAAACGAGCTCTGTGCGACGCAGAATAGCCCGGATCCGAGCGACCAGCTCACGTGGTGTGCAGGGTTTCGGCACGTAATCATCGGCACCGGATTCGAGCCCGATAATGCGGTCGATATCATCCCCTTTGGCGGTGAACATCAAAACAGGAATCAGGCTCTGCTGGCGGATTTTTAACAGGATATCCGTGCCTTTGATGTCTGGCAGCATCATGTCGAGTATCACCAGGTCATAGTCCCCACTCAGGGCGGCATCGAGACCTTCCATACCAGTAAAACAGGTATCAACGCTGAACTGCTCTTGCTGCAGGTATTCCTGGAATAACTCGGCCAACTCTACATCATCATCAATGATTAGTACTTTCGCCACGAATAAACCTCAATGTTGTCAATGACTTCATGATAGCTCTTGGACTACGCGTCAACCAGCAGTACAGCTTATCTTTACCTATTTTTACCATTCACTAACGTTTCTTTACCGATAGCTGGGAGATACTGGAAGTGTGTTTTGAACGAGCCCATTCCGGGCCGGTTTTTGAACCTGAAAAGGAGTTTAATTATGTACAAATCTTTACTGTTATTAAGCCTAGTTCCCATCGCGGTTATGGCGAACCCTGTAGACACTGAGGTGAAACAATGTGACAGCAAACATCACCATCAGATGAAGCATAAAAGTGCCGGCGATATGCCTTTCTATTTAAGAGGCATTGAACTGGATGATGCTCAGAAAGCACAGATCAAAGCGATGATGGAAAAGCGTCATGATGATCACAAAGCCGGTAAAGCGGACTACTGGAAAAACAAGCAGGCTATTGCTCAGTTGACTCAGGCAGAAACCCTCAATGAAGCCGAATTGGAAAAACTGGTGGATGCCTCTCTGAAGATGAAGAAACAGGCTGCAATGGATAAAGCCCGCTTTCATCATGAGGTCTTCAATATGCTGACGCCGGAACAACAGGAGCAGTTACAGACCAAGATGGCGGAGTTTAAGAAAAAACACGCTCACTAAAAGTTTATGCACGGTGCCTCCTTTCCTCTCCTATCCTATCCGGGAGGTACTGTGCTTTTTCTTAATGGACGACAGAACACTTAAGGATTCGTTATCATCTGCTTCTGAATTTACAGAGGACAGATCATGGTTCTGGATAACGCACCAAGCTGGCAACAGGCTTTGGAGCCTGAATTTTCCGCTCCCTATATGCAGGGATTAAAACAGTTCCTGCGTTGCGAAAAAGATCAGCACAAAACGATTTATCCTCACTCATCAGAATGGTTCCATGCCATCGAGACGACAGCGTTATATGACGTTAAAGTGGTGATTCTGGGACAAGATCCCTACCATCAACCGGGACAGGCGCATGGTCTGTGTTTCTCGGTTAAACCCGGTGTGAAAACGCCACCTTCATTAGTCAATATCTATAAAGAATTGGAAGCGGATCTTGGTGTCAAACCGGTAACTCATGGTTATCTGGAACATTGGGCGAAGCAGGGCGTGTTATTGCTCAATGCCGTACTGACGGTGGAAGACTCTAATCCCAACTCGCATCAGGGTAAGGGCTGGGAGCAGTTTACTGATAAGGTCATCAGTACCATCAATGAAAAGCAGCAAAACGTGGTGTTTATGCTCTGGGGCAGTTATGCCCAGCGTAAGGGCAGTGTTATTGATGCGACCAGGCATTGTGTGCTGAAAGCGCCGCACCCCTCACCATTGTCGGCGCACAGAGGTTTTCTCGGTTGCCGTCACTTCAGTCAGGCCAATCAATATCTCGAAGCACATGGCCGTCAGCCGGTGGATTGGCAGTTGCCGGACTGCCCAACTGAATCATAAATCCTGAACCCATAGCGGCGTGCTTGCTACAATGCGCGCCATGAATACATCGTTTTTTCTTCCATGGTTTGTTTTATCGTTTCCCCCTAGCAGGGTGGTGAGCGATGATTAAGTTCAGTCAGGTTTCCCTGCGTCGAGGCAGCAAACTGCTGTTTGAAGCCGCCAACCTTATTATTCATCCGGCACAACGTGTCGGTCTGACTGGCGCCAATGGCACCGGAAAGTCCAGTCTGTTTGCCTTATTGCGTGATGAACTCCACGCTGACACGGGTGATGTGTCGATACCTGATGTCTGGGTGACAGCCCATGTGGCGCAGGAAACACCGGCCGTAGATATTACGGCGATGGAGTACGTACTGCAGGGTGATGTCGAATTAAGCCAGTTACGAAAGGCCCTTGCCGAAGCGGAAGCCTCAGGTGATGGACATGAACAAAGCGATATTCACGAAAAGCTGCAGGCGATTGACGGTTACACGGCGGAGAGTCGGGCGGGCAAACTGATGCATGGCTTGGGCTTTAAACCCGGTCAGGAAACTATGCCTGTCACTGCGTTTTCCGGTGGTTGGCGAATGCGTCTTAACCTAGCTCAGGCTTTGATGTGTCGTTCTGACTTATTGCTGCTAGACGAGCCTACCAATCACTTGGATCTGGAAGCGGTGTATTGGCTGGAAGAATGGCTGCGTTCCTATCCCGGCACTTTGCTGGTAATTTCACATGATCGTGATTTCCTTGACCGGGTCGTGACCCATATCGCGCATATTGAACAGCAGGGCATCAAACTCTACACCGGCAGTTATTCTGACTTTGAGCTGGCACGGGCCGAACATCTGGCGAACCAACAATCGGCCTATCAGAAACAGCAGCGTGAAATCGCGCATATGCGCAGCTTTGTCACCCGCTTTAAAGCCAAGGCGACTAAAGCCAGACAGGCGCAGAGCCGGATTAAAGCGCTGGAACGCATGGAAAAGATTGCTCCTGCGCATGTCGACTCACCGTTTCATTTCTCTTTTCTGCCGCCAACCCGGCTGACAACGCCGTTGTTGAGTTTGGATAAAGCGGCGGTGGGTTATAACAATACGGCGCTGATAAGTAATGTTGAAATGAGCTTGGCTCCCGGTGACCGGATCGGCTTATTGGGGCCAAATGGCGCCGGTAAATCAACCTTGATCAAACTGATTGCTGGCGTCATAGAACCTCTCGCTGGTAAGCGTAAAGAAGCCCGTGATATTCGAATTGGGTATTTTGCACAGCATCAGCTTGAGCAGTTGCGACCAGATGACACGCCGTTGCGTCATTTGATGCGGCTCGATGCGAAGGCCAGCGAGCAGGAACTGCGAGACTTTCTCGGTGGTTTTGGTTTCCACGGTGATAAGGCGCTGGAAAAAGTCGCACCGTTTTCCGGTGGTGAAAAAGCGCGTTTGGTCCTGGCGATACTGGTCTATCAACGCCCTGCGGTACTGCTACTCGACGAGCCGACCAACCATCTGGATCTGGAAATGCGTCTGGCATTAACTGTCGCCTTGCAGGAGTTTGACGGTGCGCTGGTGGTGGTTTCACATGATCGTCATTTGCTGCGTACGGTGACCGACGACTTATGGCTGGTCAGTGAAGGGCAGGCAAAAGAATTTGATGGCGATCTTGATGATTATCGCCAATGGCTGCTGAGCAAAGATAAGCAGGAAAAGAAAACGGTAGTATCCGCAGCTGCGAATAACAAAAAACAGGACCGTCAGGCCGCGGCGGCACTACGGCAGAAGCTACAGCCAATACGCAACAAGGTGAAGTCTGCTGAGAACCAGATGGACAAGCTGCAAAAGTCGCTGTCAGAACTGGAAAACGAACTGGCGGATAATAGCCTTTACACGGACGCGGCCAAAGATAAATTAAAAAACCTGCTGCAAAAGCAGGCTGAGCTCAAGAGCGCCTTGGAGCAGGCTGAAATGGACTGGATGGACGCCAGCGAACAATTAGAGGCGGCCGAAGCCGCTGGAGAATAAGAAGTGGCATTACTGTCGTTGAAACAAATTACCGTCAGCTTTGGCGGGCCAAACCTGCTGGATCAGGTCGACTTTCAGCTCGATCGCGGTGAACGCGTCTGTCTGGTCGGCCGCAATGGTGCTGGCAAATCTACCCTTATGAAACTCATTGCCGGTGAAATCAAAGCCGATAGCGGTGAAATGATTGGTGGTCAAACTGTCAAAATTGCCCGACTGGAACAGGAAGTCCCGACCGGAACCCATGGCAAAGTGTTTGATGTCGTCGCCAATGGTCTAGGTGATATTTCCCCTCTGCTGGTGGAATACCATGAATTGATTCATGCACTGGAAACCGATAGCAGTGAGGCTTTGCTCAACAAGCTGGAAAAAGCGCAGCATAAACTCGAAGCCGTTGATGGCTGGTCGCTGGAGCAACGGGTTGAAACCGTGATATCGCGCTTGTCATTGGATGCTGATGCAGACTTCGACAGTCTGTCAGGGGGTAAGAAGCGCCGCGTATTATTGGCTCAGGCGCTGGTCAAACAGCCTGATATTTTGCTGCTGGATGAGCCGACCAACCATCTGGACATTGAGTCCATCACCTGGCTGGAAGGTTTTTTGAAAAGCTATGGCGGCACGCTACTGTTCATCACCCATGACCGTACTTTCCTGCAGGCGTTGGCGACCCGTATCGTACAACTGGATCGTGGCCAACTGGCCAGCTTCCCCGGTGATTATCACAATTACCTGAAAAAGCGTGAAGAAATGCTGGCTGCAGAAGCCGAGCAGAATGCCCAGTTTGATAAAAAACTGGCGCAGGAAGAAGTCTGGATCCGTCAGGGTATTAAGGCTCGTCGTACCCGTAATGAAGGCCGCGTGCGCGCATTGGAAAAAATGCGTACGGAACGCAGTCAGCGTCGTGAGCGTCAGGGCAGTGTCAGCATGCAACTGCAGGAAGCGGAGCGCAGCGGCAAGCTGGTTATCGAAGGAGAAAACCTCAGTCAGAGTTACGGTGGTAAACAGCTGTTTGAAAACTTTAACACCCTGATTCAGCGTGGTGACCGTATTGGTATTATCGGTCCAAACGGTTGTGGTAAAAGTACGCTGCTGTCGATTCTGCTTAAACGCATTGAGCCAGAGCAGGGTGAAGTGAAGCTGGGCACCAACCTTGAAATCGCCTTTTTTGACCAGTTGCGTAGCCAACTGGATGAAGAGGAAAGCGTAGTACAAAACGTTGGTCAGGGCAGTGACCATGTCGATATTAACGGCAGCCGAAAACACATTATTGGCTATCTGCAGGACTTTCTGTTCACCCCTGAACGCGCCCGCACACCTGTGAAAGCCCTGTCGGGGGGGGAGCGTAACCGCCTACTATTGGCTAAACTGTTTACCCAGCCTGCGAATCTGCTGGTGATGGACGAACCAACTAACGATTTGGATGCTGAAACCCTGGAGCTGCTGGAAGATTTGCTGCTTAACTACAGTGGAACTTTGCTGCTGGTGAGCCATGATCGTGCCTTTCTGAATAACGTGGTGACCAGCAGTATCGTGTTTGATACAGATGGTCAGCTTCGCGAATATGTCGGTGGTTATGATGACTGGCAGCGTCAAAAACCTGTAGCTGGAGCTGCTCAGTCTGCAAAATCGTCAAAGACGGTGTTAGCAGAGACTAAGCCTGCGCAAAAGAAAAAATCGTCGCTGACCTATCAGGAACAACTCGACTTAAAAGCTTTGCCTGCAAAGATTGAAGAATTGGAGACAAAGCAAGCAGCACTTAATGAACAGATGTCCGCTCCGTCGTTTTATCAGCAAGATGCTGAAGCTATTGCCAAGGTACAAAAGTCCGTCACCGATATAGCCACAGAGTTAGAGCAGGCTTATGCGCGCTGGCAGTTCCTCGAGGACAAACAGGAACAGTAATGTTAAGCCGGTAATCTCTGCTCCATTAGTAAGGGGATGTTGGCTACAGGTACAGGGCGGCTGAAGTAATAGCCCTGATAAATATCGCATTGATTGAGTTTAAGGAAGCCGAGCTGTTCCTCGGTTTCAACTCCTTCCGCGATGATCAGCAGGCCCAGACTTTTACCCAAAGTGATGATGGCTTTACAGATGGCGGCATCTTCACGGTTGAGCTGACATTCTCGGATAAATACCTGATCAATCTTGACTATGTCGACAGGAAATTTTTTCAGGTAACTCAGCGATGAATAGCCGGTACCGAAGTCATCAATGGAGAGTCGGATGCCGGTTTTTTTCAGCACTGTCATGGCGTTGAGACTTTCCTCTGTGTGACCGGTAAGAACGCCTTCGGTAATTTCAAACTCAAGTAATTCACCACTGAGGTCATAATCAGCGAGCAACTGCTCTACAAAGGTTGGGAGCGTCGCTGAGTGCAGATGGTGCCCTGAGATATTGATGGCAACTGGTAACAGGGTCGCTCCTTTTTCTCGCCATTCGGCCAACTGCCTGACGACGGTTTTTATCACCCACTCACCGACATCAATGATGAGATCCGTCTCATCCACGAGCGGAATGAAATCGCCGGGCATAATCAGGCCTTGTTCCGGGTGCTGCCAGCGAATTAAGGCTTCAAAGCCGACCACTTCACTGGTTGAAACCGACACTTTGGGCTGATAAAAAAGCTCCAGTTGTCCGTGCTTAATGGCTTCAGGCAGGGCGTTTTCCAATTCGAACTGATGCTTGGTTTTCTCACTCATTTCCTCGATAAATACGCGATAGGTGTTGCGACCAGCTTGTTTCGCCCGGTACATCGCAATGTCTGCCCGCTGCATCAGTTGTTCAGAATTGATTTCGCCCTGTTGTGATATGGCGATACCAATACTGGTTTTAACCACTAGGCTTTCTTTGCTGAGTTGTACCGGCTGCTGCATGGTTTCCAGTATCTGCTTGGCTTTCATTTCAGCATCATGCTGAGTGACGCTGCCAGAGAGGACGATGACAAACTCATCGCCACCCCAGCGTCCGACCATATCCATTTCTC
Organism: Methylophaga sp.; assembly: GCA_030148085.1. Classification (GTDB taxonomy): domain Bacteria; phylum Pseudomonadota; class Gammaproteobacteria; order Nitrosococcales; family Methylophagaceae; genus Methylophaga. The sequence continues at coordinate 14,697 of JASBUF010000018.1, read as the reverse complement.
TGGTGACGCGGGTCAGCCGTCTGGCGACTTCACACAGCAGCTCATCGCCTGCCTTGTGACCGAGGTTGTCATTAATCTTTTTAAATTGATCCAAGTCCAGGAACATCAGAATCACTGAACCGGGATTTTCAGTGTGAAACTCAATACGCTGCCGGAGGTTAATCAGGAAGTAAGTTCTGTTGTAGAGTCCAGTCAACGGATCATTGTATGCCAATTGCTTGAGTCGGGTCTGAAGTTTGATCTGCCTGGTGATATCGCGGATATGCAGGGTGTATTCAACCAGAGGCTGATTGGTATCCGTGGTTTGGGTAATCACCACTTCGGCTGGAAACTCCTCACCATCACTACGCGAGAGTTCGGCAATATTCTGGCGTTTTAAGACTAAGCCATCACCGACTACAAAGCCCTGCGAAAGACTGCTCATCGCCGCCGTCCTTGAGCCTTGGGATATAAATAAATTAATGAAATTTTGCCCCAGCACGGATTTTCGTGACATACCGAAACATTGTTCAGCGGCGGGATTAAACTCAATGATTTCACCGCGCTGATTGATAGTGACTATGCAATCCATGGCTGCCTGCAAAATAGCGCCTTTGCGGAACTCACTCTGTTTGAACGCATTGAATGCCTGATCGCGTTGTTCAATTTCCTCGTTAACCTTGTCGATGACCTGATTGTATTGCTGCGCAATCTGGCCGACTTCGGTGAACGGCTCTACTGGGACCCGGGATGAAAAGTCTGACTTCTGATGCTGATGCTGCATTGCAGCAAGCAAATCAAATACCTCGGTGCTGACCCGATGCTCAGCCACATTGAGACCAATCAGTTCAGACTGGGCATCGATTCTCAGCGCATAAAACCGGTTAATCAGCCGAAACAGGACATACGATGTGGTAAAGCTGTACAGGCCAATACTGGCAATGCCGAGGCCTTGAACCCACAACTGATCCAGTAGTGTGAAGCTGGCACCGATTTTTTCAGGGTTGCCGAATAAGGCTACGGCAAGTGTGCCCCAGATACCGGCGAACAGGTGAACGGGCACGACACCAATCGCATCATCGATTTTTTTCCATTCCAGTAGACGTTCGCCATAGAACACAATGATGCCGCCGACGATACCGATCAACATGGCATCAAGTGGGGTGACGATATGACAGTTTGCTGTTATCGAAACAAGACCGCCCAGTGCGCCGTTGATTATCATCAAAACATCAATATAGCCATCGATCAGGTATTTCAGAAGCGTGGTGGCAATTGCTCCCCAAGTAGCAGCCAACACCGTGTTCAGTATGATGCCGGGTACAGAAGCATTCCAGGCCAGGGTACTGCCGCCATTAAAGCCAAACCAGCCAAACCAGATAATCAAACCGCCCAACACGGCCAACGGGAGGTTACTGCCAGGTATGCGTCGATCGGATATATCATAACGCCCAATTCTTGGACCAATAACCAGAATGGCGGCTAATGCGACCCAGCCTCCAACGGAGTGGACAATGGTTGAACCCGCGAAATCGATAAAGCCCAGCTTTTCAAGCCAACCTGCTGGGTTGCCGGAAAGAATACCTGCCCAGGCCCAGTGGCCCACTACCGGGTAAATTAACAAGGTAATGACTACGGTGATGATGACATAACCGACGTAGCGGGTTCTTTCTGCTACCGCGCCCGATACCAGCGTAGCCGCGGTACCGCAGAACATCATCTGGAAAAGAAAAAAGATGATCAGGGTGTCTGAGCTTGTGTTGTTGCTACCGAAAAAGAACTCACTGGTGCCAAACCATCCGGTTGAGCTTTGACCAAACATCAGGCCGAAGCCGACTAACCAGAATATGGCGCTGGAGAGCGTGAAGTCAGTGATATTCTTGGCGGCAACGTTAATGCTGTTTTTGCTTCTGACCAGCCCACTTTCCAAACAGAGGAAACCGGCCTGCATGGTAAATACCAGAAATGCTGAGAACAGCAGCCACAGACTATCCACATCATGCTCCTTGATTGAGAACCGTCATCTTTCTTTTACGGCATGACACACAAAAAATCCAATTGAATTAGGTAGCAAAGTAAAAAAGGAGCGTGGTTTATGACCTGCATCAATAAAGCAAAGTGACAGCCATAAAAAAAGCCATTGTCTTTCGGCAATGGCTTTTAGGTTCAGCAAGGTGCGTCCTTACTCGTCCAGTAAGGCGTCACGGTCATCCTGACGCAGGCGAGGCAGAACCCACATTTCGTACATTGACACCAGCCACATAAAAGCAAATGACAGCGCCATCGAACCACCGGCAACAATGACCAGCCAGGCGAAGTTTGGATTCAGCTTGGTCAACCACCAAGAAGCGATATCAACCAGCAGGAATGCATATGGAGTGACAATTGCAATCACTTTGAGTGGTTTCGGCACACCTGCTGCCAGACTGAAAATCAGGCCGACGAACATGAAGATAAAGGCAATGCCAAACAAATGAATGTGTGACACGCGAGCCAGGGCGGAGATACTGGCGCCGGTATCAACCAGAGCACGATCCTTAATGTTTTTGAACTCGGTGTAATCAGGAATCGGCATGCCGGAATCGGCGTTATGGCATGCGATACATTTGGTTTCGAAGATTTGCTCAATTCCACTGCTTTCGTAAACGTCTTCGCTGGCACCTTGATGAATCCAGGTGATAATTGCCGCACGTTCTTCATCACTAGCCATGGGCTTCATCGAGCCGTGCAGTTTGTTTTCCAGCAGCGAACCACTGCGGTTGCCGTAATAGCTGTAAACAATGTCATCGACCGACAGGCCATATTCGCCATCAGCAAGGCCGTGGGTTAACTGAATTTGTACCAGTGCCATCAGATAACCGACAGCGACAACGATCAGGTAGCCACTGAACAGGGCTTTCAGTGACGTACCCTGACTGGCAAGGTTCAATTTGTGCGATGAAGCCATGGTAATTCCTTTATTATTTGTGCGGGCATTATGTTATTACATTCAGCTACTAATGAGTAGCGTGAAGGCGGATTACTGAGTGAATACTTTTTTCAGCAGTTCAGTGGTTCTTGCTGCTGGATTTTCACGGATTTTCTTCTCTTCTACGGCGATCATGGCGAACAGGCCTTCCAGTGCTTTATCCGTCACGTAATCCGGCAGATCAAGGTTAATGTTTTCACCTACCATCGGCACGCTGGCAACCTGATCAGTTAGTTGATTGTAGTAGCGGGTGGAGCCCACCTGATCCAGCGATTTTTCGATACTGGGGCGAAATAACTGGGTCAGACGATCACTGGTTTGCTCACGAAAGTACTGGGTTGCCGCATCATTCGGTCCATTCAGAATCTTACGGGCATCGTCGAAGCTCATGTTCTTTATGGCATCGATCACGATGCTGGTAGCTTCTGGCGCGGCTTGCTCCGCAGCACGGTTCATACTGGTTTCAAAATTATCGGCCAGATCACTCATACCGAACTGACGCATCAGTTTGCCGACTTTTTCTACTTGTGGGGGCAGGGGAATACGAATTGATGGATTGCCGAGGTAGCCATTGGTTTGGCTGATAGTATCAATAGCGCGTTCACTGCCGATGCTGAGTGCTTCTTTCAGGCCTGAGATCACGGTGCCAGTATCAAGGCTGCTTTGTTCTTCGGCGCCCGGCAGTAATGTTTTGCCTGCTTGTTTTAAATCGTTCAGCACGGCACCCCAGTCGGCTTGTGCCTGACTGATGAGCAGGCATTGGCTGAGAACGATTGCTGTCACAAAAGTTTTGGCTTTCATCACGACATCCTTTATCCGAACTTGATGGTTTGACAAGCTAGAAGCTCATTGTCGCTGATGCTGAGGCGCAGTCAAGTGATTAATACTTTTGTAAAGTGAGCTGCTCGGGACTCAGCCAGCTAATTTCGCCGAAACCGGCAATCAGCCTGACAGCGATAAGTTCCAGTTCAAAAAACTGAAAGCCACCCAAGCTGAGAATGGTGTCGGCATCTGGAAATTGTTGTTGATAGAGCGCGCGAAGCTGTTCCTGCCGCTGACTGATGACTGCATGAGCTAACAGCGTTATACGTGCCTGAGCGACCGGGTTGTTGTCGGCTTCACTGATGGTGAGAGCCACCTTGTTATCGCTAAGAATATTTTTTGTATGCTCTGCCAGGTGACTGATAAAGATGGCAATCTGGCCTGACGGTGAAATCACGTAGGGCACGACTGAACCAAATGGAAAACCGGGGTAACGCTGCGAATGGGTCGACAAAATGCCGGACTGATGTTGTTGGATAAAGCGGGCCGGATTGAGTGCCATCACGGAATCCAGTTCACTTCTCTGGCCGTTGTATTACCAACTTTTACAGCACGGAGACTGGTCGGAATTTCTGCTTCATGGTCGCTGGTGGCCATACGTCCGGCCATGATTTCAGCAAAATGTTGTGGATACAGCGGCTGTCTGTCAGGCTCAGCATAGCCATGCGGGTAGATGGGCATTAAATGGTGGTCGTATTTATCGCTGGCACCGACGGTGTGCAAGATCTCATGTGCCATCACCACGGCATTCTGGCCTGATAACTTGTCATTAGCGTATGCATGTACGATGCCTATCAGCCCTTTTTGTAAGCCAAGAGAATGTGGCAGCGCTTTTTGTTGACTACTCTGATGATAAAGCACGTAGAGGCGTATACGGTTTTTATTTGAGATGTTGTCTGGTGTGTGTTGATAGGCCCAATAACGCAGTTTCAGGCTATACAGAATTGCCGACAACATGCCAGCGTCTTTTGGGGGCTGTGGTGGAAGATCGCGAATTTCTTCGCCTAGAGTAGTTTGTATTGGTTGACTGGCAATCAGGTCATAATCGCGGCTGTTCCGGGCGAAGAACTCATCAATATCCTGAAAAGCGTTAACATCCAGTGAATTGATGAATGAGCCAGTGTCTATCTGACCATCACCATTAATAGGGAAGATAGTCACGGTGACTGGCTTATACCAAGAGGTTGTACTGAGCTTTTGTTCCTGGGTATAGATTAGCGTGATAGCCAGTAGGCTAAGCAGAAACAGAATTCGAATATTACGAAAAGAGAAGACCTTCAATGCCAACTACCCGATTGCAGACATAAAAAAAGGCCGGTCAGTTTGCACCGACCGGCCCTGGAATTCTATAAGAGCAATGCTCTAGGCGGGAACAACATTTTCCGCCTGTGGACCTTTCTGACCTTGGACCACTTGCATTGTCACTGTCTGTCCTTCTTTCAATGTTCTAAAGCCTTCAGACTTAATCGCGGTGTGATGGACGAATACATCCGGACCATCGACCTGTTCAATAAAACCGAATCCCTTAGCGTCATTGAACCATTTAACGGTTCCTGTTACTTGATCTGCCATATCAACCTCAATTCGTAAAACAATGCCTTTGCCTTCCAGCGCTGGCGGACTCACTGCTTCAAACGAAGCTTTTTGCATTGTACGCCTAAAAAATGCAAAAAAGTCAGTACTTTGGACCAACAAAATCACATTTTTTTTCAGATAGTGTCGAAAAAAAATGAGGAAATGGCTAGCACGAAAAGCTGTCAGCCCAATGATGATGGGCACTGAGCATAGATCGAAGGCCAAAAATGAGAACAGGCCGCCTAAATAACATAAGCGGCCTGTTTTTGGGCTATTTTCGTGCAATTGCGCGAAAAATGGTCGAAATTACTTATTTTGGAACAAACTCGGCTGGCGGTTCAGAGCCTTCGCCAAAGAAGAATTTCTCCATTTCTGTCTTCAGAAAAGCCTGAGATTTTGGATCAGCCAGAGACAAACGATACTCATTGATCAGCATAGTTTGTTGACCGAGCCACATCTGCCAGGCTTCTTTGGATACGCTTTCGTAAAGCTGTTTGCCGAGTTCACCTGGGTAGGGAGGGAAGTCGAGACCTTCAGCTTCTTTATTGAGTTTGGCGCAGTGTACAGTGCGAGCCATAGCTACCTCTATTGTTGCAAAGATTGTAAGAATGATTTGACCGGGGCGGGCAGCCCCAGCTTTAAAGTGTCTTCTATTTTATACCAGTTGCCACGGTCTTTGTCGGTGACGCCAGCGCTTTCGCAGCGTAATAAGAGTGGTTGAATATCCAGCTTGAAGTGGCTGAATACATGCTGAATCGGACTGAGCATGCTTTGAGAATTTAACCTCAGTTGCCATTGTTGCTGGCAATAGACATCAAGATCAGCAGTGTCAACTCGTTCGGGAAAACTCCATAAACCACCCCATATGCCTGTTTGGGGACGTTGTTCCAATAGCACTTGCCCCTGATCGTTTTGTAATACCAGCCAATAAGTCTGGCGAATGGGCGTGGCTTTTGGCGGTTTTTTACCGGGGAAGTGGCTGGCTCGTCCCAAAGCATAAGCCTGACAGGCCGACTGCAGCGGGCAACGCTCACAAGCGGGTTTGCTGCGGGTACATAAGGTGGCACCCAGATCCATTTGTGCCTGAATATAGTTGGCGATGCGCTGTTGCGGCAACAGCTTTTCAGCATAGTCCCAGAGCACGCTTTCCACGTGTTTTTTGCCGGGCCAGCCCTCAACCGCATAATAGCGGGCCAATACCCGTTTCACATTGCCATCAAGAATGGGAAAGCTCTGGTGATAGCCTAGGGTCAGTATCGCACCAGCGGTGGAACGGCCGATGCCTGGCAGGGCTGTGAGCTGTTGCAAATCGGCCGGCATCGTTCCGCCATGATTTGCGACCACCAACTGTGCAGTTTTGTGCAGGTTTCTGGCGCGGGCGTAATACCCCAGACCTGACCATAAGGCCAGCACATCATCCTGAGGGGCATCAGCTAAAGCGTGAATATCGGGAAAACGTGCGATAAATCGCAGGTAATAATCAATGACCGTGCTGACCTGGGTTTGTTGCAACATGATTTCTGACAGCCAGACATGGTAAGGCGTCGGCGATTGCTGCCAGGGCAGATCCTTACGGCCGAACTGATCAAACCAGTCAAGCAGGGCGGTTGCGAAGTCGAAATTGGGTGTCATGGTCAGATAAAAAAATGCCCGCGAGTCGCTGACGGTCGCGGGCAATAGTAAGGATTGGTCCTAGAAGAAGTTTTTGAGTTTGTCTTTAACCGCATCTTCCAGTTGTTTTTCTGGTGCTTTTTCTTCTGCCGGTGCTGACTCTTCAGCCGTCGCTTCTTCAGCTTTGCTTTCTGTTGGCTCGGCTTCTTCGGTTGATTTCGTTCCCAGCGCGCCGCCGAGCAGACCGCCCAGATCACCACCCAGTTTTTCTTTGATTTTTTCTTCAGCCTTGGCTTTCAGTTCCTCTTTGGCTTTGTCCTGAACCATGCTGGCTAAATCGACAGTCGGTTTTGGTTCACTAAAGGTGCCACCAATTTTGACTGGGATAGTCAGGCCTTTCAGCTCGGCCAGTTCCTTCCCGCCCTGTCCGGAAATGCTGCCGACAATAGCGACTTTCAGGCTGTAATCAATCGTCTCCTTGGGCAGGCTGGCCTGGCCAGCACCGCTGATCCGCAACAACGGTGATTTCAGAGCTAAGTCTTGGTTATCGATAAGACCGTTAGTCGCTGTAAAGGTACCACTGAGTGTCGAGAAGTCAGTTTGAACCGGCTCGCCTGAGTCGGCGAGTTTTTGCCCAGATAACGCAGCCTTGGCTTTACGAATCGATTCGGCAATATTCACGCCTTTTAGCGCACCATCGGTAAATGAAAAGCCGCCGTTGCCACTCAACGTTTGCTTGATTTCATCGACGGTGGCACCGGTACCGGTTAATTTAGCATTAGCGTTGGCTGTACCCGTGATTTTGGCTTCGCCAGCGATATCATTGAGCAAAGGTTCTGCTTTCACGCCTTTCACGCTCTCATCAAGGGCCAGTTTTAACTTGTCGCCACGGGCATCCAGGCTGACATTTCCGTTGTATTTGCCTTGATACAGGTCAGCGCGCATCGGGCTTAGCTTTACCAAGCCATCAGCGGCATTGATAGTGACGTGAATGTTTTCACTGGTCATGCCGGTGGCTTTCATTTTGCCGATATCGATCGTGCCTTTAGCATTGATCTGACGCAGCGAATCCAGCGGTAAGGCATCACTTCCAGCTTTGGCTGCCGTTTCTGAAGAAGTGGCAGGTTTCGCTTTGGTTGTTGATTCTTCAACAGGAGGCAGATAGCGATCAGCATCAATCTGATCCAGCTTCAGTGCAAAGTTAAATGCAGGTTTGCTGAAATTGTTGATCGCCAATTGTCCTGTCAGCTTGCTCTGATCGAACGTCAGATTCAGTTGTTTGGCGTTGATATGATTGGCTGAGCCTTCCAGTTCGGAACTTAAAGCCACTGTTTCCAGCGTGCTGCTGTCAGCCATCTCTGGTAGTTCAATATTCATGTCTTTCGCCAGTTTGCGCAGGCTAAACGGCTTGATATTGACGCTACCGGCAAAGCCTAATTTATCACTGAGGATATTGCTGGCTTTGATGTCGGCTTCCAGCACCAGTTCCTGTAGTTGCAGCGCCAATGCCGACAGGGTGACGGTCTCTTGCTTCATATCTGCCGTGACTTTGCTGGTTAATTCCAACTTGGCTTTTTCGCCAGGCAGAGCCGGGTCAGTAATATCGGCGTTCAGTTTTAAACCTTCGATCACGGTTTGTTGCGTGGCGAGGTTTGAGTTGACCTGACCACTCAGCGTGGCATCAATGCTTTGCTTGTCATTATTGGTTTTGGCTGAAAGAACGAGGTTACTGATAGTGACCAATTGTTTGCCCAGATCAGCCTGAACATCCGCGTTCAGCGCGATATCCGCTTGGGTGAATGGCAAGGTCTTGCCTTCGGCAAGCGTGGTAAACGCGAGATCACTAAGTGCGTATTGCTGATTTTCCATGTCCACCATTACCTTGCTGCTCAAAGTGACGTGGGCCTTGGCTTCAGGTTTGGCGCTGATGAGATCAAAAGCTGTTTCCAGCGCGGTCGGTTCGCCCGGCACCAGTGGATCAGTGTTCAGGTTGAGATTACGCAGTTGGAAGCTTTCGCCTTTAGATGCATCGGACCAGAGGATATTGGCATTGCTTAATTGCACGCCGGCAATACTGACTGCTGCGAGAGCGGGACCAGCCTTTTCTTCACTTGGCTGTTTGTCTTCTTTGACGACTTCATCTGCCTGAGTCAGATCGTCCCAGTTGGTTTTACCCTCTTTGTTGGTTTCAAGGTTCAGTACCAGGCCATCAAGTACGATGGTGTCCATTTCCAGCTGCTTTTTCAGCAGTGGCATCAATTTGATGCGAATCTCTGCGGCATCGACTTTGGCAAAGGAGTCGGCTTTAAAGCCTTCCGCGTTGCTTAGCGACAAAGGACCCAGTTCCAATGCAATCCAAGGGAAGACGGAAAGACCAATATCGCCCTGCAGGGTCAGGTTACGCCCGGTCATTTTTTCTACTTGGGTAGAAATTTCGTCTTTGTAATCGTTAGGGTCAACGATAAATGGCAATGCGACCAGGCCGGCCACGATAATGAGAATAATCGCAAAAATCAGTTTAATGGCGATGCGCATAAGTCAATATTCCGTTTTTGAAGAGTAATCCTGCGTGTGTCCTATCATGATAGGACAATATGGCGGCATTATGAACCGGGCTTGATGGTAAAGTTGAACTGCTCGTAATCGAGCGTACTATCAATCATACCACTAGCCACAATCATGTATGGCTCACCATGGTCTTTTACCCGCAGCTTGCGTTTGGGTGAGTACAGACCTTTTTCCGTAATCATGGTTGAGGGATCATCCGGTTTAGCTGCTGGCAGGATGAGCGCCGGATGTTGTTCTGCCTCACCATCAGGGGTACAGAATACCGGGACAGGTTTTCCGTCAATAAGTTCGAGGCCGATGGTGGTTTTGCCATCGAGTTCGATATGCAGCCAGCGAACCGTGGCAAGTTTGATCGGCAGTCCTGGTTCGAAGATGCCGATAAAATCACCGATATTGAGGTGATAGCTACCTTCTGTGTCGCGATGAGCCATGATGCCACCACTGCTCTGATTCACCATTTGCCATGATAGGGCATGGGTCAGAGTGTCTGCCAGACTTTGATGTATCGCTTTAATACCGTGAGCGATTTCAACATTGCGGTTTTTGCCGGTACTGAGGCGGTGGTAGCGACGCTCGTGGGTGGTGTTAAGCTGCGGAATGATTTTCTTCAGCAAACGCAGTTCGGTATCCAGCGAAGCATGCGATCGACTTTTAGCGCCCTTGAACAGGTTTTCGACAAATAACAAAGCAGGCTGCGTGTTCAACAGCCGAGTCGTTGGTAGTTGGCGAATTTTGATATCGGTTTTGACCATCGGTTGTGGTTGTTGGTCATCGGTCGGATCAATGCAGAAGTGGCCCGTCAGGAAGAAGTTACTGGTGGTATTGATTTGCTTTTCGCTGGGTAGGCCAATTTCGATTTTATCGGTCAGCTGTGTCATCAGGCTGTACAGCTTGAAAACATCGAAACGGGCTAAGCTGTATGGGTCAGCCAAAGCGGTGAGTATGATTTGTGCGTAGATCTCAAAGAAACAGCGAGAGTCATATGGTTGTTTGATGACCGGAGTTTGTTGAAGTGTCCCTGCCTGTTCCTGATACACATAGATTTGATGTAAGAACTGCCAGGCGCCATCGGGGGCACGACGGTAATACTGGAAGGCGTGCAGAATACGTAAAGCCAACTGCTCTGCACTGCGATTTAGACTCAGTAGCAATAGTGGGTTTTGATCCGGGGTTTCGCCTCGTTCGTAGTAATAGCGGGCGATATGTTGATAGCCGATAGCCAGCTTGGAAAGCAGATCGCTGAGCCCCTGTATGGCACGCTGACTTTCGGTGGTGACATACAGATCCCGTTTGACGGCAGAGATATCGCGGGTAAACAGTAAGTCGTGAATCTCGCCACGGTAGATTTCCAGCAAGTCCAGCATCAGCAAGGGCTTTAGGTTAAGCCCACACAGCGGAGTCAGGTTTTTCAGTAGCGTGGCTGTTCGTTGTCCCACATCTTTTGGCAATTGGTTAATCCAGCTTTGCAATAAGGCTGGATCTTTGATGGTATCAACCTGTTTGTTCGATGCTTCAGCCTGCTGCAGATCCAGTGTTGGTAGGTGGGAAGCCGGTTTTTTTCTCAGTGTGAGAGTGTCGAGCAGCTTTTTGGACCATTCTGTCTTGGAAGCATTATTTGGTGCGGTGTTCGCATTCAGCTTAGTGTCAGCGTCCTGCTGGAGACGAATTTTTTCTTCGACCAGATTGAGGGCATCGGAAAAATTGGATTTCCTCAGCGGTTTTCGCAGCACAATATCAACCGGTTCGGTGACATTGCCATGATGGGTTAACAAGGCTGTGAAGCCTGGCTGGCGTTGTTGCCAGGCATGTTGGCCAGCTTCACTGTCGAAGGAAAAAATATCCAGATCGGCCGGACCCTCATCAATAATCGTCCATTCCTCAGTCAGCAAATCAGCAGAGAGCCTGAGCATAGAACGTATCGTGTTCTTGTCGACGCCGTTCAGGCCAGATAATTTGAGACGTAATGAAGACACTGTCAGCTATCCTCCTCAAGGTCGTTCATGATATGTCGTATTCTAAGGGTCTTTATAGCATTATCAGTCGTTTGTACGACTTCAATAACATAATCGTCCATGCGGATACTGACGCCGGGATCAGGAATACTTTCCAGATGTTCGAGCACTAAACCGTTAAGCGTTTTGGGGCCATCAGTTGGCAATTGCCAGTTATTGCTGCGGTTGATATCTCGAATGGTGGCACTGCCATTAATCAGGTAGCTGCCATCTTCCTGCGGATGAATTTCCTTGTCTTCATCGATGGTATCAGCCGTAAATTCGCCGACAATTTCACGGAAGATATCTTCCAGAGTGATGAGGCCCAGCAGATCGCCGTATTCATCCACGACCAGTCCGGTTCGACGGCGGTTACGCTGGAAGTTGATCAGCTGTGTATTCAGCGGGGTGCTTTCAGGCACAAAGTAGGCGTGTTTGATGATGCTGCGTAGCGTGGCTGGTGTCAGGTTGTCCTGAGTCAGCAGGTGCAGAGCCTTACGAAGGTGCAGGATACCGACGATATTGTCCATCGTGTCTTCGTAGACTGGCAGACGGGTATAACCACAATGAGACAGTTGTTTAATGATATCCGGGAAAGGCGCGTTGATATCGAGGCCTTCGATTTCATTACGCGGCACCATCACATCGTTGACCGTGACTTTTTCCAGATCAAGGATACTCATCAGCATGTCTTTATGGCGGATTGGAATCATACTGCCCGCTTCCATCAATGCAACGCGCAGTTCCTCCGTATTAATGGCGCTGGAAGCGGCATCTTCCGGTGACACGCCGAACAGTCGCACCATCCGATTGGTAATGCCATTGGTAAACCAGACTAGCGGGTAAAGCACAAACAATAAGGGCTTGAGGATATAACTTGCAGGGAAAGCAACGCGTTCCGGATGCAATGCGGCCAGAGTTTTCGGTGTGACTTCAGCGAATAACAAAACGACCAGTGTCAGTACAAAGGTCGCCACAACGATGCCGTTCTCACCCAGTAATTTGAGGCCGATGACGGTTGCAATGGCGGAGGCGAGGATATTAACGAAGTTATTACCGAGCAAAATCAGACCGATGAGTCGATCCGGGCGACCAAGTAACTGACTGGCGATAATCGCGCCGCGATGGCCTTCCTGTTCAAGATGCCGCAAACGGTAACGATTGAGTGACATCAATGCAGTTTCTGAGCTGGAAAAAAAGGCCGACAGAAACAGCAGAAAGAACAGTATTAAAAATAGAACCAGTAATGATGTTTCTTCTAGCATGTGAGCGTTAATTCACTAAATATTCAAGTACAAATTGGCTGCCCATATAGGCCAGCAATAACAGAGCAAAGCCGCTTAATGTCCATTTCACCGCTGTTTTGCCACGCCAGCCATAACGAAAACGACCCCATAGCAGACCGGCAAAAATACACCAGGCCAGAATTGATAAAACGGTTTTGTGGACCAAGTGCTGAGCCAACAAATCATCAACAAACATCAGGCCGGTAATAAGACCAATCGTCAACAGGACAAAACCGGTAATGATTAATTGAAACAGCGCCGCTTCCATCGTTTGTAAGGGTGGCAACTTGCGAATAATGCCTGCGACATGGCGTTGGCGAAGTTGTTTTTCCTGTATCGCTAAAACGATGGCCTGAATCGCTGCCAGCATAAACAGACTGTAGGCCGCCAGCGACAGTAGCACATGCCATTCCAATGCCGGTTCTGACAATGAGGGGGGCTGAGGTGAGGGCAGTTCTACTTTAAGAATCAGGCTTAATGCCACTAGAGGATAAATGAGGATGCCAGGGTGAGCATTGGGCAGACGGCTGCCGACAATAAGGGCGATGAGTGCCATCAGCCATGTAATTAACGAAAAGGTGGTGAACAAACCAAGATGCCAGCCGCCAGCCGCATGCATGGTGAAGTAAATATCGGCACCGTGAAACAACAGGGCCATGATGGTCATAATACCGACGGGCAGACTGGTAGATACTGCAAACTGATCCTTCTGTACGAAGCGTCGGATTAGAATCACGCTGCTGCCCAGATAGAGCAGAAAAGCGAGCGCATTGGCAATGGCCATAGTCAAATCGATCCTTGGAGTGTTGTCTTAGCTCAACTTGGCAATGATAAACGATGTCATCCTGCCCTGAACAATATATCAGTTATACTATGCGTTCAAAGCAACAATCATTGGCGACAATCCGCCAAACCAGCAAGGTGATCTATGTTTGACAGTTTAAGTGACAGGCTGGGGAGTACACTCAAGAAGCTCCGTGGCCAGGGCCGTATCACTGAAGACAATGTAAAAGAGACGCTACGTGAAGTCCGCATGGCGCTGCTCGAAGCCGATGTGGCGCTGCCCGTTGTGCGTGAATTTATCGAACGGGTGAAAGAGCGGGCGATGGGGCAGGATGTGCTGCGTAGCCTGACGCCAGGGCAGGCACTCGTCAAAGTGGTTAATGATGAATTAATCGCAGTGATGGGGGATGCGGATCCCGGCTTGAGTCTCAATACTCAGCCGCCAGCAGTCATCCTGATGGCGGGTCTGCAAGGTGCCGGTAAAACCACCAGTGTTGCCAAACTGGCGCGCTGGCTGAGAGAACGTGACCGCAAATCGGTCATGGTCGCCAGTACCGACGTGTACCGTCCGGCGGCGATAGATCAGCTGGAGACCCTTGCGAAGGAAGTTGACGCAAAGTTTTTCCCCAGCAAATCAGATCAGAACCCTATTGATATCGCTAGAAACGCGATCAAACAGGCGAAAAAAGATTATGTCGATGTGTTGATCATCGATACCGCCGGTCGTCTGCATATTGATGATGGCATGATGGCTGAGATCAAGCAGATCCATGCCGCCATTAATCCGATAGAAACCCTGTTTACCGTCGACAGCATGACCGGTCAGGATGCAGCCAACACAGCGAAGGCATTTAATGATGCCTTGCCACTGACCGGTGTGATTCTGACCAAGACCGATGGTGATGCGCGCGGTGGTGCGGCGCTTTCTATTCGTCATATCACCGGCAAGCCCATCAAATTTATGGGTGTGGGTGAAAAGACCGCAGCGCTGGAACCTTTCTATCCTGACCGTGTGGTATCACGAATTCTGGGTATGGGTGACGTGTTGTCACTGGTCGAAGAAGCCCAGCGCAAGATGGATGTCGATTCGGCAGAAAAGCTCGCTGGTAAGTTA